>NZ_JBIVOO010000013.1:0-116667 GCF_044754165.1 Arthrobacter sp. NPDC093139
CCGGGGCCCGCTCCGGGAAGCGCTGCAGCGCCTGTGCCAGGAAGGGCTCCTGGTCAGCCACCGCAACCGTGGCGTCTTCGTCACGGAGCTTTCCATCGCCGACATCAGGGAAATCTATGAGGTCCGGGAATCCGTCGAGACAGCGGCTGCAAATACACTGCTCGACGGCAGCCACGAGCAGCTCCAAGACACCTGCGAAGTGCTGAAGGAAGTCATCAGGGACATGGCAAAGCAGGTTGCCGGGTCCGACTGGCAGGAACTTGCACGGCTGGACATGCAATTCCACACCTCCTTCGTCGCAGGCACGGGAAATACCCGGCTGATCCGGATTTACGAAACGCTGGCCGCCGAATCACGGATGTGCATCCTCAACCTGGAAGTCTCCTATCCGTGGGTAGACGTTCTGGTGGAGGAACACCAGAAGGTCTTGGATCTGCTGGAGGCAGGCGACAGGAAAGGCCTCCTCAAGGCCATCAAACGGCACATGCAAAAAGCCGTTGAGGACCTCACCGCCACCACACAGCAGGACAAATAGCGGCCCGGGGTTCGCGAACCCCGTAACTCTGCAGTGACCATGTCCGGCCCAGGCCGGGTCCCAGCGGCCGTTGCAACGCCCAGAATTCTTGAGGGGTTGCAACGGCCGCTTCCACGTTAAGCGGCGCCACCGGCTGCAAAAGGGAGAATTTACCCTAGCAATTGTCAACAATCGACGATAAAGTGGAGGGGGAACTTCACATCGAGTTCCGGATCACGCCCGGAAGCCTCCTGGGTCAGAGCAGGTCAGGGGCACCGGACGGCAGAAGCTTCTCAGATTTCCTCGTATCGCCTGACACCTGCACCATTGCATTCCGCCCCCAGGCACCCTTCTTCAGCCTCAACTCCTTGAAAGGTAGACAAAGTGCGACAGAGCAGTCACGCAGCCACGTGGAACACACTCGAGCAGGGCGACATCGTCGTCCTTAGCCAGCAGGGCGTCCCCCGCCATAAGGGCTTGATTGATGATCGGACTGAAGATGGCCGGACGATTTGGGTCACCGACGAACTTGGTCATCGACGGCTTTTCCATATTGAGGACGACTATGACCTCACGATTTCCCACAGCCCATTCCCTAACTAGACATGCCATGAATGCACAGCCGCACGTGCTCGTTGGAGATGCTGGACGGACGATCCGATGCTCAGTTTGATCGTTCTCATCACGGCAGGATTCCTGACGAGCGCAACTGCAATCAGCTACGCAAACTCCTCCGGCGCCACACTGGCGCAGGGGAGGAGATCCAGAGCCGGCCTCCTTTCGCAGATCTGTATCGCAGGCTTTGCCCTCGGGGCTATCCTCTTGGCCGTCCATGTTCAGCTGGGAGGGTCACTTTGAGGGAACAAGACGCAGCGATGTACCTGGAAGGGCCATATAGCGGCAGCAAAATGGTGGGTCCAGCCCCGGTGCCAAAAGGAATCGAACTGCTCTTCCACGACCCCTTCTCCGATTCCTTGAGCGCCCAACAAGCTGCACCTAGTCGGATCCGAACTGGAGCCCTCAACAGTGCGCGCGATCTGGAACCAGCACCCAGAACCCCCCCGGCTTCCCGATCGGATCAGATCGATGCAGTGGTGCGCGAACTGAAGCTCCTCGCACGGCGCAACGGGACCGCCCTGGAGTAGCACGGGACGCACTTGCCCTCCCTGCAGCCACCAGCAGGATCGTAAGAGTTACCCCGCATTTCGAAAGGTCTTGGGAGGAAATGTATAGCTGTTATACAGTTTTAGGGTGATAAATGAAGCAGTGACAGTTGCGGACGCTGTACGCACCCGACTGGAACGCAGCCTCCTCGCCGGGGATTACTCAGCGGGGGCAGTGCTCAAGGACAGCCACGTTGCCCAGCAGTTGGGGGTGGCCAGGCCCACTGCCCGAGTCGCGGTGCAGAGCCTCATCGCTGATGGCTTCCTGGAACGTGAAACCGGGCGAAGCGCCAGGGTCCGTCGTTTCTCCGTTCAGGACGTGGCCGACATATTTCTGGTACGCCGACTCATCGAATTCGAGGCGGTCCGCTCGGTCTGTCGCGGTGCCGACATGGGACCAATCCGGGAATCGCTCGCGAGGTTTTCGGAGGTAAGCGATAACCAGGACTGGGAAACTGCGGCACAGGCTGACATGGGCTTTCATTCGGCGGTCGTGGGAGCCGCCGACTCGCCACGGCTCAGCAGGCTCTTTCAGACGATTTCCACAGAGATCCGCCTCCTGATGGCACTCCTTCGCCCCAGGTACTTGCATGTATCCACACTTCACGATGAACACACTGAGCTCCTGAATGCGCTGATAGCCGGCAACGCGCAGAAGGCATTGAAGCTTTGGGCGGCCCATTTGGACGACGCCGAAGCGTTCCTCAGCACGAGAACCCAGGAAGAACTCTCCCGGGAGCACTAGTACGGCAACACAACTCGAAACCGTTCCATGACAATCCAAGTGGAAAGCGCACCATGCATTCAAAGATCACTGCCCCGGAACGTGCACCGATCCTGGCAAAGCTTCAGGCCGCGGGCGTGCCCGTGGAAGCCTCGGGTCACCGGCTGGCCGCATACTCCTATGACGCGTCCAACTACCGGGTCCCGCCTCTCGGCGTTGTATTTCCACGCAGCGTCGACGACGTCCGCGCCGTCATGGCGGCATGCCGGGAAACCGGAACTGCCCTGATCAGCCGGGGCGGGGGGACGTCCATGGCTGGAAACGCGATCGGCCCGGGAGTTGTGCTGGACTTCTCGCGCCATATGAACCGGATCATAGCCGTCGATCAGGCGACAGGAACGGCGGACGTCGAGGCCGGCGTCGTGCTTGCCCAGCTCACCCGCGAAACTGAACGGGCAACCGGCGGGAGCCTCACTTTCGCCCCCGACCCGTCCTCAAAAAACCGTGCCACCATCGGCGGCGCCATCGGCAACGACGCCTGCGGCAACCACTCGGTGCGTTATGGACGGACCTCCGACCACGTCCACGAGATCGACGTCGTCACTTCCGACGGCGCCTTACTCACCGCATCAGACAACGGCGTCCGGGCCACCGATCCGTCCGACGCTTACTCCGTATCCCGCGCGTTCCAGTTGGGCGAAGACCTCAAGAAACTCGCCCAGGACAACCTGTCTGCTTTCCGCCTTGAACTCGGCCGCATCCAGCGCCAGGTTTCCGGCTACCACCTTGCCAATCTCCTGCCGGAAAACGGTCTGAACGTTGCCAGGGCCCTGGTCGGCACCGAAGGAACCTGCGCCGTCGTCGTCCGCGCCCGCATGAAACTCGTCCCCAAGCCATCCAGTGCACTGCTGGTGTGCCTCGGCTATGCCGACGTGGTCGATGCCGCAAAGGACATCGAGACCATCCTTGACTTCTCCCCGGCAGCGGTCGAAGGCATCGACGAGGCCATCGTTGACACCATGCGGCTGCGCCGCGGAGACGACTCCGTCCTGGGGCTGCCCCAGGGCAAGGCGTTCCTGTACGTTGACCTCGACGGCGACGACCCGGATGAAGTGGCCCGCCAGGCCGCCCTGCTGCTCGAACGGCTCGAGGCGAACGGCCGCCTGGTCGATGGGTGTGCCGTTCCGGACTCTGCTGAACGCGCTACATTGTGGCGGGTCAGGGAGGACGGCGCCGGCCTGTCATCGAGGCCAGCCAGTGGCGGGGAATCCCAGGCCGGCTGGGAGGACTCCGCCGTCGCCCCGCAGAACCTTGCAGCCTACCTGGCCGACTTCCGGACGCTCCTGGACGACTATGGACTGACCGGAATCATGTACGGGCACTTCGGGGCCGGATGCATGCACATCCGGATCACCTACGACCTGCGCAGCGAAGAGGGCCGCAACGTCTTCCGCAAGTTCACGCAGGCAGCCGCCGAACTTGTCGTCCGCCATGGAGGCTCCCTGTCCGGCGAACACGGCGACGGCCGTGCCCGCTCTGCGCTGCTTTCGCACATGTATTCCCCCGGCATGCTCGCCGCGTTCGAGGAATACCGCAGGATGTGGGATGGGGCAGGGATCCTGAATCCGGGGTCGATTACCGATCCGGATCCGTTTGACGCCAACCTGGCCCTCGAGGGCATCCCCGAGCGTGAGTGGAGAACGCACTTCGAGCTCCGGCCCGTAGAGGCCGCCGCGGCCGGAGCCGACCCCTGGGTGCATGCCGTCCAGGCTTGCATCGGCGTCGGCAGATGCCGTTCGGACTCCGGCGGAGTGATGTGCCCGAGCTACCGGGCCACAGGGGACGAGAAAGACTCGACGCGCGGACGGTCCAGGGTGCTCCAGGACATGGTCCGGGGCGCCCGGACCGTCGACGAAGGCTGGAAGTCGGAAGATGTCCGCGAGGCGTTGGACCTGTGCCTGGCCTGCAAGGCCTGTTCCAACGACTGTCCCGCTGGCGTGGACATGGCGAGCTACAAGTCGGAGTTCTTCTCGCACTACTACGAGGGCAGGCTCCGGCCGATGTCGCACTTCTCGCTCGGGTGGCTGCCCAGGTGGCTGAAGCTCACGTCCCGCATCAGCCCGCTGGTCAATGCAGTCCTGGCGAGCCCGCTGGGGAAGGTGGTGGCAGCAGCAGGTGGTCTCACCACGAAGAGGGCCATGCCGAAATTCGCCTCCGGAAAGATGCTCAGCGATGCCCTCGCAGATTTCGCAAAGACGCCGGCGGCCGCTGACACAGTGCTCTTCGTCGACTCCTTCACTAAGGGTTTCCGACCGGAGGTGGCCGGAGCAGCTGCACGGGTTATCGAAGGGACCGGAAGGCAGGTCTCCTGCGAGACAGACGCCTGCTGCGGCCTGACCTGGATCTCAACGGGGCAGCTCGACGCTGCCAAGAAGATGTTGGGCAGGACCGTGGCCAAGCTGGATGACGGCAGCGATGCCCCCATCGTCGTCATCGAACCCAGCTGTGCCGCAGCCCTCAAAAAGGACGGCCCCGAGCTTCTCGGCACCGAAGCCGCCGAACGCGTTTCACACCGGATCCAGAGCTTCGCCGAAGCCGTGAAGCAATGGGTGGACGGCGGCTGGACGCCCCCGGCCGTGCCGTCCGCGGTAACCGTGCAGACCCATTGCCACGAGTACTCAACCTTCGGGGCGACCGTACAGCGCAAGGCATTGGCGGCCCTGGGAGTAGCCAATGTCGCGGAGGCAACAGGTTGCTGCGGCGTAGCGGGAAACTTCGGGTTCGAAGCCAACCACTACGACATCTCCATGAAAGTGGCACAGCAGGCACTGGCTCCTGCCCTTGAAAGCACTGCGGCAGAGACACCGGTCCTTGCCGACGGCTTCAGCTGTGCAATGCAGGTCAAGCAGCTGGAACCGGAGCGCAAGAGCCTCCATCTGGCCGAACTCCTTGATCCCCGGAACACCATCCCGAAGAAAACACCGGAGAACACTCAGGGACCTGAAGGACCCGCCTCACGGCGCGGGCGTCGGCAGGGCTGAACAGGGCTGCGTTGCCCATAGACCGCGGACCGTGCCGGCCAACAGGACTCCATGCATGGGCCGGCACGGTCCGCATTTCCCAGGCAGATGAACTGCACATGAACCGGCAGGTATGGCGGGGCCGGTCAAGTGAACCGAACGCGCCCGGGATGATGCATTGTTTTCCCGCCTGCCCGGTCCTACCGTGAAGGGACGGTAGGGCGAAGCAGGTGCGGGCATGCGAGAAATTTCCTGGTCATCGCGCTGGATTCTGTCATGCTTCCTGGTGGCCTGCCTGTTCTGCGGGTTCACCACGCCGGCCCCTGCGGCGGTCGGCACCCAGCCGCCCACCGCCGTCGAAAAGCCTGCTGCAGGGCCTGCCATCCCCGATGAGGCATTTGAGGCGGTGGACGCCTTCCTGCGGGAGCAGATTAACGCAATGGGGCTGCCGGGAGCCGCCGTCGTTATCGTCAAGGACGGCGTCCAGGTGCATTCCGCCGCGTTTGGCCGCGCCGACAACTCGGGGCGCCCCATGACGCCCCAGACTCCGGTGCTGCTGGCGTCAACTACCAAGTCCCTCACGGCCATTGCCGTGATGCAGCAGGTCGAGGCCGGCAGGCTCCGGCTGGATGAGCCTGTGCGGACCTACCTGCCCTGGTTCACTCTGCGGGACAGCCGCTCATCGGAGATTACCGTCCGCCATTTGCTCCACCAGGCCAGCGGCATGGCGGCCAAGGACACGGCCTTCGAAGGCTCGGACGCGCAGGGCCCGGAAGCCATTGAAGAAGGTGTGCGCGCCCTGTCAGGTTCCCCGCTGGCAGGGGTTCCGGGGGAAGCATTCGGGTATGCCAATGCCAACTTCAATATCCTGGGCCTTCTGGTGCAGACGGTCTCCGGCCAGCCGTTCGGGGACTACGTGCAGCAGCACCTGTTCGAGCCCCTGGAGATGTCCCACAGCCATACCACGCGCGCCGCTGCCCGCACAGACAGCGCGGCAGCCGGACATTCCCTGTGGTTCGGCACGTTCTGGCAGCAGACCGAGGTGCCCGCACCCACCACCGGCATGCCGTCCACCACCATGTACGCCTCCGCCGAGGACAAGAGCCACGAACTGATCGCCCTGCTGGACAACGGCCTGTACCGTGACCGGCGCATTCTCCGGCCCGACAGTGTGAAGGCCCTGCTCGAGCCCCGGGTCCGGGTGGACGAGTCCAAGGGCTACGCCATGGGCTGGTTCACCCGGCCGCTCGTGGAATCTGCCGCCCCTGGCGAACCGCCCGGCCCGGATACCCACCCGCTGCTCGTGGAGCATCAAGGGGAATGGGGGAATTCGCACACCTACCAGGCTCTGGTTCCCAGCTCCGGCCTCGGCGTCGCCATGGTCATCAACGCCAATGACACCTCGGCCCCGTCACGGCTCAAAGCCATGGACACCAACATCCTGCGGATCCTCCACGGCCAGCCCCCGGCGCCGGCGGTGGTGCAGGAGGACTGGCTTCAGCGCTACAGCTGGGCCGTCTCGCTGGCACTGCTGCTCGCGGAACTGCTGAGCCTGTGGCTGGCGCTCTCCGTACTCCGGCGAAGCCCCGCCGCGGCCGACAAGCCGTGGACGCCATGGGGGGTGGGCCTGGCAGGGCTCGCCCTCGACGGATTCGCGCTGTGGCTGTGCTTCATCTACGCCCCCGCCAAGTTCGACACCAACCTGGCCGTCATCGTCCGCCAGTTCCCCGACGTCGGCGCCTTGCTGGTGCCGGTGCTCGCGCTGGCCATCATCTGGCCGGTCCCCCGCACTGTGTGGCTGCTCGTCCGGATGCGGGCACGTCCAGACATCCACCGGTGACTTACGCCGGAAAGCCTTGTAGTGTCGTGGCCACCGGGCGGGAGGCACCGCCCCAATGGCCGCTATCAAGGAGAGAACATGGCTGTCGACGACGACGAGGCACAGATCCTGGCGCAATGGAGCAACCGGCTGGCGCAGGCCCTGCAGCTCCTGGACCTCGAATTCGACCAGGAAATGGTTCTGGACCTCGCCAGGAAATCGGCGCGGTCAGTGACCCACGCCGCCGCGCCGATCACTTCGCTCATGGTGGGCTATGCCGCGGGACTCGCAACCGGCAGCGGCAGTGAAGGCTCCAAAGCCTCAGCCGCGGCGATCGCGCAGGCCGCCGGGGTCGCGGCGCAGCTCTGTGAGGACGGGGCCTACGGCGGTCCGGCCAACCAGGGCTGGGCGGACACCGCCCAGTAAGCGACGGCGCTTACGCTGCCTTGCGCTTGGCTCTTTGGCGGAGCCAGAATCCCACACCCACCAGGGCACCAAGAAGGACAGCGGCTCCGCCTCCGATGAAGAAGCTCACTTCGGCTTTGTTGGAGCTGTCCTGAAGGGGCTCAGGTCCCGCCGCCGGTCCCGCCTCAGGCGTGGCCGATCCCGCCTTCGCTGCGGTGGCTTCCGACGAGAGGACCGAAACGGAGTTGCCCGCACGGTTTGCCACATAGACAGTGCCGTCCGGGGTCACAGCGAGACGTCCCGGCTCCTTTCCCACGGGTACGGTCCTTGTGACGTCGGATTCTCCTGGTCCGATCACCGAGACCGTGCGGTCCACACTGTTGGTGACGTAGATGGAGCCGTCCGGGCCGGCGGCGACTTCCTGAGGGGAACGGCCTACAGGAATGCGCCGTGCCACGGCCGCCGTCTTCGGTTCGATGACCACGACTTCGTCTGTGAGGACGTTGGTGACGTACACGGTGCCGTCAGGGGCGGCGGCGATTCCGTGAGGATTCGACTTGCGCCCGACGTCAATCGTGCGGGAGGCCGTACCCGAACCTGCGGGGATGACTGAGACGGTGCCGGAATGCTCGTTGGTGACGAAGGCAGTGCCGTCCTTCGCCACTGCCACGGCACGCGGGCCAGCGCCCACCTTGATGGTCCGAGCAATCGTGGCGGCATCCGGGAGGATGACTGAAACGGTTCCCTCATTGGGGTTGGCAACGAAAAGAGAACCATCCGGTCCGGCGGCAAGCCAATGCTCCCCGTGTGAAACGGGAATGGTCCTGGCCACCTCGTCAGCTGCTCCGGGAAGGACAGCGATCTCCCGCTGGTCCGAGCCCCCACTCTGCACTAAGTACAGGGTTCCGTCCGGGGCTGATGCCACCGAAGTCGGAAAGTTGCCGGTGCGGACCGTACGTGCGGGCACCCTGGCACCCGGCGTTAAGACGAACATGCCGCCTGACCAGTCGTAACGGGTTACAAAGACCGTGCCGTCAGAACTCGCCGCAACACCTACGGGTGGCCCGGGGAGGCCTATCACCGTGCCTTGATCTGCGGATGCGGGCGAAACCCCGAACGACACAACAGAGATGGCAGCGGCTGCGGCGGCCAGCTTCAAAAAACCCACGGAAAGAATCCCCCAAATGTTCACGTGTCGTGACGGCAGCAAGCGTCCCGACGGTTGAAGTCTACCGGCGGGCGAGGGCGCAGGCTGCGGCGCGGCGGCCTCCTCGAAAGAGGCCAGCCGGCCAGTACGGCTGCTGCTTCCGGCCGCGTCGACGGATCGTCGACGCGGCCGGCTGACGCTCAACTGATCGTGATGGAGAGCTCCTTTTCTGAGAAAGCGCCCAGATCGTCTGTCACGCGGACTGTGAAGGTGAACGTGCCGGTTGTGGTGGGGGTTCCGGAGATGGTGTTCTCCCGCTTGGGCAGTTCCAGGCCGGGCGGGAGGGCCCCGGCGACCACCGACCAGGTGTAGGGCTGGACGCCACCGCTGGCGAACAGGTTGCCGCAGCAGTAGAACTCGCCGACAGTTCCGCTGGAGAGCGCCTCGGTGGTGATGGTCGGCGCCTCTGGCGGGAGGATCTCGATCGTGAAGGTCTCCGTGTCGGTTGCACGGGTCTCGTCCTTGACCTGGACCGTGAACGTGAAGGTGCCGGCGGTCGTGGGGATTCCGTTGATCAGCCCGGAGCTGCCAGCGAAGTCAAACAGCTTTGTGCCCGCGGGAAGGCGTCCGTCGACGACCTTGAACGTCGGGATCTTGTTCGACGAGGCGCAATCGGTCACGGTGATGAAGTAAGTGAGCTCGGTCCCGACCTGGCCGGTCACAGGTTCACTCTGGGGGTCGATGGTGCACGTCGCGGCCTGCGCGGGCGGCACTCCGAGCACCAGGAACGGTAGGACAAGAAGCAATATCAGCAATTTTCGCATCAGGGACTCCTTAATGTGGGCGAGGTATCTCCTCGCTACCTATTTGAAATAGGACATCCTGACGCCCGCACCCTATGGAAACCCAACAAACCCTATGAAGCTCAAGCGGCCCACACTGGGACCTTTCGGCGACGCTGACATTGCGGTTGGCCGCACCTGTTCACCTCCCATCCAACTCCCCGCACACCGCCGTCCATCTGGCCTTCCTACGGTGAACGGGTCGGCGGCTCAGCGCCGACCACCGACCACCCGGGAGGAACCATGACCCTGCGCACAGTCCTGACTGCCGCGGCCGCCGCCGCGCTCATCGCCGCAATGGCGAGCCCCGCCGTCGCCGCCCCGACCGCGGACGCCGGCACGCCGTCGTCGAACGCTGCCGGAACCGCACCGTCACCAGACACCAACCTGGTTAAGACCCGCGAACGCAACGGTTCCTTTGACCTGCAGTCCCACCGCGGGGGCCGCGGGGAATGGACCGAGGAATCCCTGGCCGCGTTCGCCAAGTCGCTGGAGCTGGGCGTGACGACGCTGGAGCTGGACACCCACCTGACCGAGGACGGCAGCGTCGTCGTCTGGCACGACGACTCCATCCAGGCGAACAAGTGCCGCGACACCAGCCCCGCCATCCCCGGCGACGCCGAATTCCCGTACGTGGGCGACCGCGTCGCGGACCTGACCCTCGACCAGGTCAAAACCCTGGACTGCGGCTTCGTGCAGCTGCCCGGCTACCCGGAGCAGGAAGTGATCGACGGCAACAAGATCGCCGAGCTCAAGGACGTCTTTGAGCTGGCAGCCAGCTTCAATGCCCGGAAGGTCCGCTTCAACGTCGAAACCAAGGTGGAGGACGGCAAGGCCGGTGGCGAGGGCATGGTGGCGCTCACCAAGGCCGTGGTCACCGAGATCTATAAAGCCGGGATGTCCCACCGCACCACGCTGCAGTCCTTCGACTGGTCCTCGCTGAACTACACCAGGAAGATCGCCCCGCAACTCCCGCTCGTGGCCCTCTCCAGCGGCGACGCCTGGCTCGAAGTCGGCCAGCCCGGCGCCAGCCCGAACCTCGGCGGCATCGACATCGACGACTACAACGGCTCCCTCGCCAAGGCCGCCAAAGCCCAGGGCTACGACGTCATCTCCCCCGACTTCCGCTCCGTCACCCCGCAGATGATCACCGAAGCCCACGAGTTCGGCCTGCCCGTCATCCCCTGGACCGTCAACACCACCGCGGACATGGCCCGCCTGATGGACCTCGGCGTGGACGGCATCATCACCGACTACCCCACCCGCCTGCGTACCCTTATGGACCAGCGCGGCCTGAAGTTGCCGAAGCCGTACACGCTGAACAGCTGATCCTCACCCTTAGAAAAGTACGACGGCGGCCGTCCCCGTTTTGGGGGCGTCCGCCTCGCGCTTGGGTTGCCGCCGAACAAACGCCCTGCTACATCGTCATCCCGTCGGTCGCCGCGGGCGACAGTGCAATGGCCAGTGCAATCACGGCCAGCGCCACCGCAACGGACCGGTTTGCGAGCCGTTTCCAGGGGAGCATCTTTTCGCCGGCGATGAATGCCCCGATCACCGCCATCCAGCCGATGCTCATCACACCGAGCGCGAACAGCGCCGTCATCAGCGCCCAGCAGCATGCCACGCACCACGCACCGTGCTCGACTCCCATCCGCAGCGCGCCGCCGTACCCGTGCCGCATGCGGTGCAGGATAAAATCGATGGGCGTCCGGCATTTCATCAGACTGACGTTCTTGGCCGGGGTCAGCTGGTAAACGGCCGCCACCAAAATCACTCCCGCGGCCAGATAGCGGCCTCCCTGGTCAGGGGCGAAGAGCCCCGGAGACTGCGCCGCGACTAAGCCGTACAGCGAGTAGGCGACCAGGCCGAAGGCCGTCCACGAGATCAGGTAACCGGCCACGAATACCGCGGTGCTCCCCGGCGGGGCGTGGCGTCCCATGCGGCGGCGGTGGTGATGTATCCGGTTGTGGGCAACGACCATCGGCGCGACGGACGGGAACATCATGGCCGCCAGCATCACAACCCAGGTAGAGACGAAGAAGCCCAGCGGGCCAGGGTCGGTCCAGCGGCCCATGTCCATCCCGCTCATCTGCGCTGAATTGAAGACCCAGCTCGCAGCCGCGAACCCGAGCAGGACCGCGATGAGACCGGCCTCGCGTGCATCGAGCCTGGACGAGGATGGACGCGGAAGAGACGCTGCGCCCGAAGAACCGGACGGCAACGCAGCCGAAACGGCGGTGCGCACACCGTGCGCACTGCCTCTCGCGAAGAGCTGAGCAGCATGAGCTGCGGCGCTCAGACCCGGCCCTTGGGGGCGTCCTCGGCCATCTCACTGGCGAAGGTGAAATCCGCGGTTTCCTGCAGAAGGCGAAGTCGACTCCCGACAGATCGGTACTGTCGAGCCGTCCGCTCGCGATATGGAAGACATTCACGCCGCGGCACTGGCCGTCCCGTCCGGTGGGCACGCCGTCGACGGGGCACGGACAAATCAACTGGCAGTTACAGTTGCCAACATAAGTTCCGGACATTTCCCAAGACATGAGCACTCCTCGCAGGCGCCCTCGCCAAGCAGAAGCGGCCCAGTGCTGGCGCCGAAATACTTAGAAACGGGGCGGAGAACCCCGTTAAGGCAGACGGCATTCCCGGGTGATCCGCATGTCAATATGCCGAAATTACGCTTGAAACAGCCCCGTTTCGTTATCGCTCGTCGCTTCGGTAGTCGACGGCGACGACCGCCGGCGGGGGTCCCTGCAACATTTCCAGTGTCAGTCCATGGATCTCTTTGATTTGGTCCCGGAACCACACATCGTAGGGATCGTCTGACTCGGCGGCCATCTGGAAGGCCTTGGCCAAATCCTTTCCCTCTTGAAAGATGCACGCGAAGTCCCCTTCCGGGGTTTGCATCAGTGATACAACTTCCCGAACCACGCCCATGCGCTTTCGGGAGCGGTCATAGTCCTCCCCCTTGGCGTTCTCGGCGAGTGCCTTCCACGCCTCCAGTTTGCCGGGCAGAATCGGGAGAGACCAAACGATGCACTCCATGACGGTTCCCTTCCGTGCCGTAAGCCAGGGCCCGATCCTAGTTCTTTCGGGAGACGCGGTAAATGGGCGCAGAAAAAGAGCAGAGCAATGTACTCGTCTGCTCGCGAACAGCCGGCTAGGACTGCTCTGCCGGCTGTTCTTGCGCCACCCACTTAGCCACGGCCTCAGTTGGGTCGGGTTCTTGACTCGCGTGTCTGAAGGTCAAGTCGTATCTGCCCCCAGGAAGTTCTATCGGGAACTCCGATAATTCTCGAAGCTCTGACTTACTGTCCTTGTCTCCACCTTGGTAGGTTACGTGCAGCCTCATAGCCGCAACCGTAGAACAACTGCTGACTCTTAGAAAGGCCCCTCAAGCACGACGAGGAACTCTACAACAGTGTTCAGAAGGAGCAGCGGTTATCAACCGTCGCCTTTGTCCTGGTCTTTCTTCTTCTTTTCGGCGTCCTTCTTCGCCTCCTCCTGCCGCTTCTCGGCCTCCTTTTGCGCGTCTTCTTCCTGATCCTTGTGGTTCTTGGTGTCTGAAGGATCAGTCGCAGGAGTTGTTGGGAGCGGTTCGGGTGTCGGTGTCATGGCTGCTTCAAGGTCGTCCTTGAGTGTGCTGATGGCGGCCTCGATCCGGGCTTTTCGCTGCTGTGACACCTGGCGCTGTTCTGCAGCCGTTGTCACGTCCTGGCCAAGCTGTTCAAGCTCAGCCAGCGCTGCGGGGAAGTTCTGCTGCGCGGCGAGTTGTTTCGCTGCAGCCACGCGGTCCTGCAGTTTCCCGGCGACTCCGGCGTCCAGCTCGGGCGCAGCCGAGCAGGCAGTTACCAGTGAAAGCCCAAGGCAGGCGGCCAGAACGGAGGTAAGCAGTTGGTTCATGGTGTGACGCTTTCTTCCAGTTCTTTAAAGTGTTCGCCCATTTGCCCAGGGATAACCGGCGACGGTGTTTCCACCGGTGCCGGGGCCGGCCGCTGAATGGACGTCAGCAGTACTCCCACGAGGACCACGGCCAGAGCTGCGACGGCAACCAAGACCCAAAGCCGGCGGCTCCGGATGCTTCTGAGTTTCTTCCAGGGGCGCTGCCGGACCGGTTTTGGCTCCATGGAGGCTGGTTCGCGTGCCGGCATCTCCGGGACGGGATGCCACGACGTGGCGTTGGTTACCTGGCTGGCCGAGAGGGCAGGCAGCCGGGCATCACCCTGCAGCCCCGCCCTGCCTTCGGATTGAGGAACCCTGGGACCGTCCGCGCTCAGCACCCGGGTGGCCGTGGGAAGTGCTTCCGTTGCGGTTTTCGCCACAGGTGGATATTTGGCTGGCACGGTCCATTCACCGGCCATGCCCAGCGTTGTTGCGATACTTACGGCGTCCGGCCGGTCTTGTGGGTCCCGGGCAGTCATCGCAGCGAGCAGGGATTTCCACTGCGGGCCCAGGGCATCCGGGATGTCCGGAACCCGGGAGAGACGGGCCACCGCGGATTCCATCGGAGGTCCGGGGAATGCCACCTTCCCGGTAAGAGCCTCCAGCAGCACCAGGCCCAGCGAATAGATGTCTGCCGGCGGTCCCACGTTCTCTCCGCTGGCCTGCTCCGGGCTCAAATAGGCCGCTGTCCCGGGAATCATGTTGATTGCGGTGAGCCTGGCCCCGTCGAGCATTCGTGCGATTCCAAAGTCCGCGAGCTTAGGCCTTAACGGGGAATCCGCCGCATAACGGGTCAGCAGGATGTTGGCCGGCTTTACATCGCGGTGCACCACGCCGCGATCGTGGATGTAGTGCAGAGCTTCAGCCAGCTCGGCTCCTAGCCGGGCCGTTTCGGCGGAAGTCAGCGGCCCGGATGCGAGGTGGCGGCGAAGATCAGTTCCACTGACAAGTTCCATGACCAGAAAGGGCACTTCCCGTTGGCCGCGGAGCAGAGTACCGGTGTCGAAGAGCGTGACCAAGGCGTGGTGGTTCAGCCTGGCGAGCGTCCGGGCTTCTGTCTGCTGCCTCGCCAGTTCCTCCGGGTCGGTGATGTCGGCACGGAAGATCTTGAGGGCGACGTCCCGGCTGAGGACCAGGTCCGTTCCCCGGTAGACGCTTCCCATGCCTCCATGGCCAAGCACTTCTTCGACCCTGTAACGCTCCCGGAGGACCGTTCCAGCCATCCCGGTTTCCGTGTCTTCGGTCATGGACACCTGCCTTCCACTAGATCCACTCTAGCCATGTCACTGCCGCCCCGCCCGCCCCTGCCTGCCGGGATCTACCGCTCAGGCTCCACGCGCGGAAGACTGGGCTTGACCAGCCGCTGGAGAAGGAGCCATTCCGTGAGAACCGCCCCGTCCGTCATCGTCTTCGACGTCAACGAAACCCTGTCCGACATGTCCCCGCTGGCTGACCGTTTCGCGGAGACCGGTGCGCCGGCGTCGCTCGCCAGACTGTGGTTCACCACGCTGCTCCGCGACGGCTTCGCCCTCACAGCGGCCGGGGACAACAGCGCCTTTGCCGAGATCGGGGCGGAGGCACTGCGCGGGCTGCTCACCGGCCTGGACCTGAGGATGGAAGCGGACGCGGCCGTGGAACACATCATGCAAGGCATGGCCGGGCTGGAACTCCATGCCGACGTGCCGGACGGTGTCTCGTCCCTTAAGGCGGCCGGCTACCGGCTTGCCACGCTGACGAACGGCTCCACCGACGTCGCGGAGAATCTCTTCACCACCGCCGGGATCCGGGACAGCTTCGATCTCCTGCTGTCAGTCGACGACGCCCCGGCCTGGAAGCCCGCCCGCGGAGCCTACGACTTTGCAGCCGCCGCCTGCGGAACCGACCCGGATCAGATGCTCCTGGTGGCGGTCCACCCCTGGGACATCCACGGCGCCGCGCGTGCGGGACTCGGCACAGCATGGATCAACCGTTCCGGGGCTCCCTATCCGGCTTATTTCGCGGAACCCGATTACACGGTGCCATCACTGCCTGAGCTGGCGCGGACGCTTGCGGGCGCCCGACCGGACTGAAGCACTTAAACAGACGGCCCCGCCGGACGCTACGTCCGGCGGGGCCGTCTGTCAGTCAGTGCGGTAGCCACCCCCAGCAACCTCCCGCCGAAGCTTCCTACTTCGCGGTCAGAGTCCAGTCACCGTCGGACTTGATCTGCACGAAACCGGGCGTCAGCTGGACCGTACCGCTGTAGGTGCCCTCCTCGTCGACGGGCAGTTCCGGAATCTCGGACCCGAAGCCCTCCACGAGGAACTGCCCCTCGCCGTTGTTGGTGATGGCAGCCTTGTCGCTCGGAGCATCCCAGTAAATAACGGCGTCGCCATGCCCGCGCGCCTTGCCGGTCGCCGTGGGTACAGCGTCAACGTCCTCCACCTTCAGGGTCCATGCCGCATCGGCACTGATGCTGAACTGGGACGTGACAGAACCGGTGCTGGTGTCCACAAGGTGGGAGCCTGCGTAGCCGCCAACGGTGTTCACCAGCATGATCTCCGCACCGTCGGTCTCCAGCACCGTTTCGCCGGTGCACGCCTTGCAGGTGAAGGTCACCAGCGCAGGCAGGCCCTGCAGGTCCACCGATTTAATCGCGTCGCCGGTTCCTGTGAAGGACCGGGCGGCCAGGCGCGGGCGGTCGTCACCGGCTATCGCTTCCTGAGACGCGGCAGGTGCCGATTCGGACGGTTCCGAAGCAACGGGCTCCTCCGTGATCGGTGCGGCGGAGACAATCGGCGACGTGGCCGCGCTTTGGATGGCCAGGGCAGCCGCGGCCCCGGTGACCGCGCCGACAATCATTCCGCCCACCACGAGCACTGCCGAGACCGCTATCGCGAGCACCTTGTGCTGCGCATACCCCGCCAGCGGTCGGCCGCCCTTGTCCGTCTGCTTTCCCGCCAGGGTGATGATCAGATCCACAAGCGCCCAGACGCCGACGCCGCCGAGGGTAAGCAGCTTGGCGATGCCCGTACCGATCTTGCCGAGGTAGAAGCGGTCCACGCCGAGGCTTCCGAGAAACAGTGAGAAAAGCCAGGTGGCGAGGAAAGACTTTTGTGGAGCAACGCCGAACTGCCAGCCCGAGTCAGACTGCAGGCCTGCACCATAAGGGCTCGCGCCATATTGCAGGCCTGAGCCATACTGCTGCCCGGGAAACCCTGGTGCGCCGTAGGTGGTGTAGTCGGCCGGCGGGGGTGGTGGCGGGGTTTGGCCGGGCTGGCTCATGGCGGTCCTTTCGGGCTGGTGACGGCAGGGGTCACCGAGGAGGGGTGGGATGGCGGGGGTGCGCCGATTGACGCGGGTGGGTGCAGAGCCGTTGGGGCGACCACTGGCTCGGCGGGAAGGGCAGGCTACAGGTAGCGCTGGGAAACTGTCCGGTTTCCGGCCTCGAGGGCTGGCGATTCCGGACGGCACGGTACGTTCACACGAGTGGTCTCACAGAGCGATCCCACATGAGTGATTTCATGGCTGATTTCACACAGCATTTATCGCTTGCTCATGCCTGATATCCCCCAGTTTGACGCTGCGGCGTCGCCGCCTCCTGAAGGGATAGTACACGTGCCCGGACAGTCAAAACAGCACTGTCCATCCCGGTGCGGCGAAGGTCACCGCCGGCTACGATGTGATCTTCGCCACCGTCATCAGAAAGGCAGAATCCTCCTCGGCATCCAGGCTGTGCAGTCCGTCTGGAATGATCAGCAAATCTCCGGATTTGCCCTGCCAGGATTCCCCTCCGGCCCGAAGCCAGAGCGAGCCGCGGAGCACAAAAATGGTTGCCTCCCCCGGGTTTCGGTGCTCGCTGAGACTGGTGCCGGCTTTCAGCGCCATCACTGTTTGGCGCATCACCTTCTCGTGCCCACCAAATACTGTGTCGGCAGCGCGCCCGCTGCCGACCGAACGCGCTGCTTCAAGTTGCTGCGTTGCCAGTGCCTCAATCGAAATCTTCTGCATGTGGTCACCGTACCCATCCGCGGGGGGCAACGAAACGGGGCAGGGAAAACCGCTGTCACCGCATGGCAACGCGTCCACCGGCAGGCTCGTGTCGGGTCCCCACAATGCCGCCTGAATCCGGCGGCCCTCAGGCCCGCGCCATCAGGGCTGAATTGGCGCAAAATAGAATCGGGACATATGAGAAGACGCATCACGAACGGAGGGATTTGTCATGGCTGGACACTTTGAACTCATCGACGCTCCGGAGGGTGGCTTCCGCGTTCGGCTCCTGGACGGGTCGGGACGCCTGGTGGCGACCTCGGTGACCTACCCGTCGAAGCAGGCAGCCGTCGCGGGGATTTCCGTAACCAGGGAGATTGCCGGGACCGGCCTCATCCGCGACATGAGCCGTGGAGGCCACGGGGAAGTCATCATACCCAAGTCCAGGCCCGCCCAGGCCACCATGAGGATTCACACCCCCACGCGGTTCCCGGGCGCAGACCGGGGCCTGCACTCCATCTGACCGGCAGGTAGGGTAGATTCCACGGCTGAAGACACCCGGCCATCGGACCGCCCCACGGAGCTGCTCCATGACCGAGGCCCTCGCCCCATCAGCCGCCGACAACAGCACAGATCCCGACGCCGGCCTCCGCCGGCTCGCAGCCGGAACCTTGGGGCTCTCTCACCTCCGGGACGGCCAGCTTTCCGGCATGCGGGCCCTGGTGCAGGGCCGCGACGTCCTCGCCGTCATGCCCACGGGCTACGGCAAATCGGCTATCTACCAGGTGGCCGCCCTGTACCTGCACCGGCACGCTGACAGCGCAAGGCGCGGTCCCGCCGTCGTCGTTTCCCCGCTGATAGCACTGCAGGAGGACCAGCTCGACGGTCTGCTGGAGGACCTCGGCGGGGAGGCCGCCGTCGCCATCAACTCCGGCCGCAGCGATGGGGACGTGGGCGAGGCGTGGGAAGCGGCCGAACGCGGTGACGCCGTCTTCCTCTTCCTGGCGCCAGAGCAGCTGGCCAAGGCCGAGACCGTGGAGCGGCTCGTTGCCTTGGACGTTGCGCTGTTCGTGGTGGATGAGGCCCACTGCGTCTCCTCATGGGGCCACGACTTCCGCCCTGACTATCTGCGTCTGGGCGAGGTCCGCGGGCAGCTGGGAAACCCGCCGGTCGTCGGCCTCACGGCGACGGCCTCTCCCCCGGTCCGCGACGAAATCCAGCAGCGCCTGCGCATGCGGGACCCGCTGGTCCTGGTTCACGGCTTCGACCGTGCCAACATCCGGCTGGACGTGCTCCGCCACCTCGAGGACAGGGACAAGCGCCGCGCCGTCGTGGAGCAGGTTGCCGGGCTCATAGGTCCGGGCCTGCTTTACGCCGCCACCCGCAAGGACACCGAAACATATGCCGCTGAACTCTCCGAACGCGGCCTGCGGGCCGAGGCGTACCACGCCGGCCGGAAGCAGAGCGACCGGGACAGCGTCCACGACCGGTTCCTCGACGACGAGCTTGACGTCGTCGTTGCCACCACCGCGTTCGGCATGGGCATCGACAAACCCAACGTCCGCTTCGTCATCCACGCCGACATCCCGGAGTCCCTGGACGCCTACTACCAGGAGATCGGCCGGTCCGGGCGCGACGGCCAGCCTGCCGCAGCCGTGCTCCACTACCGGCCCGAGGACCTTGGGCTGCGCAGGTTCTTCGGCACGCACACCCCGGACGAGGAGTCGCTGCTGGCCGTCCTCACAGCCCTGCGGGCGGCCGACGGCCCGCTCACGCAGAAGGCGCTCGCGGGGCAGACCGGCATGTCCCCGCGAAGGTTGACCGGGCTGCTGAACCAGCTGGAGGAAACCCGCGCGGTCAAGGCCGGCAAGCGCGGCATCCGGCTGGACGCCGGCGCCAAACTGCCCGCGGTGGTGGAACGCGCCGTCGAAGTCGCCGAAGCCCGACAGCGCGTGGACCGCTCGCGCATCGAGATGATGCGCGGCTACGCCGAGACGGACGCCTGCCGCCGCCAGTTCCTGCTCGGCTACTTCGGCGAGGACATGCCCGAGCCGTGCGGCAACTGCGACACCTGCACGGACGGTTCGGCCCAGGAGGAGGATTACGACGGCGGCGCCCCGGCCGCCGCGGGTGGGGAACCTTTCCCGCTCCAGGCTGCCGTCGTGCACAAGGAGTGGGGGCCGGGCATCGTGATGCGGCACGAGGAGGACGTGATCACGGTGCTCTTCGAGCAGGAGGGCTACAAGACGCTGTCCCGCCAGGCCGTGACCGAGGGAAAGCTGCTCACGCTGGCGACGTGACCGGCCGGCAGTAATACGTTGACAGCTCGAGTGACCCATGTCATATTTGCTGCATGGACAACCTGTTGGACAGCTGGACAGCTGGACAAGATAAAGTAGTACGGGTCGGCGCCGCCGAAGCCGTATTCGCGTCCCTTCGAAACGCCATTGAAGCCGGCAAGATCCCTGTGGGGGCACGGCTCGATTCGGAGGCATCACTGGCCCAGCAGTACGGCGTCAGCCGGTCGATGGTCCGGGAAGCACTGAAATCGTGCAACGCGCTTGGTCTGACGGCTACCTTCACCGGCAAGGGGACCTTCGTCATCGCGGACCGTGTCGCCCAGGATCTGAAGCTCGGCAAGTATTCGGCCCGTGACTTGGTGGAGGCGCGGCCACACATCGAAGTGCCCGCCGCTGCCCTTGCCGCCGAGCGCCGGACAGTTGAAGACGTAGAGGCGCTTCGCGAAATTCTCGAGGCAATGTCCGATGAAGATGACCTCCAGCAGTGGATCCTTCTTAATGCTGAATTTCACGCCACCATCGCCCGGTGCAGCGGCAATGGGGTGTTTGTGGGGGTCCTGACCGACATCCGCGAGGCCATGGGTGATCAGTCGATCACCCTGAACCTCGTAGCTGACCGGCGGAAGGAATCCGATCGCGAGCATGCCCGCATTTTCGCTGCCATTGAACGGGGCTCCGCTCAAGAAGCGTCCAGAGCCATGACACGCCACCTGCACGGGGTGGAGTGCGCTTTGGGCAGCCTCGTGCCCGGAGGAGGGAACTGACCACGATCCTGCCTCTCTGATACATCCTGGCTGCCCATCCGCATCCCAGCCGTAGCCCTGGTTCAGCCTGCCAGCGAAGGACCGCGGCCCAACTGTTGCTGCCCCCATGCCCGGCCACGCTGCAACGCGAACAACGGTGTTCGCCCCCTTGCACACGGCAGGCATCAGGCCGGCCCCGCCTAACCCACTCCCGTCAACGAAGCCGTGAGGACCCCCCGGCACCACCGCCCTGCCTCGATGTGTTCAGGGCTGCACCGCCATGCCCCCTGGCCGCTCGCTACAGAGCACCCGCTTCACTAGAGGCTGCACCAGAGCAGGACGCGCAGGAGGCCAGCGAACCGCCTCATAGCCGCCCCGATTGAAAGGAAATTATTGTGACTGAAGTAGTTAGCCCAAACAGACAAGTGGCCAGCGCCTCGGGTAATCGCCGGCACAAAGTTCGGCCCAACCAGATCAGATCGCGGATCGTCGAGTTTCTGGCGTCCAACGGGGCAAGCAAGGTGGCCGACATCAGCACCGCTCTTGGCTTTTCCAGAGACGTCGTCCGCTACCACCTCACGTCGCTTGAGGCCGCGTCGATCGTCCGGTCCGACATGTCCCCCGGGATGAGGGCCAGGTTCACCCCATTTTATTCGCTCGTCCCTGCAGACACCCGGCGAATGCAGCTCCTCACGGCTAAGTAGCAGCCCGCCGCGCCCGGAGCCCGTAGACGAGCTCGGTCAGCCCTTGGTCATACGTTGTTGCGCTGAGAAGATTCAGCACGCTCGGGTCCTGCCCCGCGGGAAACACTCCCCGCCCCTCACCCAAGGCGATGGGCATCACGACCAGCCGCACCTGGTCCACCTCGCCCGCGGCCAGGAGCGTCCCGGCCAGGGTGAGGCTGCCCCAGAGCACTATGTCGCCGTCGGCCTCCCGCTTGATCCGCTGGATCGCCTCGATGGCGTCACCGGATTCGATGGCCGCCTCCGGCAGGTCTCCCCAGGGGGCCCTCGTGAGGTGGCGGGAGAAAACGACGCGGCGGAGCCCGTTGAGTGCAGGCGCAATGATTTCATCCTTTGATGCCGGCGTTGGCCAGTACTCGAGGAACATCCGGTAGGTGTTTGCCCCGAGGACCATCGTGTCGATGGTGTCCAGCCACTTCAACTGGCTGCGGTCGAACTCGGCGGTGCCCCCGTCCAGCAGTTCATAGAAGGTGAATTCGTTGTTGGCGTCCGCCGCGAACCCGTCGGCGCTTACGAACTCTTGGACCACCAGTTGCCCCATGGTGTGCTCCTCGCTCCCAGTGATTTCGAAGGACTCGAGGCCCTCCCGCTTACCGAAACTTTCCCACTCAGGACCCTGCAGAACCAGGGCCGCCGGTGGACGCCGTCTCTTCGGCCCGCTGCAGGAAGTCCCGGAGCGCCTGCAGGTAGGGCTCCGGCTCCTCAAGGTGCGGAACATGGCTGCTTTCCTCGAAGATCACCAGCTCCGATCCCGGTGTCATGGAATGGTAAAGCGTGGTTTCCTCGGGCCGCGTTTCACCGTAGCGTCCACAGATGAAGAGCGTGGGAACGCTGATCTCTCCAAGGCGGCCGGTGATGTCGTAGTCCTTGTGGATGCCGGTAATCACGAACTCGTTGGGGCCTTGCATCCGCTCGTAGATGGTCCCGTTCAGCTGGCCGAAGGAGCGCATCAGGGGCTCGGGCCACGGGTCCAGGCGGCAGACGTAACGCCTGTAGAATTCCATCGCCGCGTCCTGGTACTCCCCGGAGTCCAAGGTGCCGGCCTCCTCATGGCGATCCAGCACCTCACGAACCCCTTCGGGAAGTGCGGCGCGCAGGTTGGCGGTGCCAGCGGCGAAGCGTGGCATGCTGAGCAGTGGGTCCGACAGAACGAGGCTGGCCACCCGCCCGGGCGCCCGCAGGGCGAACTCCGCGGCAACCATGGTTCCCCAGGACTGGCCGAGCAGATGGACCCGGTCAAGCCCAGCGGCGTCGAGGACACGTTCCAGTTCGTCGACCAGGCGGTCGTTCGTCCAAAGCCCGATGTCGTCAGGTGCGTCCGACTTCCCGGCACCGAGCTGGTCATAAAAGAGGACCGGCCGGTCGCTGGCCAGCGCTTCCAGCGGCTCCAGATAGTCGTGCGTGGCGCCAGGGCCGCCGTGGACTGTGACCAGCGGCATGGCAGGTCCATTGCCAACGATCCGGTACCAGACCCGCCCGCCAGTTACGTCTGCAAGGCCCTCGTTCACGGCTAAATTCGGCGCCATTGCCATCCTCCGGTCTGTTCGTCGAGGTGAGAGGAGACCTCGATGTTCCGATTAGACTCCGGGGACCGTGAGGGGTCAATGCCGGTTTACGCACCCTCTTCGTGACCTTTACATGTGACCAAATGGTCACCTATCCTGAACGTGTGGACGCCGTATTCAAGGCCCTGGCCGACCCCATCCGGAGGGAACTGCTGGACGAGCTTTTCCGCGAAGACGGCCAGACACTCAGCGCCCTCGAGGCGCACTTCGACATCACCCGTTTCGGTGTCATGAAGCACCTGAAAATCCTGGAAGAGGCAGGCCTCCTGGTCACGCGGCGCCGCGGCCGCGAGAAGCTGCATTTCCTGAATCCGGTGCCAATCAGGCTCGTCCACGACCGCTGGGTGAGCAAATACGCAGAACCATGGGCCGCTGCGCTCAGCGACCTCAAATCCAGATTGGAAAGCCCCATGGAAAAGATCTTCGAAATCTACATCAAGACCACTCCCGAACGGCTCTGGGAAGCCATCACGGACAGCGAGATCCGCAGCAAATACCAGTTCGGCGTGCACATCACCTCGGACTGGACGCCGGGGTCGCGGTTCGAGATGGCCCCCGACGGCGGGGATCCCTTGGGCGAAGGCGAGAACCTGGAAGTCGATCCGCCCCGCCGCCTCGTCCAGACCATGCGGGCGCTCTGGGGCGACGACGTCAAGGCCGAGGGCACGTCCCGGATCACCTGGGAGATTGAACCCGTGGCCGATTCCTGCCGGCTGACCGTCACGCATGACCAGCTCCGCGAAGGCGCCAATGAGCAGCTCTACGGCGGCTGGCCGATGATCCTCTCCGGGCTGAAGACCTGGCTGGAGACTGGTCAGACCCTCACCACGCCCGGTTCCCTGATGTACACCTGAACGGGCCCCGGCCCCGAGGCCGGGGCCTGCATGGTGAGGCGGGCCCGCACACCCTTCGGTAGGGTGATTCCTAGACCGATGCGGCGTTGCGGGTTCGTCAAACCGGCTGAGCCCTCTCACTGCATGCGACTTCGTTCACTTGGAAAGAGGCACGCAGCATGGAAGTCCCCCTCATAGTCTGGATCGCGACCGTAGCCGGAATCCTGGGCCTGCTGGCCTTCGATTTCTTCTTCCACGTCCGGAAGGCCCACACCCCCAAGCTCAAAGAATCCGCCTTCTGGTCCGCCCTCTATGTCGGCATCGCGCTCCTGTTCGGCGTGGCGGTCTGGATGTTCGGCGGCTCAACCATGGGCACGGAGTACTTCGCCGGCTATGTGACCGAAAAGGCGCTGTCGGTGGACAACCTGTTTGTCTTCCTGATCATCATGGCCAGCTTCAGGGTGCCGCGCAAAGACCAGCAAAAAGTGCTGCTGTTCGGCATCGTCTTCTCGCTCATCGCCCGCACCGGCTTCATCTTCCTCGGCGCTGCCCTCATCAACAGCTTCGCCTGGGTGTTCTACATCTTCGGTCTCATCCTGCTGATCACAGCCGGGAACCTGCTCCGGCCCGATTCGCACGACGAGGAGAGAGAGGGACTGGTGGTCCGGCTGGCCAGGAAGTTCCTGCCGGCCACCGAGCACTACGACGGCGACAAGCTCTTCACGACTGTGGACGGCAAGCGGGTCCTCACCCCGATGCTCCTGGTGATGGTGGCCATCGGCGGAACTGACATCCTGTTCGCCCTCGACTCCATTCCGGCCATCTTCGGCCTGACCCAGAACGTATACATCGTCTTCACCGCAACAGTCTTTTCACTCCTGGGTCTGCGGCAGCTGTTCTTCCTCATCGACGAGCTGCTTGACCGCCTCATTTACCTCTCCTTCGGCCTTGCCGCCATTCTGGGGTTCATCGGCGTCAAACTGATCCTCCACGCCCTGCACGAGAACACCCTGCCGTTCATCAACGACGGCGAACACGTGAACGTCGTCGAGATCAGCACCGGAACCTCGCTTACGGTCATCCTCGGCGTCCTGTTCATCACGGTCCTCGGCTCGATCTACAGCCCCAAGGGCAAGGCCAAGAACATGGTTTCCGGTGCCAAGCGCCACGCCACCGAATACGTGGACCTCAACTACGAAACGGACATCGCCGAGCGCGAGGTGATCTTCAACAAGATGCTCCGCGAGGAAGCCGAACTCAGGAAACTGCCGGAAAAGTACAAGCGGCTCATCCGCAACGAAACCGAGTTCATGAACCTCCTCCGGCAGGCCCACGCCGAGCACGACGAGGCTCTCCAGCGGGCCAACGGACACTGATCCCGGAACGCCGCCCTGCGGGCTTCGCTGGTCCCGTTACGTGACCCGTTGGGTCAGCTCCTTCAGCAGTCTGAACCCCTGCCGGTCCACCATTACCGCTGTTGCGGACAGGAGTACGACGCCGGTCCCCGCCTCCCGGTCCAGGCCCGCCCATGCGCGGAAACCACCTGTTGCGCCGTTGTGCCAGGTAATGTCCCGGCCCTTCACGCGGAGGGTCATCCAGGCAGCGCCGATGCGCGCCGCAGGTCCCGCGAAGTTCGCGACGGGGTCGAGGGCAGCCATGCCCGGGGCCGAGCCGTCGAGGAGTGCCTGTACAAGGCGGGCCATGTCTCCGATTGCGGCCCGGATGCCGCCGGCCGGGGCAAGTGCCTCCCCGGTCCACGGCTGGCGGGGCCGTCCGGAGCGGCTCCTGCCGGTAATCGCGTGGGGCCCCAGTTCCGCTGCGGTGGCAGGCATGTAGATGGAATCCAGGCCCAAAGGCAGCGCAAGGCGTTCGCGGACAAGGGCGCGGTAGCTCATCCCTGCCGCGGCCCCGACGGCGTGGCCCAGCAGCTCGAACCCGAAGTTTGAGTACCGCGGTCGCGGCGCGGACAGCCGCACCGTGCGTGCCTGTGCCAGGAGTTCCTCCAGGGTTTCGCCATAGGGGTTGGTCCCGTGCAGCAGGAAGGCCGCAGTCCGCCGCAGCGGCCTGGCTGACGTGGGCAATCCGGGAAGGCCTGAGGCGTGCCTGCTGACAGCGGCCAGGGTGACGCGCGCAGCAGGACAGTCCCCCAAAGGCAGCGCGTCGCCTAGGGTGGTGTCCGGGCCCAGCTCGCCGCGGGTACAGGCGTCCGCATACAGCAGCCCGGTGATCCCTTTCGAGACGGATCCGATCTCATAATCGGCGTCGAGTGGCGCGCCGATGCTGGCCACTGAAAGCTCCCCCGGCAAAACGGTGGCGGCGGCAACCATTGGTTGCCGCCGCCCTAGACCGCTCTGCAGCAGAGATCCCAGCGCTGCGTCGCCGTGAACCTCCGCGTGCAGGTTAGTGCCTCCTGAGCAGGTTGCGGAGCCTGTCACCCAAGTGGGCGCCAGCGCCGTGGCTCATGCCGGTTCCTGCTCCGGTAGCCCTCGGACGGGCAGGGCGCGCAGCGCCGCCGGCGGCACCGGTCCGCCCACTAAGACGTTCTGCGGCATTCCTGATCTTGTGTCCCAAATTCATGGTGAACTCCTCAGTTCAGATTGCGGCTATTCAGTCGGTGACCGTGGATGGTCCGGTCCTTCCCGACTCTACGCGCGTCTGCGGGCCACGGCTACGGGGTTCTGCACGATTGCGGCCAGGCAGCGGGCGCGGGTCAGGCAGCGAGCGCCGCCGCTTCCCGCGCAAGCCCGGTGATCTGCGCCCAGTCCCTGTCCTCCACCGCACTCCGGGGAGTGAGCCAGCTGCCGCCAATGCACGAGACGTTCGGCAGCTTCAGGTAATCCGGGGCTGTTGCCAAACTGATGCCGCCGGTGGGGCAGAAGTGTACGTTCGGGATCGGCGCGCCGATGGCCGCCAGGTAGGCCGGGCCGCCGGCAGGACCTGCCGGGAAGAACTTCATCGCTTCCAGCCCGCTTTCCAGCACCGCCATCACCTCGCCCACCGTGGCCACGCCGGGCAGGACCGGGACGTTGAGCGCCAGCATGTGGCCCAGCAGGGACGGCGTCACGCCGGGGCTGACCAGGAACTGGGCGCCTGCCGTCGCGGCGGCATCAGCTTGGCCGGGAGTGAGGACGGTGCCGGCGCCTACCAGGATGTCCGGCACCTCGTTGGCGATGAGCTTCAGGGAGGTGAGCGCAGTCTCGGTCCGCAGCGTGAGCTCGATGATCCGGATGCCGCCGTCGGCCAGTGCCTGCGCCACCGGGACCGCATCCTGCGGGTCATCGATGGTCACCACGGGGATGACCGGGGAAACGTTCAGGACGCTCGTTGCGTCAGCCATGGTTGATCTCTCTTCTCAGGCCGTTCAGCCCGTGGGTGTCGATGATGCGGTACCAGTGCGTGAGCAGGCCGGCAAAGCGGGTGTCCGCCGCCAGCCCGGCGTCGAAGATGCTGCGGCAGCCCAGCAGCGCCGGAACCACGGTGTCAGCGGTGCGCGCCGCGGGAAGGGCCGCGTGGAGTTCCCCGGCAAGGGGATCGTTCAGCTCTGCGGCGGGCGTGGAGGCGACGTGGCGCATCCAGGCGGCGACCGCCAGGGCGGCCCAGCGCGGCTCGCGGCCGGCGTCCAGGGCGCTGCGGACCGTGCTCAGCAGCCGCAGCCCGATCTTCTGCGATCCGTCGCTTCCCACCTTGGCCGTAGTGTGGCCCAGGGCGGGATTCGCGAACCGGCTGAGTACCTGGGCGCAGTACGCATCCCCATCCAGCCCCTCGGGCAGGCTGATGGCGGGCAGGGCGTCCTCGGCCATCATGCGCCGGCACGCGGTGAGGAACGCGGCCTCCCCCACGGCGTCGCTGATGGTCGCCTTGCCCGCGGCCAGCCCCAGATACGCCAGCATCGAGTGGCTCGCGTTGAGCAGGCGCAGCTTGGCAGCCTCCCACGCGGCGACGTCGGTGCTGAACAGCGCCCCGGCTTCCTCCCAGCGCGGCCGGTCCGCCGCGAAATTGTCCTCGATGACCCACTGCATGAACGGCTCGGCCACCACGGCGGCCTCGTCACGCAGCCCCAGCTCACGTTCGACGGCGTCCAGGTCATCTGGCGCGGTGGCCGGCACCATCCGGTCCACCATCGTGTTGGGGAACGTGACATTCGCAGCGAGCCAGGCCAGCAGCGGCTCGGCCTCCCCGGCCGGCAGCGCGGCGGCAAAGGCCCGCACGAGTTCCCCGGTCAAATCGCCGTTGGCCGGCAGGTTGTCGCACGAGACCACGGTGATGGGCCCGGCGTCGGTCTGTGACCGCTGCTGGAGGCCCCGGGTGATCTGCCCGATCGCCGTCTGCGGCGCCTGCCCGGCCAAGTCGGCCCGCACCTGTTCATCGCCCATGTTGAGCGACCCTGTGTGCGGATCGATCCGGTACCCCTTCTCCGTGACGGTGAGCGTCACCACCTTGGTCGCGTCCGCGGCGATCCGGTCCACCACCGCCCCCGGGTTGTCCCGTGCCGAGATGGCCTCCACGATGCTGGAGACCACACGCAGCGGTGCGGCACCCTCGCCCCGTTCTGCCACCGTGAACAGGCCGTCCTGCGGTGCGAGCTGCCGGGCTACCGTGTCCGAACGCTGCGTGACTCCGACGATCCCCCAATTTGAATCGCCGGAGGCCAGCATCGCGTTTTCCGTGAACACGGCCGTGTGCGCCCGGGCGAAGGCGCCCAGACCCAGGTGGACTATTCCTGGCTGCGGCCTGCCTCGCCGCAGGATGGCCTGGTGGTCTCCGCTGGCAGCCAGCGAAGCTTCGCTTAGGCGTGCGATGACACTGCTCCTTCCGGTTCGGCGTGCGCTCGAGTCTGTTCGAAGGTGGGGATGAAGCCGGTCCCGCCCTTGCCGCCCACCACCAGCGATGCCGCGGCCGCGCCGTACCGGGCCGCCACAGGCAGGCTGTCGCCCAGCACCATCCGGGCGGTCAGCGTGCCGACGAAGGCGTCGCCGGCGCCGGTCTGGTCCACCACCGAGGGTGCCGGAATCGAGTCGATCCAGGCGAGATCCGCAGAAGCGTCCAGCCCTTCTCCGTCGAGCTGGATTCCGTCCGCCCCGCATGTCACGGCGACGTTCACGGCACCAAGGCCGCGGAGCTTCGCGGCAGCCTCCTTGGGCGTCGGGCATCCGAGGAGGGCGGATGTTTCGCCGGGGAAGGACGGGGTGACCAGGAAGGTCTGCGGCGCCAGTTCGGTGAGGGCCGCCGTCGCGTACTCCACCGAGGTGAGCCGGGGCCGGAAGTTGGGGTCGAACACGAAGCGTCCGGCGAGCGCCGCGGCCTTGAGGACGGCCGCCCGGGACGAGTCGGAGACCGCACAGGCGATTCCGCCTGCAACGACGGCACCGGTCGCCGAGAAGACGGCGGGGTCGACGTCGTCCGGTCCGAGCGTGGAGCCCACGCTGCCGCTGCGGGCGTAGGAAAATTCGCGCTGCCCGTCGGGGTCGCAGTGCACCAGGTACACGCCCTGCTGCCCGGTCCGGAACTTCAGCAGGTCCGTGGATATGCCGAGTTCCCGGATCCTGGCGGCGATCGCCTGGCCGAGGTCATCGTCGGTCAGGACGGACAGCAGCCCCACCCTGGCACCGGCCGCCGCGGCAGCCGCCGCGACGTTCAGCGCGTCGCCGGAGATCCCCACCTGGGCAGGTACGCCGTGCCCGAACGCGACGTCGGTGGCCACCTCAACGAGGATCTCCCCCATCACGACGACGTCGAAAGGGGTCTGGTTGTGTTCGGTCGAGTTGCTCACCAGTCATGCACCGATCCGTCGAGCCGCCGGTTGATGGGCAGGTACTTCGGGTCGAACGGGAACGCGGCGGCCGCCTCCTCGTTGAACTCCACACCGAGGCCCGGAGCATCGCCGGGATGCATGTACCCGTCACTGAAGGTGTACGACGTCCTGAAGACCTCGCCGGCCGGTTCACGGTGGCCCATGTACTCCTGGACCCCGAAGTTGGGGATGCTCATGTCCACATGCAGCGCGGCCGCGAAGGACACCGGGGAAAGGTCACCCGCGCCGTGCGAGCCGGACCGGACCCCGTACAGATCCGCCAGCGAGAAGATGCGGCGCAGATGCGTGATGCCGCCCGAGTGCGACACGGAGGTGCGGATGTAGTCGATCAGGCGTTCGGTGATCAGCTGCTGGCAGTCCCAGATCGAGTTGAACACCTCCCCCACCGCAATGGGCGTGGTGGTGTGCTGCCGAATCAGGCGGAACGCGGACTGGTCCTCCGCCGGCGTCGGGTCCTCGATCCAGAACGGCCGGAACGGTTCGAGTGACGCGCCCAGCCGGCCCGCTTCGATCGGGGTCAGCCGGTGGTGGACATCGTGAAGGACGTGAACGCCATAGCCGAACTGTTCGCGCACATGGGCCATCATCTTCGGTGCGAAGTCCAGGTAGGACGTGGTCTCCCACAGGTCCTCCTGCGGGACGTTGCCGCTGGCCGGCTCATACGTCCGGCCGTCCACCGGCCCGATCCCGTAGGTCTTCTCGAGCCCCGGAACGGCTGCCTGGGCCCTGATGGCCTTGTAGCCGAGGTCCAGATGGTGCTGGAAGTCTGCGCTGAGGTCCTCGAGAGTGGAGCCGCTCGCGTGGCCGTAGACCATGACGCCCTCTCGGGCCGCGCCGCCGAGGAGCTCGTACACCGGCATGCCGGCCGCCTTGCCTTTGATGTCCCAGAGCGCGACGTCGACCGCCGCGATCGCTGTCATGGTCACCGGCCCGCGGCGCCAGTACGCGCCCTTGTAGAAGTACTGCCAGGTGTCCTCGATGCGGCGGGCATCGCGGCCGATCAGCAGCGGGCACAGGTGCTCGGACAGGTAGGACGCCACGGCCAGCTCGCGGCCGTTGAGGGTGGCGTCGCCGATGCCGGTGATGCCGTCCTCGGTTTCAATAACGAGCGTCACGTAATTCCGTCCGGGCGACGAAACCACTACCCGTGCGTCGGTGATCTTCACTGGTGGGTCCTTTGGATGTTGAATGTCTTGAAAGGTGAGCGGCTTGGTGGTGGTTGAACCTGCCTCAGCTGAGGCGGAGCATGACCTTGCTGCTGCCGGATTCGGGATCAGCCGCGACGCGCATGGCTTCCGCAGCCTCGTCGATGCCGAACTTGTGGGTGATGACCGGGGAAACGTCGAGGCCTTCGGCCATGGCGCGGAGGGCGTCGGTAATCTCGTCCGCGAACCGGTACGAGCCGATCCACGTAATTTCCCGGGTCACCAGGTCACCCAGCGCTGCCGGAGCCGGAGCGCCGGGCAGGTTCCCCACTTGGACGATGGTTCCGCCGCGGGCGGTGGCGCGCAGGACGCCGCCGAGCACCGCGGGGATGCCGGTGGCTTCAAACACCAGTTCCATGTCCTCCGGGAGGCTGCCGCCGTTGGAGACGTTCACACGCTCGTCGGCGCCCATGGCCCTGGCGATCCGCAGCGACGCGTCGTTGATGTCCGTGGCGATCACGGTCCTGGCCCCGGCGTACTTGGCCGCCGCGACCACCAGCGAGCCGATCGGACCAGCGCCGTTGACCAGCACGTCCCGGCCGGCGAGTGATCCCGCCCGGCTCACGGCGTGCATGGCGACGGCGAGCGGTTCGGCGAGCGCCCCGTGCAGCGTGTCCACTCCTGCGGGCAGCGGCCGGATCTGCGATGCCCTGGCGAGCTTGCGCTCGCTGAAGCCGCCGTCGGTGTGGGGATTGAACGCTGCCGAACCGAAGTACCGGATCTGAGGGTAGAGGTTCGTCCTCCCCTTGAGCCGTTCCGGCATCACGCCGTCCCCCACCAGTTCCGCAGGGTGCACGGTCACCGGCTGGCCGACGTCGAGGTTTTCGACGCCGGCACCCAACTGGGCGATCCGGCCGGCAACCTCGTGGCCGAGGACGAGCGGCGACTTCAGCGCCGCCGTCCCCGAGGCGCCGTGGCGCCAGTACGAAAGGTCGGATCCGCATATGCCGCCCCATTCGACGTCGAGCACTACCTCGCCGGGGCCGGCAACGGGCTCGGGCCGTTCGTCGATGCGCAGGTCGTTGGCGCCGTGGACAACTACGGCTTTCATACTGCGTCCTCCAGGCGGACCATGTCGCGGCCACGGACCTCGGGGCCCACAGCGGCAGAGATGAGGGTGATCAGCGAGTAGCCGATGAGCATCGCGGCCAGCGGCCACCAGTGGCCGGTGACTGCCGTGAGCGTCGCGGCGAGCAGCGGGCCGATTGCGGTGGCGAGGATGCCGCCGATTTCCTTGGCCAGGGCCAGCTGGGTGAAGCGGGTACGGGCTCCGAAGAACTCGGCCATGGTGACGCTTTCCATCGAGAAGAGGCTCAGCACGCCCAGGTTCAGGCCGGCGACGACGGCGATGGTGACGAGCGTCGGGTTCCCGCTGGTGACCATCATCATCATGGGGATCGCGAACAGGGCCGTGAGGGTGCTCAGCGTGAGGTAAAGGGGCTTGCGGCCGAAGCGGTCACCCAGGAGGCCGATGAGCGGAATGGTGGCGAAGCCCAGGATGGAGCCGTACATGATGGCCGTGGTGCCAATGGTCTTGTCCATGAGCAGTACCGTGGCCAGGTAACCGACGAGGAAGGTCTGGATGAGTCCGGAGTTCCCGGCCTGCCCGAAGCGCAGGCCGAGGGCGATCAGGAAGGCCTTGCCCTTGCGCTGGTGCAGCGCGGCTTCGATGGTGCTGGTGCCGGCGGCAGCGGCCTCAGCGGCCTCACGGGCGGCATCCTTCTTGGCAATCTCCTCCTTGGAGAGCGCGACGCCGTCAACAACGTCCGCGCGCTGTTCGAAGACAGGGCTTTCCTTGAGTGAGCGGCGGATCCACACGGCGAAGATCATCAGCAGGAAGCTGGCCAGGAACGGAAGGCGCCATCCCCAGCTGAGCAGCTGCTCCTCGGACAGCACGGCCACGAGAATGGCCCACAGCGCCGACGCGGCAAGGGTGCCCGAGTTTGTGCCGAGGCAGACAAGCGAGGAGATCAGGCCGCGGCGGCGGGCCGGGGCGTATTCCGCGAGCATGACGGTGGCTCCGGCGATTTCAGCGCCGGCGCCGAACCCCTGGATAAGACGCAGGGCAACGAGCAGGATCGGAGCCCAGATGCCGATCATGGCGTACGTGGGAAGGATGCCGATGAGGGTGGTTGAGGCACCCATCAGGGCGATCGTGATGAAGAGGACCTTCTTGCGGCCGATCCTGTCACCCATGCGGCCAAAGTAGACGGCGCCCACGAGGCGGGCGACGTACCCGACGCCGTAAGTGGCCATGGCGGCGATGAGGCCGATCACCGGGCTGACATCGGGGAAAAAGATCTTGTTGAAGACGATGGCCGCGGCCAGCGAGTAGAGCTGGAAGTCCATGAATTCCATGGCGGTTCCGAGCCAGCCGGACACGGCAACCTTGGCCAGGTCTCGGGTGGTCCGGGACTCCGCCTTGGTGGTGGGCGGCGCGATGCTCTCGGTCATCAGTTGCTCCTTTGCAGGCGATGAAAAAGGGAGGGTGCGGAAAGGGTGCGGTGGGAAAGTAACCGGTCTTCGGATTTAGCAGGCCCTGAAGCCGCTAACCATGGGGCTTTCCGGCTGCGTTCTGACTACCATACAAGCACTACCATTCTAGTTTGTCAACGATGACTACACTGGATGCATGGCAACCGGCAAACCCGTCAAAGTACAGTCACCACGGCTCTCCGTGCGTGACCAGACACTGGAAACCCTCCGGCGCAGGATCATCTCCCTGCAGCTCCCGCCCGGAGAGCCGCTGTCCGAAAACGAGCTCGCCCAGGAACTGGGAGTCAGCCGAACACCCGTGCGAGAAAGCCTGATCCTGCTCCGCGAGGAGGGCCTGGTTCAGGTATTCCCCCAGATCGGCTCCTTCGTGTCCTTGGTGGACCTGGGCCGGGTGGCTGAGGCCCAGTTCGTCCGGGAAGCCATCGAATGCGCGTCCCTCAACGACCTCGCCGTTGATGCTGCGGGAATCGCCGGCCTTCGGGACATTCTGGCGAGCCAGCAGGATGCGGAAGCCAAGGGGGACGTGGAGGAGTTCTTCCGGCTGGACGAGGATTTCCACCGTGAACTCCTCCGGCTGGCGGGCCACGAATCGGCGTGGACGGCCGTCAACTCAGCCAAGGCGCACCTGGACAGGGCGCGGCGGCTGAGCCTCATCGACACCCGGCCCGTGTCCACGCTGATTGAGCAGCACACGGCCGTGGTGGACGCCCTGGAAGCCAACAATCTCGCCGAGGCCGACAACTCCCTGCGCGTCCATCTCCGGGGCGTTTTCGAAGACGTCAAGCGGATCCAGGCGTCGTCGCCGGACCTGTTTTCGGACGGCACGGCTTCGCGCCCCGTCAGGCGAAGCATCGCGCGGCTGTCCTGAATCCGCGGTTGCCCTAATTCGCTGGCTGTCCTAAATCTGCTGCCCGGGGCGGTGCTCTAACTAGGGCGCGGCGGTTTCGGTTGCGCCCTGCTGCCCCGGTTCCTGGTGCCCCTGATCCACCTTGACGAGTGCGGCCTCGAGGTTGATTTTCACCTTGTCGCTGACCAGGAACCCGCCGGTCTCCAAGGCAGCGTTCCAGGTGAGCCCGAATTCCTTGCGGCTTATTTCCGTCTCCGCCGAGAATCCGGCGCGGGTGGCACCGAACGGATCCACGGCCACGCCCGTGAACTCGACTTCCAGCTCCACCGGCTTGGTGATGCCCCGGATGGTGAGGTCGCCCGTGAGGGTGTAGTCGTCGCCGTCGCCCTCGACGCCGGTGGCGCGGAAGGTCATCTCGGGATACTCCGCTACATCGAAGAAGTCGGCCCCTTTCACGTGGGCGTCGCGGTTGGCGTCCCCCGAGTCGAAGCTGGCAGTTTGCACGGTCGCGTGGAGCGAGGACTCGGCGAGGGAGTCACGGACCCGGGCTTCGGCGGACGCCTCCCGGAACCGGCCCCGGACCTTGCTGATGCCGGCATGCCGGACAGTAAAACCGATCTCGCTGTGGGACATATCCAGGGTCCAGATGCCCGGGGTCAGGCCTGCGGGAAGCGTCATCGCACATCTCCTAAGGGGAAAATCCAGCTGAAACGGTGCGTTTTCCACACTGGTTCAGCCTGCGGGTGAAGTCAAGAACCCCCGGAAACGTCCTGCCCCTTGCACCGTTTTACCAGTCGTTCCGAACTTCTTCTGAGGCTCCTCGAAAAAAGATTTTAAGGTGTGGCTAAAACTCCTAGCTATTCTTCAGGAAGCACCCTTATCGTTGTTGTTAGGCCCGCCGCATCCCCCAGTTGCGGTGGTCCTGCCGCTAGGAGGAGCCCCGCACACCGCAAGGTGGGCGGGGCCCTCTGCGTCCTGGGCCGTGACGCAGCCTTCGCCGAGTATTGGCTCAAGTTCCGCGGTGCGGTCCCCCTTCACCGGTAGGCTCGTTGAACGCACAACCAACGCCACGGGGGCATAAAGAAGTTGAAGAGAGTACGTCTGCTGCCGGGCCGGCAGAACGCAGGGCCGGCCGGCATTGTCGACTGGATGGGCCGGGTGGCGGGTGCCGGCTTGATCAGAGGCGGCATCGTCGCCACCATCGTTCTGGCAACCACCGCCTGCGGCGGCACCATCAGCGCCACGCAAGAACCGCCGTCGGACGTCCACCCCAGCATCTCAGGGGACGTGCGGGAATCCGCATCGCCAACCGCCGCCCCAATTCCCGCCGCCCGGCCTGGGGGATCGGCCACTGCGCAACCTCCCGTCGCCGCCAAAGCCCTGGACCTGCTCGGCACCCTGGCTATCAAGGGGCGCGCCCCGAAGACCGGCTATGACCGGGCCGAGTTCGGCCAGGCCTGGGCGGACACGGACCACAACGGCTGCGACACCCGCAACGACATCCTTTTCAGGGATCTGACGGCAAAATCGCTGAAACCGGGAACCCAGGGCTGCGTGGTCCTCTCCGGAACGCTGGCCGACCCCTACACCGCCAGCTCTATCGCATTCAAGCGCGGAGCCAGCACCAGCAGCGCCGTCCAGATCGACCACGTCGTGGCCCTGAGCGACGCCTGGCAGAAGGGCGCCCAAAAGCTGACCGAGGCGCAGCGCGCGGCTTTCGCCAATGACCCCCTGAACCTCCTCGCCGTTTCCGGCCCGGCCAACCAGCAAAAGAGCGACGGCGACGCCGCCACCTGGCTGCCCGGCAACAAGGCCTATCGCTGCGCTTACGTCGCCCGGCAGATTTCGGTCAAAGCCAAGTACAAGCTCTGGGTCACGCGCGCGGAACATGACGCGATGGCCACTGTCCTTGGCACGTGCGTCGGCACGCCGGCCCCGACGACACAGAGCGCCCCGGCGGAACAGGCAGCTCCGGCGACGGCTGCGGCGGCAGCACCTGCGGCTTCCCCGTCTGTCCCACCGGTTCCGGCAGCTCCTGCCGCACCGGAGCCTGCCCCCGCGGCAGGCCCCGCTCCGGCGCAAGCACCGGCAGTGGCCCCCTACGCCAACTGCGCGGAGGTCCGGGCCGCAGGCGCCGCGCCTATCTTCGCGGGCCAGCCCGGCTACAGCGGGAGACTGGACCGCGACGGCGACGGCGTGGGCTGCGAGTAGCCAGTCCCGCCGCCCTATTCGGGCACCTCACCCGCGAACGGGTAGTCCTCCTCATCGATTCCGGGGGTTCCCGCCGCCTGCTCAATGGCATCCGCTTCGGCAGCTTCCTCGGCCGAGAGGTCAGGGGCCGCCAGGTCGGCCGGGTCCCCGGACACCAGAGGGGTCCGTTGCTCCAGCACGTCCGCTTCGGGGGCGTCCTCGGGCAGCGGATCCTCCTCGTGCATCTCCGATCCCGGCACGGCCGGCAGCCGCTGCTCAAAGGCGTCGGCTTCCGGGACTTCCATCGGAGTTTCTTCAGGCTGATTGTTCATCATCTACCTCGCCTCCAGGTCAGAGTTCGTCGGTGCAACAATTCTCCCACGTGCCACGGTCGCTCAACAGGAAGGCGGGACTAGGAACGCGGGGCCAGGAACGGGGTCTGAACGGCCCCGGCCCGCCGGCCTCAGCCGACGGGCCTCAGTGCGCGTTCTGACCCGCGTTGCTGTTCAGATAATGCGTTCCAGGCATGCGGCTAAGGCAGCCCTCAGCTCAGGTAGCCGTTCGGGTTGAGCACGTACTTGGTGGCCGCGCCGGCGTCGAACTCCGCGTAGCCCGTCGGCGCATCATCCAGCAGAATAGGCTTCGCATTGACGTTCTTGGCGATGTTCACCTTGTCATGCAGGATAGCCATCATCAGTTGCCGGTTGTACTTCATCACCGGGCACTGCCCCGTGGTGAAGGCCAGAGACTTCGCCCATCCGGTACCCAGGCTCAGGCTCAGCGACCCCTTCTTGGCCGCTTCGTCGATCCCACCCGGGTCGCCCGTCACGTACAGCCCGGGAATGCCGAGCGCCCCACCCGCAGCGGTGATGTCCATGAGCGAGTTCAGCACGGTGGCCGGTGCTTCCTGGGCGCCCGCGCCGTGGCCCTTCGCCTCAAAGCCCACGGCGTCCACGCCGCAGTCCACCTCCGGGACGCCCAGTAGCTGTTCAATTTGTTCGGCGGGTCCGCCCTTGGTTAGGTCCACAGTTTCGCACCCGAAGCTGCGAGCCTGCGCCAGCCGCCCCTCGTTAAGGTCACCGACAATCACGACGGCGGCCCCCAGCAGCTGCGCGCTGGTCGCCGCTGCGAGGCCAACAGGACCGGCGCCGGCGATGTACACAGTCGATCCGACGCCCACCCCTGCACTCACGGCACCGTGGTATCCCGTGGGGAAGATGTCCGACAACATGGCCAGGTCAAGGATCTTCTCCATGGCCCGGTCCTTGTCCGGGAACTTCAGCAGGTTCCAGTCGGCGTACGGCACCAGGACGTAGTTGGCCTGGCCGCCCACCCAGCCGCCCATGTCCACGTAGCCGTAGGCGCTGCCCGGGCGGTCAGGGTTGACGTTAAGGCAAATGCCGGTCTTGCGCTCCTTGCAGTTCCGGCAGCGGCCGCAGGCGATGTTGAACGGCACCGAGCAGACGTCGCCCACCTTGATGAATTCAACGTCCTGGCCCACTTCCACCACCTCGCCGGTGATCTCGTGGCCCAGGACGAGGTCCGGCGGCGCCGTGGTCCGTCCCCGCACCATATGCTGGTCCGACCCGCAGATGTTTGTGGCGACCGTTTTGAGTATTGCGCCGTGGGGAACCTTGCGTCCCACGTTGGCCGGATTGACGCCCGGCCCGTCCTTGAGTTCGAAACTGGGGTAGTCGATGTCAATGACTTCCACCTTGCCGGGCCCCTTGTAGGCAACGGCCTTGTTCCCTTCCATCTCTTCCTCCTGGCGTCACCGGCCCTCCCCAAGAAGGGTCGGATTGTGATTCATGAAGCAATCTGATGTCCCCTCCAAGGGCAGGTACGGGCAGGCCGGACGGCGTGGTCCGTGCGTGTGTGGTGGAGGGTGCCGCCAGTCTAAATCCCGCGGGACGGTGAGGTCTATAACGTTCCGTTAGCTATGCAGGACGGCTGCGAGAAGCTGGGACCGGGTGCCAGGTAAATACGCAACAGTATTGGGTCTTTTTGATTCGGCCGGACGGGCCTAGGTTTGGAACAAGCGGGCGTCCAGCCGGGACGGCCACGACCATGGAGGAACCTCATATGAGCACGCAAGTCGCAGACTGCAGCGTCACCAATTGCTCCTTCAACGATCACACCCACTGCAACGCCGCGGCCATCACGGTTGGCGGGAGCACGGACCATGCCTCCTGCGCCACGTTCATCGAGACTGGCATCCACGGCGGGCTGCCGAAGGTCCTGGCCAACATTGGTGCCTGCCAGCGCTCCGAGTGCGTCCATAATGACCACCTGATGTGCAACGCCCCGGAAGTCCACGTAGGCCCGGGCGCGGACAACGCCGATTGCCTCACCTACTCCCACACGTAGGAACAGCGGCTTCGCACACACAGCACGACGGCCGGGCGGCCTTGCCGCCCGGCCGTCGTGCTGTCGGCTCCGGGTTCTGACGCTGCATCCGGCTCCCCGCGCTGCGCCGCCCTTCTTTGTCATAGCCTCTTGCTAGATTCGAATCAGCGCACCGGGAGCCCTCCCGGCGCGAGGCTGCCGATGGGGAGGCCCCATGTTCCTGCTCGATCCACTGACGCCGGAAGCGCCCGCCGACCTGGTGTTCTCGGCCAGCGACCTTGTGGCAGCGAGCGAGTGTGAATACCGCACGCTCCGTGCCCTGGACGAGAAGCTCGGCCGATCGCCCAAGGCCGACTTTCCGCCTGACGAGATGCAGGCGCGCGCCGGGAAACTCGGCGACGTCCATGAGCACAAGGTCCTCGATAAGCTCATCGCCGAGTTCGGTACCTGGGATGCGTCCCGCGGCACAGGCGTCTACTGCGTGGAGCGCGGAACCACGGACCGTGCGGACCTGACAAGCAAGCATCTCGAAACCACGCTGGCCCTCCAGTCCGGTGCGGACGTCGTCTTCCAGGCAACTTTTTTTGACGGCGAATTCCTCGGCTATGCGGACTTCCTGGTTAAGGAGGGCGCGTCCGGTGAAGCCCCCGGCCGCTACGCGGTGTGGGACACGAAGCTGGCCCGGCACGCCAAGGTCGGCGCTTTGCTGCAGCTCGCTGCGTACGGGGAGCAGCTGATCAAACTCGGACTTGATCCTGCGCCCCGCGTCACCCTGGTGCTGGGCAACCTCGAACGCAGCATCCACTCCCTCGCGGATCTGCTGCCCGTGTACCGCGAGCGCCGCGACCGTTTCCGCGAACTGACAGCAGCCCACCGGGCCGCCGGTTCGCCTGTCCGGTGGCAGCAGCCCGGCATTGGACACTGCGGGCGGTGCGACTACTGCGCCGAGCAGGTGACCATGCACCGCGATCTGCTGATGGTGGGAGGCATGACCTCCGTCCAGCGGAAAAAGCTGATTGCCGAAGGCATCACCACCATCGACGCCCTGGCGGAACTGCCACCGGAAAAGGCAACAGGGTCACGGCGCCGCCTGCGCGAACAGGCCAGGATGCAGACCGGGCGCGAGCGTCCGGACGGATCACGTACCTTCGTCAAGGACGGCGAGGACCACACCGTCACCTACAAGGTGCTGACGGAGAATGCACTCGCCAGCATCCCGGCTCCCTCTGACGGCGATATCTTTTTCGACTTCGAGGGCGATCCCCTGTGGCAGGATCCCGCCACAGGCACGTGGGGGCTGGAATACCTCTTCGGAGTCATCGAGGCGCCGCTGCCTGGGGATCCGCCCGGCGCCACACCGGTGTTCCGGCCCTTCTGGGCTCACTCCCGCGCGGGAGAGCGGCAGGCATTCCTGGACTTCCTCTCCTATGTCGAGGAACGCCGCAGCCGGTATCCGGACATGCATGTCTACCACTACGCACCGTACGAAAAAACTGCCCTCCGGAACCTCTCCCTGACGCACGTCGCGGGCGAGGATACCGTTGACTCCTGGCTCCGCGAGGGCGTCCTCGTGGATCTCTACGCCACGGTGCGGCATTCACTCCGGATCTCCGAGCCGTCCTACTCCATCAAGAAACTCGAGCCCCTGTACATGGGCGATAACCTGCGGTCCGGAGACGTCAAGGACGCCGGGGCCTCCGTCGTGGCCTACGCTGCCTACTGCACGGCGCGCGACGGCGGGCCCGAGACCCAGGCTGAGGCTGCTGCCATCCTCGCCTCCATCTCCGACTACAACCAATACGACTGCCTCTCCACCCTGCGCCTCCGTGACTGGCTGCTGCAGTTGGGCAACGGTCCCGCGGCTCCAGGGCTGCGCCAGCCGGCCTCCCCGGATGCCCTGGCACCCGAAGACACGACGGCGGGGGCAGAACCGACCGCTGAGGAGGAAACCCTTCGCGGGTTCCTGGATTCCATTCCCGACACCCGGGGGTTCACGCCCGACGAACAGGCCGTGGCCATGGTCGCCGCGGCCACGGGCTACCACCGCCGGGAAGCCAAGCAGTTCTGGTGGGAACATTTCGACCGCCTTGAATCCGAAGTGGACAGCTGGTCTGACCAGCGCAACGTCTTCGTGGTCGACGACGCCTCCGTTGTGTCCGATTGGGCACCACCCACCCGCCGCGCCCGCACCGAATCGCGGACCCTGCGCCTGACCGGAACCATGAGCGAAGGTTCGGAGTTCCGTGCCGGCTCCACGTGGTTCCGGATGTTCGAGGACCCCCTCCCGGACGGTCTCGGAGAGGTCGATGGCGGACGCACTCCGCGGCCGCCGCAGACAGGCCCCGCCGCGCACGCGGCCGCAACAGAGTCTGTGTCCCGGGACGGCATCTTCGGCACGCTGGTTGAAGCCGTTGAAGACCACCCCGACCAGCCCGGCAAGACCATCATCACCATCACCGAGAAGTCCACCGGCAAGGTTCCCCCGTACTTTCAGCTGCCGATGGCGCTCACGTCAGACCGTCCCATTCCCACGGCAAGCATCGAGGCATCCTTGGCCGAGCTGGCCCGGCTAGTGGCGTCCGCCCTGCCAGATCTGCCGAAGCACCCCGGTCTCGACGTACTGCGCCGTGTGCCTCCACGGCTGGCCACGCTGGAGTCACTTCCTGCGGTCACCCACGACGATTCGGGCGCCGCGGACTACGTTTCGGCCATCACGGAAGCCATCGAGGACCTGGAGCGGTCGTACATCGCCGTCCAGGGACCCCCGGGCACGGGAAAGACGCACGTCGGCTCCCATGTCATCGCCCGCCTGGTGCAGCGCGGCTGGAAAGTTGGCGTCGTTGCCCAGTCGCATGCCGTCGTGGAGAACATGCTCTGCACGGCCATCTCGAAGGCAGGAGTGGACCCCCGGGTCGTGGCCAAGGATGTAAAAGCTCCCCGCACCGGCTCCGATGTCCCGTGGGCTCTGACCACGGACAATGACGTGGCGCGGGTCCTTGACGCCGAAGGCGGCTGCCTGGTCGGAGGGACTGCCTGGACCATGACCGGAAAGTGTGTGCCGCCCGGCTCACTCGACCTGCTGGTCATCGACGAGGCAGGGCAGTACTCGCTGGCCAACACCTTGGCCGTCGCCCGCTCCGCAAAGCGTCTGCTGCTGCTCGGCGACCCCCAGCAACTGCCCCAGGTCACCCAGGGGTCCCATCCCCAGCCCGTCGATGAATCAGCCCTCGGCTGGCTGTCCGCCGGACACGCCACCATGCCTCCCGAGCTCGGCTACTTCCTTGCGGATTCCTGGCGCATGCACCCGCAGCTCTGCCAGGCCGTGTCCGTGCTGAGCTATGACGGCAAGCTCGAGGCCGCCCCCGCTACCACGTACCGCCACCTCGACGGCGTTCCCGCCGGAGTAGAGACGGTAGCTGTGGAACACAGCGGCAACACCACGAGCTCCACAGAGGAAGCGGCAAGGATCGTCCAACTGGCCAACGATCACGTCGGGCTGAAATGGACGCCCGGCCGGGATGAGCCCCTTCGGAGGCTGGAGGCCAACGACATCCTGGTAGTGGCCGCATACAACGCCCAGGTTCAAACCATCCGGCGGGCTCTCGACCAGGCGGGGCTGTCCGGCGTGCGGGTGGGAACGGTCGACAAGTTCCAGGGCCAGGAAGCCCCCGTGGTGCTCGTATCCATGGCATGCTCGGCCATCTCCGAAGCACCCCGCGGGGCCGAGTTCCTCCTGAACCGCAACCGCCTCAACGTCGCTGTTTCCCGCGGGCAGTGGCGCGCAGTGATCGTCCGGTCCCCTGAGCTGACCAACTACATGCCCCACAAACCGTCGGCTCTTGAAGAACTGGGTGCGTTCATCGGACTCAGTCCCCGCGCGCTCCGCGAGGGATAGCGCGAAGGACAAACGGCGGAGGATGAGAACGGCGGAGGATGAACGTCCGCCGTCAGACCACGACGTCGAAGCTGCTGAACTCGCCCTCGGCCGGCGAGAGCCTCTCGTCAACGTGGGACACCCTACCCGGCGCTTCACCGGACCCCAGCCACCGCCGGAACTCCACAATCACCGGCTGTGGGCCCTCCGCCACAACGGTGACCGACCCGTCGTCGTCGTTCCTTACCGAGCCGGTGATCCCCAACTCGTCGGCCTTCCGCGCCGTCCAGTAGCGGAAACCGACTCCTTGGACGGCACCGGTCACGCGGGCTGTGAGGCGTACGCTGTCGGCTTCGGCGGCATTCACGTCAGTCATGAGTCCAATGTAGCGCCGGGTCCGAGTGCCCCGACAGACTCGGAAAAGAGCGGACACGCAGGCCCGGTGCACACCGTCGGGCCGCCATCACCAGAGCGGACCGCCGTCGCCCGAGGGGGCAGCGGCGGTCCGTATGGTCGGGGCTCGGGGTCGGAGTCCGTTGGGTCAGGGGTCCTTTGGTCGGGGATCCGGGAAGTCAGCGAACCCGTCAGCCTGCCGGGCGGAGGGAGGTGATCATCCTGCGGATGTTCTTGTACTCCGCCGTCTCCTTGTAGGCCTCGGGCGTGTCCACGTGCGGCTCGTTTCCCGGCGACGTGTCGAAGGGGTTGTAGACGCCTCCGAACATCGCCCCACTGGGCGGCCAGGTGAAGAAGTGGGCGATGGGGCACGCCTCCGGCCCGGTGGGTTCGGGCGAGGATGTAATGCCGTAGGCCAGGACAGTCGCCTTCATCGGGTCTGTTGCTTCGGGGTCTGTCCGGGACTCGAAGGTGAACCGGGGCGTCGTTCCGGCCTGGGCAAGGGCGGGCAGGGGCTGGGAGTCCAGCATTCCATAAGGCTGCTTCTTGGTGCATTCAGCGCCGGTGACCACGTTGGTGCGCAGGGTGGCCATGGACTTACCGTCGGCCTTGGCCACTTCCACGAAGACGCCGCCTCCCGCGGGCACCTGCCCGGCCGGATCCTTGATGGTCCAGTCGGCCGGATAGTCGAAGGCAAGCGACCCGTCCTTCGCAGTGAAGGTCTTCCAGCCTTCAGCCGGAGTGGCGGGGGCCGGCGATCCCGTTGCCGTGCCGCTGGCCGGAGCTGTCGGGGCGTCGGCCGGGGAACTCGTGGTTGGCGAACTGGTGACCGGGGAACTGGTTGCCGGCGAACTGGTTGCCGGGGCCGAGCCTGGCGACCCGCAGGACGCGAGCATCAGTGCCATAACCATTCCCGAGATTGCCGTAACTGCTGGTGATGCTGATCGGCGCATCAAGCCCTCCCTCTGCAGGTTAAGAAAAGACGATGGACTAATAGTGCATCGTCGGACCTTGGGAATTCCTTGGGAGGGCTCGAATTGCATCCAAATCGTTGCAGCCCCAGCCGCCCTAACAGCTCCCAGCGACACAGGAGACAGCGAAGCCCCGCTGCCGCGGTGGCGGCAGCGGGGCTTCGTAGCTGGATGACCGGCTTATGGCAGCCGGTACCGCTTAGTTGACGGTGATGTCCCTGGTGCGGTGGTCATAGCGGATGGTGAGCTGGCCGCCGTCGTGGTGCAGTTCGTGGTTGGGGCCGTCGAACGCACCGAAAGCGCCGTAGTTCTCGTCCCACGAGCGGTTCAGCGCGATCTTGAAGGTGTAGTAGCCGGCCGGGATGTCGGCGGTCAGCTTCCACAGCTGGTCGATGGCGTCGAGCTCCATCTGGGCTTCGTCGTACTGCGGGGCCCAGTTCTCCGGGGCGCCCAGCAGCGTGTTGAAATCACCCGCGACGGCCACCGCTTCCGGCTGCGGTACGGATTCGACGGCGGGAGCTTCAGCATCCGCTTTTTTGCTACGAACCGCGTCGACCACCGGGGCTACGGCATCCTCGATCAGCTTTGCGGCCTTGTCCACAACCTTCGCGGCCTTGGACGGAGCCTTTTCCGCCTTGGATCCTGCTTTCTCAGCCTTGGCAGCAGGCGCCTTCTTGGCGACCGGCTTGGCAGGGGCCGCGACCGGAAGGGGCGTCTCGGCAGGAACGGGAGTTCCGGCGTCGAGCGCTGCCGCGAAGCCCGCGGGATCCGGGAAAGCGACCGTGGCCTTCAGGCCGTCCTCGGTGATGGTCCAGCCGGAGCGGCCCTTGACCAGCCAGCCCGCCTTGACGAGCTTCGCCGTGGCAGTGGTGAGCGACTTGTGGCCGCGCGGAATGCCTCCGCTGAGGAGTTCTGCTTCGTAGGCGTTCAGCGGAACCCGCACGAGAGCCTCAGCCAGCACCTCGCCGGCGTTCTGAGACTCACCAGTCAACACCCCCTCTGCCAGCACGTCCAGCACGGCCTTAAGCCGGAAGTTGGTGTTTTCTGCGGCAGTCTTGCGCATGGTTCCCCTTTTAGAGCGATTGTTCCCTCAGTAGTTTGCCGTGTGGAGGTTAAATCTGGCCACTTGAAACGGTTAATACTGCGTGTCGTGGCTGACTATGACGACGATTACACCGGAAGTGAGCCTGGAGTCCCAGATGCAAGCAGCGGAGTTGACTTGAGAACCAGCATTTCCCGCCGTCCATACTAGAAAGTAGGCTTACCATATGCGCCCGGGAATCACGCCGAGAACCAAGGGCGCCCGCACGTACTGGAAAGGATGAACCGATGAGTGAACAGAACCCGAGTGAGCAGAATGTCCAGGACGAGGGCTTCATAGTTCCGGACCCTTCAAAGCTCCGTGACGACACTCCCGGCGACGCCGGTGACGACGCCAACGCCATCCGCTTCAGCGAAGAACAGGCACTCATCGAGGAGCAGTCCCACGGCATCCGGCCCGAGCGCTACGACGTCCCGTCCGGCGGGCCAACCATGGCCGAAGCCCGCGGAAATATGGACCTCTCCGATGACACCGGCGAGGCAGCCTCGGGCGACAGCAGCGACGACGGACTCCACGGCGGCGCCGAGCAGTAGCCCGGCATCCGCAAACCGAGGACTAACAACCGAACAGCAGCACTGTGACCCTGTCCGTGTTCAACCCCGATTATCAGGAGGAGCACCATGACCGATCAGTACACCTTCAAGAATCCCGTCACGGCCTACGAGCACATCGAGCCGCCAAAGCAGCACCAGCCCGAACCGGGCCTCGACGCGAAGCTGACCCCCAAGGCTGACCTGGGCGAGGACAGCTACCGCGGGACCGGCCGGCTCGACGGGCGCAAAGCCATCGTCACCGGAGCAGACTCGGGGATCGGCGCCGCCACGGCGATCGCGTTCGCACGTGAGGGAGCCGACGTCGTCATGTCCTACCTTCCCGAAGAGGAAGAGGACGCAGCCAGGATCGCCAATCTCATCGAGAAAGCCGGCCGCAAGGCCGTGAAGGTTCCGGGCGACCTCAAGGACTCGGACACCTGCCGCGAGCTTGTGGACACAGCCCTCCGCGAGCTGGGTGGCCTGGACATCCTGGTGAACAACGCGGGCAAGCAGGTAGCCCAGGAGGACATCGGGGAAATCAGCGACGAACAGTTCGACCACACCCTGAAGACCAACGTCTACGCCATGTTTTGGCTGACCAAGGCCGCGGTGCCGCATCTGCCGGCTGGTTCCACCATCATCAATACGACGTCGGTCCAGGCGTACAACCCGTCTCCCACCCTGCTGGATTACGCCACGACAAAGGCCAGCATCAACAACTTCACGAAGGGGCTCGCCCAGCAACTGGCGCCCAAGGGAATCCGGGTCAATGCCGTGGCGCCCGGGCCGATTTGGACGCCACTGCAGGTCAGCAGCGGCCAGCCCAAGGAAGCCCTCCCCGAGTTCGGCAAGAGCACACCGCTGGGCCGGGCCGGGCAGCCCGCGGAACTGGCACCGGCGTACGTGTTCCTGGCTTCAGCCGAGTCGAGCTTCGTCGTGGGGGAAACGCTGAACGTCAACGGCGGCAGCCCGACACCATAGCAATACACGAACCGGTACCGTTTGTGCAGCCCGTTTCTGCACCACTCCGCATTTCTGCACCACTTTGAGCCGCGGCGCAGCCGCCGGACCGCCCGCAGACGCCGCCAACATGCCGAAGCAGCAGTTCCGGCGGCGGCCCGGCCATGCCAAAGTGGAGCAAAAATGCGCGCCTCCCGAGCGCCCGGAGCGCCCGGAGCGCCCGTTTCACGCCGTGCTGGGCTCCAGCCTCACAATCACAGCTTTCGACGCCGGCGTGTTGCTGCCCTCCGCCACGCTGCCGAGCGGAACCAGCACGTTGGCTTCGGGATAGTACGTGGCGGCGCAGCCCGGGGCCGTGGGGTAGGAGACCACGCGCAGTTTACGCATCACCCGCTCCACGTTGTCCTCATAGACGCCGTGAAGGTCGACGAACTGGCCGTCGCTGAGGCCCAGTTCCGCGATGTCCTCGGGGCTGACGAAGACCACGTCCCGGCCCTTCTTGATGCCGCGGTACCGGTCGTTGTAGCCGTAAATGGTCGTGTTGAACTGGTCGTGGGAGCGCACGGACTGCAGGATCAGGGTTCCCTCCGGCCGCTCCACGTGTTCCAGCCGGTTGACCGTCAGCATGGCCTTGCCCGTTGGCGTGGGGAAGGTGCGCGAGTCCCGCGGGCCGTTCGGGAGGACGAAGCCGCCCTTCTGCCGGATCTTGTCGTTATAGTTTTCGCATCCGGCCACCACATGGGAGATGTGGTCGCGGATGAGGTCGTAGTTCTTTTCGAAGCCTTCCCAGTCAGCACTCGTCTTTCCGGCCACCGTTTCCCGTGCGAGGCGGCACACGATGGCCACTTCGGACAGCAGGTCCGGCGCCACCGGCTTCACCTTGCCCTCGGAGGCGTGCACGGCGCAGACAGTGTCTTCCACGGACACGAATTGCGGCCCCGAGGCCTGCATGTCGATCTCCGTCCGCCCCATGGTGGGCAGGATGAGTGCCTCCTTGCCTGTCACGGTGTGTGAGCGGTTGAGCTTGGTGGAGATCTGCACGGTAAGGTCCGTATTTTCCATAGCTGCCGCGGCGGCGTGGGTGTCTGAGATGGCGCCTACAAGGTTTCCTCCCAGTGCCACGAAAACCCTGATCCCGCCGTCGCGCATTTTTTCAATGGTCTGCACGGCGTCCGCGCCGGGCTCGCGTGGCGGATCGAAGTCGAACTCCCTGCCGAGGGCGTCAAGGAAGGCCGGGGGCATCTGCTCCCAAATGCCCATGGTGCGGTCCCCCTGGACGTTGCTGTGGCCGCGGATGGGCGAGGCGCCGGCGCCCGGTTTGCCGATATTGCCCCGCAGCAACAGCAGGTTGATGATCTCCTTGATGGTGGCGACAGCTTTTTTGTGCTGGGTGATGCCCATGGCCCAGGTGATGATGACCCTGTCCGCCTTCAAATAGCGGGCAGCCAGTTCGTCGATCTCATCACTGCGCAGACCCGTTGCTTCGAGGACGGTTTCCTCGTCTAGCTCCGCCAAATGCGCCTTCAATTCCTCCAGCCCCTGGCAGTGTGCCTCCAGGAACTCGTGGTCCAGCACTGTTCCGGGGTTCTTGGCCTCGGCTTCGAAGACCCGCTTGGAGATGGCTTGCAGCAGGGCCATGTCCCCGCCGACGCGAATCTGCAGGTACTGGTCCGCCAAGTCCGTGCCGTGCCCGATGATTCCCTTGACCTTCTGCGGATTCTTGTACCGCATGAGTCCGGCCTCCGGAAGCGGATTAACCGCCGCGATCGTGCACCCGGCTTCCTTGGCTTCCTCCAGCGCGGTGAGCATCCGCGGATGGTTGGTGCCCGGATTCTGGCCCATGATGATGATCAGCTGCGCCTTGGCGAAATCGTCGTAGGAGATCGTGGCCTTGCCGATGCCGATGGTCTGCCCCATGGCCCACCCCGACGATTCGTGGCACATATTCGAGCAGTCCGGCAGGTTGTTGGTGCCGAACGCCCGCACGAACAGCTGGTAGATGAAGGCGGCTTCATTGGACGTCCGGCCGCTCGTGTAAAAGGCCGCCTCATCCGGGCTCGCCAACCCCTTCAGCCTGTCGCCGAGAATCCTGAACGCCTCGTCCCAGCTGACCGGCCGGTAGTGGTCCTCCCCCGCCGGCTTGTAGACCGGTTCCGTGAGGCGGCCCTGCATCCCCAGCCAGTACTCGGGCTTTTGCCGCAGTTCGCTAACCGGGTGCTCCGCCCAGAATTCCGAGGCCACCACCACCGGCGTGGCTTCCCAGGTGACCGCCTTGGCTCCGTTCTCACAAAACTCGAACGTCTTCCGGTGCCCGGGGTCCGGCCAGGCACAGCTCATGCAATCAAAGCCGTCCTTCTGGTTCAGTGCCAGAAGCGTTTTCTCGGTCCGGCCCACACCCATGTGCTTCAGTGCAGGCTGGATGGAGTGTAGGACGCCGGGAATGCCCGCTGCCCAGTCCTTCGGCTTGCCCACCTCAAGGTCTTTTTCGTCAGCCTCTTCCACCCGCGGGTTCTTGCGCGGCATGCTGCACTCTCCTCGACTCGCTCATTAGTCTGGGTCCTGCTGCTTAGGGCCCGGCACTACACCTTCGTGGTGCCCCTGTCACAGGACTAGCAGGTATGGGAGGTGGCTGCAAGCATTCTGCCGCCAGCCCGCCACACCGCTGGCGCCGCGGCCCAGCACGGGCAGAGAATGGAGCACCACGCACTGTTCGTTTGGAGCCGCCATGCGTCGTTCCAACACCTGTTCCACAACAGCCAGGGCTCCTTCACCGTCGGTTCCTTCGGCTTCACCGGTGCGGCCGCGGCCGCGCGGAACTGATCTATTTCCCGGTGGTGCTGGCAGCGGTACTGGCTACCGTCTTCTTCGATCGCACAGCTTGGCGCAACGCACCGCGCTCTGCCACCGCCGACGGGCGCTTTTCCCGCAAGATGCGCGCCATGTGAGGGTGCCCAACGCCAAGGAGGAAAGATGTCCTCACCACTCTCTTCAGCCGCCGGCCCGATCGCCCTGGTGGCCGGGCTCGCTTTCGCTGCCGTGGACGTAGCACGTCTTCTCACCGCCGACCGCAGCCTGGACCGGATCGAGATGATGCGCCAGACTCCGTTCGTGGTGGCCAACGTGCTGTACTGGGTGGTCTTCGTCGGGCTCGTCCTCGCCCTCGTATCCGTCTACCTCCGCTATGCCGCGCGCACCGGCGGCCTCGGCGCCGTCGGCTTCTGCTTCGCGCTCGTCGGCACCCTGGACATGGCCGGCAACATGTGGTTCGACGGGTTCGCTGGCCCCTGGATTGCGGACGTCGCGCCCGGCGCGATTCTCGCGGGCGGGTCCGGGATGCTGGCGCTCGGCGGCCTGTCCAGCTACGTGCTGTTCGCCCTTGGCTGGATAGTTTTCGGCATCGCAGGCTGGCGGGCGCGCATGTTCCCGGCGTGGGCAGGCATTGCGTTCATCGTGGCAGGCGTCCTGGGCTTCAACGCGGGCCTGCCGCCCTACGGAATCCCGATCGGGCTCGCCATGGCCGCCCTTGGCTGGTGGATCTGGCGCGGAACGCCGCACCGGCTGCCCTCAGCCCGATAGTTCCGGGAGCAGCTCCGCCTTGCGCTGCTCCAAGGCGAATGAGGAACCGATCGAGTTGGCCGTCATGGATATTCGGCGCTCAAGAAATGCGGAACAGGCCTGCCAGAACGGAGCTGGGAACCGTAGGCGTTACCTCCCGCAGATCGGGAACCGTAGGCGTTACCTCCCGCAGATCGGGAACCGTAGGCGTTACCTCCCGCAGATCGGGAACCGTAGGCGTTACCTCCCCCAGCTTGGGAACCGTAGGGGTTACACCCGGCAGCTTCGGAACTTTGGGGGTTACCAGCGGAGGCTTCGGAACCGTCACGGGCGCCTTGCCGGCTCCCGGCTTCCCGGCCGCAGCCTCCCCAGCTGCCTTCTTGGCTGCGGCTTTCTGCTTAGCTGCGGCTTTCTGCTTGGCTGCGGCGGCTTTGGCCTTCTCCGCCGCCGCTTGCTTCTTGACTGCGGCAGCCTTGGCCTTCTCCGCCGGGGCGCCCTTTCCGGCCGCGTCAACCTTAGCCTTCTTCGCCGCAGCTTCCTTAGCCTTGGCGGCGATCTTGGCCTTCTCTGCTGCCGCCCTCTGGGAAACGCCTACGCCCGACGATATGTCCGTGTACGTGGAACCGGAATTGGCCTGCGCGCGGGTGCTGGCCTGGCCCGATGATCGTGAGGATAGGTCTTGGGCTTCGGCCCCGGCACTGCATGCCGGCGTGGCGAGTAGGACCGAGAGCATGCTGATGGCCAGCAGATTTTTCCTAGGCATGGTGATAAAAGCCTCGGTGGGGAGTGCGGAAACGGCAGTCCGATGGGGGGACAAAGTCCTGCCGATGTCAGTTACGGTCTCCGGTCGCGCCTCGCAATGCCGCCTGGAGACTTACCACACAAGACGGCATTCAGGACGCTCTGAAGGGCGTGCCGCCAACCGGTGACCTAAACGTAACATTGCCCGACGCGGGGAGGCCAATTCACTGCGGGTCGCTTCCATTGAGGGCGTCATGTGCGGGTCATGTCCGCTCCTCCAGAGACCTCAGCCCGAGAGTTCCGCCAGCAGCTCCGCTTTGCGCTCCTCCGAGGCGAATGAGGAACCGATCGAGTTGGCAGCCAGCCGGACGCGGTCGAATTCAGAGAGCCCCAGCACCGACTCCAGCTGGGCAAAGTTGTCATCGACATAACCGCCGAAATATGCCGGATCATCCGAGTTCACGGACACGTTCAGCCCGGCAGCAAGCATCGCCGGCAGGGGGTGGTGGGCCAGCACGTCCACAGCCCGGAGCCGGACGTTGGACAGCGGGCAGACCGTCAGCGGCACGCGGTCCTCCACCAGCCGCTCCACCAGCTCGGGGTCCTCCATGCACCGGATGCCGTGGTCGACGCGTTCCACGCCCAGGACGTCGAGCGCTTCAATGATGTACGACGGCGGCCCCTCCTCGCCTGCGTGGGCGATCTTGCGCAGGCCTGCTTCGCCGGCCCGCGCAAACAGCCGCTCGAACTTGGCCGGCGGATGGCCCACCTCCGCGGAATCCAGTCCGATGCCGGCAATCGGCGCGTTCATCGCCAACAGGGCTTCGAGAACCTCCAGCGCCGATTCCTCGGGCAGGTCCCGCAGGAAGGCCGCGATCAGCAGGGTGGAAATCCCGAAGTCCTCGTGCGATGAGGAGAGGACGGAAGCCACCCCGTTGACGCAGGTCTCCAGCGAAACCCCGCGGGACAGGTGGGCCTGGGGATCCAGCATGATTTCCGCGTGCCGCACCCCGGCCGCGGCCGCCCGGCGCAGGTAGGCACGGGTCATGTCCGCGAAGTCCTCCTCCGTCCGCAGCACCGCCATATTGGCGTAGTACAGGTCCAGGAACGACTGCAGATCCGTAAATTCGTACCGCGCCCGCAGCTCGTCCAGATCTGCGTAGGGAAGCTCAATGCCGTTGCGCTCGGCGAGCGCGAAGATCAGTTCAGGTTCCAGGGTCCCTTCAATGTGCAGGTGCAACTCAGCCACGGGGAGGAGCGGCGGTGCTGCGTGGACGTCCGGTTCGCTGGAAAGTGGGGCTTGATCGGCCGGTTCGGCGGCGCCGTCGTAAGTGTTCACACCGCCAGAATAGTCCCCGGGCCAGCCATCACCGCTAGAGTCGATTGGATGCGAAGTGACCAGCACGCTGCTCCACTGCCGGATCTGGCGGCAGAGCTCATGCCCGACCACCCGACTGACGGCTTTGTCCGGGTGCGCGGCGCCCGCGAAAACAACCTGCGCAATGTGGATGTGGACGTGCCCCGCGATGCCATTGTCGCCTTCACGGGGGTTTCCGGCTCCGGCAAGTCCTCACTGGCGTTCGGGACCATTTATGCCGAAGCCCAGCGCCGCTACTTCGAATCAGTGGCGCCGTACGCCCGCCGCCTCATCCAGCAGGGGCACAACCCCAAGGTGGAGATGATCACCGGGCTGCCGCCCGCCGTCGCCCTGCAGCAGCGCCGCGGCACTCCCAGCAGCCGTTCGACAGTGGGCACCGTCACGACCCTTTCGAACTCCCTGCGCATGCTGTTCTCCCGGGCCGGGACGTATCCGGCAGGGGCGGCCCAGCTGGACTCGGATGCCTTCTCCCCCAACACGGCTGCCGGCGCCTGCCCCGAATGCCACGGCCTGGGAATCGCCCACACCGTCAGCGAAGCCTCCCTCGTTCCGGACACCTCGCTCAGCATCCGTGACGGGGCCGTCGCTGCGTGGCCCGGAGCGTGGCAGGGCAAGAACCTGCGCGACATCCTCACGCACCTCGGCTATGACGTTGACACGCCCTGGCGGAAGCTCCCCAAGAAACACCGCGACTGGATCCTGTTCACCGAGGAACAGCCCGTCGTGGAAGTGACGCCGCAGCGCGACCGCGTGGCCAAGCCGTACAAGGGACGGTTCTGGAGCGCAAGGAGCTACGTCCTGCACACTCTGGCCGATTCCAAGAGCAACACCATGCGCGAACGGGTCCTCGCCTACATGGAAACCGGGCCGTGTCCCCGCTGCGGCGGCACCGGCCTGACCCCGGACGCGCAGGCCGTGACCTTTGCCGGGCACACGATTGCCGACCTGAATGCCGTGCCCATGGCCGAACTCGCCGAAATCATCAGGCCCACCGCTGAACTGACAGAGTCAGCCACCGCATCGCGCACGCAGACGTCCGGCGAAAACAATGAGGTGGCGGTCGCGATCACGCGTGACTTGCTCCAGCGGATCACGGTGCTGCTGGACCTCGGCCTCGGCTACTTGGCGCTCGGACGCTCTACGCCAACCCTCTCCCCCGGCGAAATGCAGCGGCTCCGCATCGCGACTCAACTGCGCTCCGGACTGTTCGGCGTGATCTACGTTCTGGATGAACCTTCTGCCGGACTGCATCCTGCCGACGCCGAACCGTTGCTTGCCGTCCTCGATCAGCTCAAGTCCTCCGGCAACTCGGTGTTCGTCGTGGAGCACAACATGGACGTTGTGCGCCGTGCCGACTGGCTGGTGGATGTGGGCCCGCGTGCCGGCGAGGGCGGCGGCGAAGTGCTTTACAGCGGCCCCGTGGCCGGCCTGGCCCACGTCGAGGAATCCGTCACCCGGCCCTTCCTGTTCGGCACCGGTTTCGAGGGGGCCGGATCAGGGCTGGGGATGGGGGTCGACGGCGGCCCTGACGACGGCGGCCCCCATGGCGCGGGCACTGCTGACGGCGGGGCTGGCCGGGAGCCGGAAGGCTGGCTGGAACTGCGCGGCATCAGCCGCCACAACCTGCGCGGACTCGATGCCGACTTCCCGCTGGGCGTCCTGACCGCCGTTACTGGGGTCTCCGGCTCGGGCAAGTCGACCCTTGTCAGCCAGGTGCTCGCCGAGGTGGTCGGAGCCCGGCTGCACCCGGACACCGCGGCCGCAGCCGGCGCGGGCTCCGGCGCTGCAGCCGTCACCGGTACCGGCTCCGGCCCGGACTCCGGCGCGGGGCGGCCGGACCCGCTGAGTGAAGATGCGCCCGAGCTCACAGGACCGCTGACGGTGGGGCCGGTCTCCGGCCTGGACCAGGTGGACCGGCTGGTGAAGGTGGACCAGAAACCGATCGGCCGCACACCACGCTCCAACCTCGCCACGTACACCGGACTCTTCGACGCGGTCCGCAGGGAGTTCGCCGCGACGGACGAGGCCAAGTCCCGCGGTTTCGGCGCCGGACGATTCTCCTTCAACGTTGCCGGCGGACGCTGCGAAACCTGCCAGGGCGAGGGGTTCGTGGCCGTGGAACTGCTGTTCCTGCCCGGCAGCTACGGCCCCTGCCCGGAATGCCACGGTTCCCGCTACAACCCCGAAACCCTGGAGGTGACGTACCGCGGCAAGAACGTCGCGGAGGTCTTGGGCATGACGGTGAATGCAGCCTCCGACTTCCTGAACGACGTTCCGGCCGCCGCTCGCAGCCTGCAGACCTTGCGGGAGGTCGGCTTGGGCTACCTCCGGCTCGGCCAGCCGGCCACCGAGCTCTCGGGTGGCGAGGCGCAGCGCATCAAGCTCGCCACCGAACTGCAGCGGGCCAGCCGGGGACACACGCTCTATGTTCTGGACGAACCCACCACCGGACTGCACCCTGCGGATGTCCAGCTACTCATGGCGCAGCTCCACCGTCTGGTCGATGCCGGGAACACCGTCGTCGTCGTGGAACACGAAATGGACGTCGTGGCAGCCGCCGACTGGGTAATCGATCTGGGCCCGGGCGGAGGCGACGCCGGTGGTGAGATCGTCGCGGCCGGAACGGCAGCCGCCGTCGCGAGCGCACAAGGCAGCCGCACGGCGCCATATCTGGCTTCAGCCCTGAAATCCTGAGCGAGGCCGGGCGCATTTTCCCGGCCTCACTTCTGGCGGCCGCACGGTCAAGAATTATCTCGATTTGATAACGGAGCCCGCCTGCCTTACCGTTGAACACGTGCCCGCGCCAAGCGGGCCCATGAATGCCCGGTGCCGCCTCCACCAATTACTGCCCGGCCGGCGGACACCGAAATGACCTCTAGTTTGTCAGGGGCGGGTGGTAGCGCGACAACGTCCGGGGACGGACCGAGCGCGGGTGGCCTCAGGAGCATCCCACAATGAAGAAATCCACTTTCACTACTGCCGCGCGCCGCGGCGCAACTCTTGTGGCCGTTTCCGCTGCTGGCCTGGCTCTTTCCGCCACCGCTGCCAACGCCGCAACCCCCACCGCCACCAGCGGCTCCACCTGGGACGCACTTGCCCAGTGTGAGAGCGGCGGCAACTGGGCCATCAACACCGGCAACGGCTTCTCCGGCGGCCTGCAGTTCACCCCGCAGACCTGGGCCGGCTTCGGCGGCACGGGTGCACCTGAAAACGCTTCCCGCGCCCAGCAGATCGCTGTAGCCGAGAAGGTCCAGGCCACGCAGGGCTGGGGCGCCTGGCCCGCCTGCGCCGCCAAGTTGGGCCTGACCGGCGGCGGCGGCGCCCCTGCTCCGCAGATCCAGCCGCAGAGCGCGCCGGTTCAGGCCGCTCCCGTTCAGGCTGCTGCGCCCGTTGCCCAGGCCCCGGTAGCCACCCAGGTCCCGGTCCAGACCCCTGTGCAGGCACCGGCTCCCGTGGAGACCCAGGCCAAGCACGTGGCTCCCGTCGCCCTGAGCGGCGAGACCTACACGATTCAGGCCGGCGACACCTTGAGCAAGATCGCCGAAAAGCTTGGCGTGAAGGGCGGCTGGCAGAGCCTTGCCGATGCCAACGCCGACTCGATCTCCGATCCCGACCTGGTGTTTGTTGGCCAGGTTCTGCAGCTTCCCGCCTAGTCAGCAGGCCAGCTGACAGCATCTGGCTGTCTGTAGCGCAACGCCGGCGCCCCGTTTACGGGGCGCCGGCGTCGTTCTTTAACTTGTCCTCACAGCAGTACGACGGCAGGGTTACCTGATCGAGGTGGGTTCCCGGCGTCGTCCGTTAACCAGTACCGGTCCACCTGTTGCCGGCTCGACCAGTTGCCGTGTAATCAGTGCCGTCGCGCCTACCACGCGGCGCTTAAGCAGTACGACGCCGGGACGCCCCCTTCGCGGAGGACGTCCCGGCGTCGCTGTCTTTAAGTGGGTGTACTTTTGAGCCGGCGCTCAGGCGGCCGTCGGCAGTTCGCGGACGATGCGGACCTTCCATGCGGCGTCGTCGCTCGTGTCGAGCAGCGCAACGGTGCCTGAGGCCAGGTGAAGGGCGACGCGCTTGGCGTGGAGCAGCTCGAGGTAGAGGTGCTCGTTCATGCGGGACGGCGTGTCAATGACGAACTTCACCGCGTCGCGGACTTTGCGGTAATTGGTGCTGCGCTCACGGTGCCGGTGGAGTTCCAGTTCGTGGCGCTGCTTCACGCGCGGCTCGTGGCGGTTCAGCCAGTTCACGGCCAAGTGCACTCCGATCACCACGGACAGCGATACAGCGTAGATCCACCAGCCCGTCGACATCAGGAACAGCGGCAGATTGGCGATGGCCACGATGGCGATCACGAGACGGAGAGCGACCAGCCGGCGAAGGGTCAACGAGACGGATGCAAGTGCGGCACGGAAGCGGTGCTGCTCCTTGCGAGCGGCGGCCGGATCCAGCGTGAACTCGTCCAGAACCAGGATGCCGTTCGCCTCGGGGCCAAGCATCTTGCCGTACTTCGGAACGAACGGCTGGGGCGCCTGTGACGGGTGAGATTCAGGTGCTGAGGCCGCGGTTGCTAACGGCGCAGGGGAGGTAAGAGTCATGTGAAGGCTTCCGGACGCTATTTGGGTTTCGGCTATCTTAGTGGTTGACGGCCCTGCCTGTATGCATGGGTCCACATTGTGAACATGCTGCGGGGAGCATGGCTTGGGAAACGCGTGTGGGCCGTGACACCGTAATTGGCACATCAGGCACGGGGCGTCAGACTGAAAGGATGCAGACCTTCCTTCCCTATCCCGATTTCCAGCAAAGCGCCGCCGTGCTGGACCCTGCCAGGCTCGGCAAGCAGCGCGTCGAGGCGCTGCAAACACTCCGTGCGCTGGTGATCCCGGAGTACGGCTGGCAGTCGCATCCTGCCATCCGCATGTGGATGGGCTACGTCCCCGCCCTGACCATGTATGGCCTGGCCATGGCCGATGAATGGGAAAAGCGCGGCTTCGCGGACAACACCCGCGACAACATCCGGGAGTTCGCCCCGCAGGCTGCCCACCCCGCGTACGCAGCCAAGATTCCCATGCCGCCGTGGCTGGGCGACCCCGAGCTGCACCTGAGTCACCGGTCCAACCTGATCAGGAAAGACCCGCGCTTCTACACGCCGGTTTTCCCGGATACGGAACCCGATCTTGAGTATGTATGGCCTGAGCCGCGCCACGAGTTCCTCCCCGAGGATCCGGAGGGCGACGTCCTGTGGATCCTGCGCGAACACGTGGGCGACATCGACCCGGAGCGCCTGGACAAAGTCGGGCTGCCGGCCGTAGGCCGTACAGCCGCAGTCACTGCAGGGAACCCGGAGGACGATTACCAGCCGGTCTACGCGGAGTCAGGCTCCCGCCGGCCGCTGAAGGTCGCCCGCAAGTTGCCTCCCAAGCAGCAGGTCAAAAAGCCGTCGCGGAAACGCCAGCGCCAAGAGGCCGCCTTCTCTACGCTTCCCGGCAAGTCCCCCGTGGCCGTTCCTCTCGAGGGTGGCAGCAGGTTCGCCGTCGGCATGGTGCTTGGGCGCCCCATCACGCTCGACGACGGCCGCTTCGGCCGGAACTTCAAAGTCACCGAGATTATTGACCGATCCGCGTTCGACTACCCGGCCCTGTTGCAAGACCCGCGGGTGTTCTTCCCGGTCCCTGCGCTCTAAGCCGGCAGCCTGACTGATGTCCGAGGAGGCCTGCCAGTTCACGGCAACCGCGGATGGACTGGCAGACTGGAGGTATGACTATCCTTGTGGCCGGCTGCGGCGATCTGGGCACCGAAGCCGGTCTGCGGTTCGCCGCAGACGGGCACCGCGTTGTGGGCTGGCGGCGGTCGCCGGGGAAACTCCCGGCACTGATCGAAGGAGTCGCGGCTGACCTGAGCTCCCCCGAACTTCCACCGGTCCCGGCAGACACCACCGCCGTCGTCGTGGCTGTTGCCGCTGATTCGCCCACCGAGGAGGCGTATCGCACCGCGTATGTGGACGGACTCTCCCACGTTCTGGACGCCCTCGAACGTGACGGCGTGACGCCGCGCCGCATTCTGTTCGTCTCCTCGACCGCTGTCTACGGCGACGCGGGCGGCGGTTGGATCGACGAAAGCACGACGCCGGTGCCGGGCAGTTTCTCCGGCCGCATCATCCGCGAGGCAGAGGATCTGCTCCATGAGCGCCTGCGCGAAACGCCAACAGCCGGAGTGGTTCTCCGTCTCGGAGGCATCTACGGCCCGGGGCGCACCAGGCTGATCGACCAGGTCCGCAACGGCACGGCCGTGGTCCCCGATGCACCACGCTATACAAACCGCATCCACCGGGACGATGCGGCCGGCGCCATCGTTCAGTTGTGCACCATAGACGACGCACCTTCTCCCTTCTACGTGGGCGTGGACGACGACCCAGCCGAACTCGGCGACGTACTGCGTTTCCTGGCGTCAGAGCTGGGGCTGCAGGATCCGCCGTCGGGCATTGTCGGCGACGGGCGCGGCGGCAACAAGCGGTGCAGCAACAAACTGCTGCGCGGTACGGGCTACTCCTTTGTCTATCCGACGTTCCGCGAGGGCTATCGCGCGATCCTGGCGGGCGTTGGTGTGCGCCACCCGTAGGCTGTTTTCAGGCGGCAGGCGCCAGCCGGCAGCCAGGGCCGAGCGGGGACAACCGCAACTGTAAGCGCGGACGGACACGACCAAGACATTCGACGGGGGGACGGCGGTGGATTTTCAGCACATCATTGAAGCAGTCGGCAAGTTGGTTGACTTCGCGGGTGTGGCCGTGATGGTGATCGGCGCCGTCGTCTCGATCCCCATGGCATTGCGCGGCTACCAGCCCCGCCGCCTGCCCGCGGACGCCGAGCGGATGTCCGTTTACCGCGCCTACCGCCAGCTGCTCGGCCGCTCCATTCTGCTCGGGCTGGAACTCCTCGTGGCGGCAGACATCATCCGCACCGTAGCCGTGGCGCCGACCTATGAAAGCGTCGGCGTGCTGGCGCTCATCGTGCTCATCCGTACGTTCCTGAGTTTCTCACTGGAACTGGAAATCACTGGTCACTGGCCTTGGCAGAAAGAACCGTCACAGTCCCGCTCCGGTCCAGAGGGCGGCTCCGTGAACCGCGACTCCACAGTCCCCGAGACGTAAGCAGGCTCCGGTTTCCATCCCGATTCCTCCTTCCCTCCGGGTTTTCCTGCCGCACTAAAAATGTCACACCCCTCTGACAAAGTTTTCCCATGGAAGCCATGGGGGACAACGCAGCGGATCACACCGCAGGACGGACGGTAACGTCCGGCTTCAGCGCGGTTTCCCTGCTGCGGAGCCGCCAGCTCCGCAGCGTTCCCGCTTCCATGCCACATGACGGGCGTGTGGACCGCATGGTGTCCGACGGCGGTGCTTCGGTTAGCCTGCAGGCCTGCCTCGCGCTGGCGGAAGCGGCGGTGGAGTCCGCACCCAAGGAACTGGGAATGGCCGGTTTCGGGGAGGCTGCGGACTTCGCCGACCTGGCGGAGGAGCTGTCCCGCCGGGTCGAGCACCTGCAGCTGCTCGCGGCCGCCGCGGTCGAGCGGACCCGGACCGCAGCGATAAACACGGCTGCGATCAATACCGCCGGCCCGGTCAGCAAAGCCGCGGGCTGGACCACCGGCTGGGGCGCCGAACCCGGTACCGAACCCGCGGCAGCGGCTTCCGCTCTCCCTAGCGCAGCAGCCGTGCCGGGGGCGGTGGATCCGGCCGATGACGGGTGTCGGAACGCCGCGGAATTCCTTCGGATCCGGCTAAGGATCAGCATCGGCGAAGCCCGCCGCCGCCTCGCCCTCGCCTGCTCCGTCCTGCCCCGCACCGGCATCGGCGGAACGCCCCTGCCCCCGGCCTGCGAACACACCGCCACGGTCCTGGCCGCCGGGACCATCGCCTCCCGCGCCGGCACCATCATCACCACCGCCCTGGACAAAGCCCGCCCCATCGCCCAACCCGCCGTCCTGGACCATATGGAAACCATCCTGGTTCGCACCGCGATAGAGAACGACCACGACTTCCTGGCCCGCATCGCCCACCGCTGGACCGACGCCATCGACCAGGACGGCACCGAACCCACCGAAGAAGAACTCCGCCACCGCCAAGGCGCCTTCCTCCGCCGCCCCCGCCGCGGCCTGCACCACCTCGAAATCTTCGCCACCACCGACCAATACGAACACCTCCTTACCGTCATGAACACCGCCACCAATCCCCGCACCGGCACCAACGCACAAACAAGCCCGCGGGAAGCTTCAGGCAACGACGGAACAGCTGACAGGTATGCAGAACCCGGCGTACACACCGGGCCAGGGTTCGGAGACGCAGCCGAAACCGCCGCCAACGACGCCCACCTGGAACGACGCACCCGCCCCCAGCAACTCCTCGACGGCCTCGTCGGCGCTTGCAAAACCGCCCTCGCCACCAACACCCTGCCCGCCACCGGAGGCCTCCGCCCCCAGGTCATGGTCACCATCAACCACCAAGACCTCCTGAACCGCCTCGAAACCGCCGCCACCAACGGCCCCCGCTACCCCCACACCACGCCAACAAACCAACCCACCGACTCCCGCGCAGCCACCGGACCGGGCACAGGCACCGGGACGTTCACCTTCACGGGACCCGTCACCGCCGCCACCATCCGCAAAATCGCCTGCGACGCCGACATCATCCCCATCCTCCTCGGCACCGAAGGCCGCATCCTCGACATCGGCCGCGCCACCCGCATCTTCCCGCCCCACATCCGCAAAGCCCTCACCGCCCGCGACCAAGGCTGCGCCTTCCCCAACTGCACCATCCCCGCCCCCTGGTGCGAAGCCCACCACACCACCTACTGGTCACACGGCGGTCCCACCAACACCGACAACGGCGTCCTCCTCTGCACCCATCACCACCACCTGATCCACAAAGAGCACTGGCAGATCCAGGTCCGAAGGGGTGTCCCCTGGTTCATCCCCCCGCCCCACATCGACCCCCACCAAAAACCCCGCCGCAACCACCACCACCGGACATGAGATGAGCGCTCGGGGTCTACGCGAATGCGCAGGCTGCAACGTCGGCGAGCCGCGCTGCAGCGCTCCACCAACAGCAGGACGCCCGGACCCTCAGGGAGTCCGGGCGTCCGGTGTCTTGTGTTTGTGCTGCTGCCTAGGCGTCCTGCCAGCCGCGACCTTCCACGAAAGTGGCAATCAGCGTACCGATGCCCGACTGGAGCGAGTTGGACGGATCCTCATAAAGAGAAGCCTCCGTGGCCCGGCTGTGGATGATGAGCTGCTCGGCTTCGAGCTTGGCTTCCGGGACCGTTGCACCGATGATGCCGGTCCGTGCAGAAAGCTCGGGCGCGTGCACTATTTCGGCGTCCGTCTCCGAGAGCGGGATGGTTGTCCCCGTCTGGATCTCGTCGTGAGGGAACTCGAATTCGGCGTCGTCAGGGCCAGCAGGAACCGTATATTCCAGGAAGTAAGTCATGGTCCCAGCCTTTCAGAAACCCCGGATACCGGAAACCCCGACGTGCCGAAGGCAACCAAAGAACCCGCACCGGAGCCGGAAGGCCTGCGAGAGAGTCCGGATATGCAGTACTACCGCCCTGCAGCGTAACCCTGCGCACCCCGTGGATTGGCGGCCGCCTGCAGGACTCCGGTTGCCGGATCACGCACGACGGCGGACAGCCGTCCCAGCGTCCAGTTACCGGCGCGGGTGATGCGGTGGCCTCTTCGCTCGAGGCCCTCAATGACATTGTTCCCGAGCCGATCCTCGACAACGGCACCGCCTGGTTCCCAGGTGCGGGGCCAGAACGAGCCTGGCATCGACGTCGTATGGAAGGCCGGCGCATCGATGGCCTGTTGAGGCGAGTATCCCCCGACAATGGTCCGAAGCAAGTAGAGGAGCTGCCACTGGTCCTGCTGGTCCCCGCCTGGTGAGCCAAGCGCCGAGACTGCGATGCCGTCGCGTAACACCAGTGTCGGCGTCAGCGTGGTTCGTGGCCGCTTACCGGGAGCCAGCGTCGAAGGGGTTCCCGGCTCGAGCCAGGTCATCTGCAGCCGGGTCCCCAGGCAAAAGCCCAGTTCCGAAATTGCTGGCGACGACTGCAGCCAGCCCCCTGACGGCGTCGCCGAGATCATGTTTCCCCAGCGGTCCACGACGTCGATGTGGCAGGTGTCGCCGCGGGTCTCCCCCGCCGGTTCCACAGTGGGCTCCCCTACACCGCCGGCAGCACCCGCATGTGCGGGCGGAACGTACTCCGTCCGCAGGACCGGAGTGTACGGTTCCAGCCCGGGGACCCGGCCGGGACGGAACTCGTGGGACGCCTGCTCGGTGATCAGCTGGCGGCGCTCAGCCGCATAGTCTGCCGACAGCAGGTGTCCCAGCGGTACATCGGCGTCGCCGTAGTACGCCTCGCGGTCAGCCAGCGCGAGCTTCTGGGCCTCCAGTATGGTGTGGGCGCCGAGTTCAGTAGACGGATCGAGGTATTCGTCATCGAAGCCGTCCAGAATGGCGAGGGTCTGCAGCAGCGCCGGACCCTGACCCCACGGTCCGGTCTTGGCAATCGTATAGCTCCGGAACTCCAGAGTGGCGGCCTCTTCATAGCTCGCCCGGAACCCGGCCATATCGGCCATAGTCAGCACGCCGCGGTGGTCCGTCCCGGACGAGTGGCGGTGTGGCGTCTGCACAGCCTTGGCGGCGGCCCGGGCCACGAAGCCCTCACTCCATTCGCGGCGGGCAGCGTCGATCCGCGACTCACGCGTGTGGGCAGCGGCAGCACCCGCAGCCTCCCCTATGCCTGCGCCGGCCTGGACCAGTCGCTGCAAAGTGCGGGCATGGGCGGGATTCCGCATCAGCTCTCCCTCCTGCGGAATCCGTCCGTCCGGCATCCAAAGGTCGGCTGACGTCGGCCAGTGTTCGCTGAACAACGCCGAAACCGCGGAGATGGTGCTGCCGACGCGCGCAAGAACAGGGTGTCCGTCCCGCGCATACCCGATCGCGAAGTCCAGCACCTCCGCGAGCTCCCAGGTTCCGTGATCCTGCAGGAGTAAAAGCCAAGCGTCGACGGCACCAGGCACCGCGGCGGCGAGCGCACCGGAGCCGGGCACCAGATCCAGACCCTCTCCCCGGAGATGCTGCACGGTAGCTCCGGCCGGCGCCGGGCCCTGCCCCATGAGCACGACGGGCTTACCCGGATCCTCTGCCGTACTGAACACGCCGGTCATGTCTCCGCCCGGACCGTTGAGGTGGGGTTCCACCACGTGCAGCACGAAGGCAGCGGCGGCGGCCGCGTCAAACGCGTTGCCTCCCCGCTCGAGTACCGACTGCGCTGTTGCCGTGGCCAGCCAGTGCGTTGATGCAGCCATGCCGAACGTGCCCCGCAGGGTGGGGCGGGTGGTGAACGACTCCGGCGGCGTAAAACTCATGCCGCTACTCTAGGCACCCGGTTCGATACTGTCAGGGCAACGCGCCCGCCGACTCGGACCATGCTCTAATCCCAGACAGAACCTTGCCCAGCGGCTCGGAGCGCGGGAAAGGTTTGATGTCCCGCCGGCTGGCCTACTTCGTGAGGCCGGCCTTCCGCAGCGCTTCTGCCATGGCAGTGTTCGCGGGAGCCGCGGGCTTCTGGGGCGCGGGCTTCTGCTTGCTGCCGCCGGCCGCACGGCCACCACCGCCCGCAGAACCACCGCCTGCAGGACCGCCATTGCGCCCAGGACGGCCGCCGCCCGCCTGAGGCCCACCCGCCTGGTGCCCGCCCGCCTGGCGCCCGGCAGGCTGGCCCCCAGCAGCCTGCCGCCCGTCGGACGATGCCGGTTCGTCGTCGAGCCGCAGGGACAGCGAAATCCTTTTCCGTTCCGGATCGGCTTCGAGCACCTTCACGCGCACCACCTGGCCCGACTTCACGACTTCCCGCGGATCGGACACGAACCGGTTCGCGAGCGCCGACACATGCACCAGCCCATCCTGGTGCACTCCAACGTCAACGAACGCGCCGAACGCGGCCACGTTGGTGACTGTCCCCTCCAGCACCATCCCGGGCTTGAGGTCGGAAATCTTCTCGATCCCCTCGGAGAACGTGGCGGCCTTGAAGGCCGGCCGGGGGTCGCGGCCTGGCTTCTCGAGCTCGGCGATGATGTCCCGCACCGTCGGCAAGCCGAACGTGCCATCCACAAAGTCCTGCGGGTCCAGCGAACTCGCTCCGGCCAGCCCGGTGCTGGGAAGCATCACGGCTTTGCCGGAAGTGCCGGCACCGGCAGCTGCCATGATTTTCCGGGCCACCGGATACGACTCCGGATGGACACTGGAGGCATCCAGCGGCTCCGCTCCCCCGGTGATCCGCAGGAATCCGGCGCACTGCTCGAACGCCTTCGCCCCCAGCCGCGGCACTTTCTTCAGCTCGCTGCGTTTGGCGAACGGACCATGTTCATTGCGGTAGGCCACGATGTTCTCGCTCAGCAGCGGCCCCACGCCGGCCACCCGGCTCAGCAGCGCCGGCGACGCCGTGTTGACGTCCACGCCCACCGCGTTCACACAGTCCTCCACAACGGCATCCAGGCTGCGGTCCAGCTTGGCGGCGGTGACGTCGTGCTGGTACTGCCCGACACCGATCGACTTCGGATCGATCTTCACCAGTTCGGCCAGCGGGTCCTGCAGCCGCCGCGCGATCGAGACCGCGCCGCGGAGGGACACGTCCATCCCCGGCAGTTCCGCCGCGGCCAGCGCCGACGCCGAATACACGGACGCACCGGCTTCAGACACCACCAGCTTCTGCGGCGCTGCGGCTCCGCCACCCGCTTCGGCGGACAGCTGCTTGATCAACTCGGCAGCCAGTTTGTCCGTCTCCCGCGAGGCCGTGCCGTTACCGATCGCCACGAGTTCGACGGCGTGCTGCCGCGCCAGCCGGCCGAGCGTCGCCAGGGCTTCATTCCACTTGCGGGCCGGCGCATGCGGAAACACCGTGTCTGCGGCCACCACCTTGCCGGTCCCGTCCACCACGGCCACCTTCACGCCGGTCCGCAGCCCGGGGTCCAGGCCAAGGGTGGCCCGGTTACCAGCCGGTGCGGCGAGCAGCACATCGCGCAAGTTGGCTGCGAAGACGCGGACAGCCTCGTCCTCAGCAGCAGCGAACATCCGACCGCGCAGATCGGCGGTGAGCCGGGCAAGCACCCGCGAGCGCCAAGCCACCTGCGCGGTCTGGAGAAGCCAGGCGTCAGCGGGCCGGCCGCGGTCCGAAACCCCGAGGAACCTGGCCACGGCGGATTCGTACCGGGCGCGCGCGGCGGCGAGGGCGTCGTCGTCGGACGGGTCCGCCTCGGCGAGGTCGAGCTCCAGCACGCCGTCCTTCTCGCCGCGCAGCAGCGCAAGGACGCGGTGCGACGGCATTCCGCTGGGAGCCTGCGAGAACTCAAAGTAGTCCGCAAACTTCTGCCCTTCGACCTCCTTGCCCTTCTTGACGCGCGACACCATCCGGCCCTGCGTCCACAGACGCTCACGCAGCGTTTCTGCAAGATCCGGATCCTGCGCCACGCGTTCCACGAGGATGGAGCGTGCTCCGGCCAGCGCAGCGGCGGCATCGTCAATCGCATGCTCGGCGTTCAGATATTTTGCCGCCTCGCGCTCCGGATCCAGTTCGGGGCGTTTGAGCAGCGCGTCGGCGAGCGGTTCCAGCCCGGCCTCCCGGGCGATCTGCGCCTTGGTGCGGCGCTTGGACTTGAAGGGCAGGTAGATGTCCTCCAGCCTGGACTTTGTGTCGGCGGCGACGACGGCGGCCTCGAGTTCCGGGGTCAGCTTGCCTTGCGCAGCAATCGCCTCTAGAACCGCACGACGGCGGTCCTCCAGTTCGCGGAGGTAGCGCAGGCGTTCGTCGAGATCACGGAGCTGGGTGTCGTCGAGCGTCCCCGTGGCTTCCTTGCGGTAGCGGGCGATGAAGGGGACGGTGGATCCGCCGTCGAGCAGGTCCACGGCGGCCTTCACCTGCCAGGCTTTGACGCCCAGTTCGGCGGCGATCTGGGCAGCGATGCGCTGGGCAAGTCCGCCGTCCGTGCCGTTGGCATCCGGAGTACGTGCCGGGGTTGGATCCGGAGCTGGGGAGGGTGCGGAAGGGGCCTGCGGGAATTGGGTCACCACAACATTTTGCCCTACACAGGGCTGGGCTTAAGTGGTGTAGTGACTGTAGGCAGCAGAAATCCTCCAGGTAGGCGGTGCACCATGCAGGAATTGCTCATCATTCTTCAGGATGGCTTCAACGAGGACGATGTCGCCATCACTGTCAACGGCAAGGAAGCACGGTACGACCGCGACGTCACCACCCGGGAGCTCCTAGGAATGGCAGAGGAAGTGTCTGTGGAGCTGCCCGCGAAGGGCGCCACAGTGGGGGTGGAGGTGGTCAGCCGGAATCTCGTGGCGGAGAAGAAGCTGCACGGGCGGCCGCGGAGCCTGTTGGTGTCCATCGAGGACGGCCAGCTTGTTCTGAGCGAAGGGACCGGGCGGGAGGCGTTCCTCTAGCCCTGTTCGCTTCCGGGGCCCCGCACCGCAGCGTTGGCCTGTGCCAGGGCTTCATCCAGCACTTTTCCGAAGTTGGCTGCCTCGTGGGCGAACCGTCCGAGGAAGAGCCCGGAGACCCCGTCGAGCGTGGGCAGCAGTCCCGGCTTGGCCGAGCCGCCGTAGATGACCGGCAGGCCAGCCAGTCCGTGAACGGCGAGCCGTGCGCGAAGGTGCTTCACGGCGTCGGACACGTAGCCGGCGCTGGCCGGTTCGGCGGCGCCGATTGCCCACACCGGTTCGTAGGCGATCACCAGCCGCGAGGCGAGTTCCCAGTCTCCGCCGGTGGCCGCCTGGATCTGGCCGTAGACGAACGAAGCTGCCGTCTCGGCGGAAGATCCGGCCCCGGGCTCCGTCCCCGAACCCGGCCCGGCGGTCTCCTCGCCGACACACAGCAGAGGTGTGAGGCCGGCGTCGTCTGCTGCCTTGACCTTGAGCGCGATCATGGCGTCATCCTCGCCGAAGTGCCGGCGCCGTTCGGCATGGCCGATCTCCACGAGGCGTACGCCGAGCTCCGAAAGCAGTGACGGCGACACCTCACCGGTCCACGGGCCGTCGGCCCAGCCGCAGTCCTGGGCCCCGAGAAGGACCGGCGAGCCGGCCAGGATCTCGGCAGCAGCGGGCAGCATGGGAAAGGACGGGATGACGAACGGGACCACCCGTCCGGCAACGAGCGCCGGACGGGTGTCCACTTCGCGGTGCAGCTCGCCCAGCCAGCGCAGGCTGTCCCGGTACCCCAGGTACATCTTGGTGCTGACACCGACATGGATGGTTTCCGGGGTGTCGTGGCCTGCGGTGCCGGCGGCGCTGGGCTGCATCATTCTGCTTTCCTGCCTGTGTTGGATTCGGCTGTGCCGGGTTCTGCTGTGTCCGCTTCAGCTGTATCCGGTTCAGCGCTAGTCGAGCGGGTGCTCAGTTGATGGGTGCCGGGCCAAGCTCCTCGATGAGCTTCTGCATGGCCACGTAGGCCGTGTTGCGGTAGGCGATCAGCTCCGGGGTGCGCTCGGCGGGGACGTTCAGGAAGCCTGCACCTGTCTTGGTGCCCAGCTTCCCGGCCTCCACGAGGTCGTTGAGGATCTTCGGGGTGGCAAAGCGCTCCGGGAAGTCCGTCTGCAGCGACTTGTAGCAGAAGTTGTAGACGTCCAGGCCAGCCATGTCGGCGATGGCGAACGGCCCGAAGAAGGGCAGACGGAAGCCGAAGGTGGTGCGGACCAGGGTGTCCACGTCCTCCGCCGTCGCGATGCCCTGCTCCACGAGCTGTGCGGCTTCGTGGAACAGCGCGTACTGCAGCCGGTTGAGCACGAACCCGGTGACATCTTTGACCACTGCGGTCTGCTTGTTGGCACCGTGCACCAGATCGCGGGCCGCGCCAATCGTTTCGGCCGAGGTTCCGGCGTGCGGAATGATCTCCACGCCCGGGATGAAGGGCGACGGGTTGGAGAAGTGGACGCCGAGAAAGCGCTCCGGGTTGGCCACCGGCTGCGACAGCTCCGCGATGGAGATGGTGGAGGTGTTGGAGCCGATGATGGCGTCCGGGCGGGCGGCTGCGCTGATGCGGGCCAGCGTCTTGTGCTTGATCGCGATGACTTCGGGAACGGCCTCTTCGATGAAGTCGGCGTCCGCCACGGCTTCCTCGATGTCCTTCGCGGCCCAGAGGTTCTGCTTCAGGATTTCAGTGGAGCCTGCGGGGAACAGGCCGTCGGCAACAAATTGGTCGGACTCCGTCAGAAGGCGCTCGTAGTTCTTCTGCGCCACTTCCGCGGACACATCGGCCAAGGCAACGCGCGCTCCACCGAGCGCCAGCACCTGGGCGATGCCGCCGCCCATGTAGCCGGACCCGACGACGGCAAACTTGCGTGAGCTGTTGGGTGTCTCTGTCATGGTTCAGTCAGCCTTCATGTAGTCGGGTTCATAGGAGCAGATGGCGTCCACCTTGGCCGCCGAGGACGAGCTCTCGTCGAAGCGGTGGCCCAGCCATTCGCCCACGAGCTTCTTGGCGAGTTCCAGGCCGATCACGCGCTGGCCCATCGTGAGGACCTGGGCGTTGTTGCTCAGGACCGAGCGTTCCACGGAGTAGCTGTCGTGCGCGGTGACGGCACGGACGCCGGGGACTTTGTTGGCGGCAATGGCCACGCCCAAGCCCGTGCCGCAGATGAGGAGGGCACGGTCGGCTTCGCCCTCGGCCACCTTGCGGGCAGCTGTCACGGCCAGGTGCGGGTACGCCGTGGAGTCGTTGGCGGCCACGCCGATGTCCACCACGGAGGCCACGCGGTCGTCGGCCTCGAGCAATGCCTTCAGCGCTTCCTTATATTCAACGCCGGCCTCATCGTTGCCGATCACAATCCGCCAGGCTGCGGTCGAGGTCATGCTTGTGCTCCGTTTCCGGCCGGTGCGGCCATGCGGGATGAGGCCAGATCAGACGTGGCCAGTTCACATTGGATGTAGCGGGCGATCCGTTCGGCGATCAGCCCGAAGGAAACTGCACCCGGATCGGGATGGCCGAGGCTCTTCTCGGCCAGCGGGCGGGCCCGGCCCTTGAGGGGGCGCAGGTTCGCGGTCTGCGCGGCCGCTTCCGTGGCCGCGGCAGCAGCTGCGGTGAGGGCGCCGGTAAGGGAGGCGCCGCCGTCGTGCTCTTCTCGGAACGCATTCTGGAACGGCACGAGCGCGTCCACCATGGTCTTGTCCCCCGGCTCGGCCTTGCCGAGCGCGGTGATCGCGCTGGTGAAAGCCTCCACCGCTGCGGCGGCGTCCTCTGCCCCGTAGGAGTCGCGGTTGCCCAGTGCGATTCCCGCCGCGATGACCGCGGATCCCCAGAGGGCACCGGAGGTTCCGCCGGCCCGCTCGCTCCAGGCGTCCCCCGCGGCGGTGAGCACGCGTTCAACGGACGCTCCGGCAGCCGCATTCTGCTCGCCGGCCGCGGCGGCGGCATCCACGCCGCGGCGCATGCCGATGCCATGGTCGCCATCTCCGGCGATGGCATCCAGGTTGCCGAGTTCCTCTTCGTGTTCGACGACGACCTCACGCACCTGCGCGAGGACGGCGGCCGCCAGCCTGCCCAGGTCCGCGGACGCCGCGGTGGCGTCTTCCGTCTCTTCAGCGACGGCGTCCTCGGTTCCGGCGGGTTCGCGGCGGGCGCGCGATATGAGTTTGCCCTTGCGGAACGCCGGAGCGTCGGCAGGAGCTGCCCAGTACTGCTCGATCTCGTCGTCCAGCCATAGCAGCGTCAGGGAGAGCCCCGACATGTCCAGGCTGGTGACCAGCTCGCCGCACTCCGGCTCCACCACGGTCAAACCGGCTTTGTCGAGCAGCTTTCCGATCTTGCCGAACAGCAGGAACAGTTCGTCGTACTTGACCGTGCCGAGTCCGTTGACGATCGCCACCACGCGGTCGCCGGCTTCGTCGGGCTTGTCCTCGAGGAGCCTGGAGACGAGCAGCTCCGCGAGCTCCGATGCCGTGGGCATGGGGTGCTCGGAGATTCCCGGTTCACCGTGGATGCCGAGGCCCAGCGACATCTGGCCTTTAGGCACTTGGAAGAGGGGCTCGCTCGCGCCGGGCAGGGTGCAGCCGTCGAAGGCCACACCCAGGGAGCGCGTGCGGTAGTTGGCCTTGATGGCCAGCCGTTCCACCTCGTCCAGGTTCAGGCCTGCCTCGGCGGCGGCACCCGCGACCTTGAAAACGGTAAGGTCGCCGGCAATGCCGCGGCGCTTCTCGATCTGGTCCAGCGGGGCGCTGGCAATGTCATCGGTCACCAGCACCGTGCGGGTCTCGATGCCTTCGCCATTGAGGCGCAACTGGGCCTGGCCGAAGTGCAGGACGTCGCCGGCGTAGTTGCCGTAGCTGAGGAGCACTCCGCCGCCGGCGTTGGCGGCCTTGGCCACGCGGTAGACCTGCCCGGCGGCAGGCGACGCGAACATGTTGCCGCACGCCGAGCCGGCGGCAAGGCCCGGTCCCACGAGTCCGGCGAAGGCCGGGTAGTGTCCGGAGCCGCCGCCGATCACGAGGGCCACCTGGCCAGGGGTAATCTCGGTGGAGCGGACAACGCCGCCGTCCACGCGGGCCACATAACCGCGGTTGGCAGCCACGAAGCCGTCCAGCGCCTCATCAGCGAAATCAGCGGGATTGTCGAAGATCTGGGTCATGGTTCCTCATTGAATCCGTGTTGGGTTGAGCAGTTGTCGTGGACCACGGCCGGTTGATTCCAGAGGGCCCCGGGAAGGCGGCCACCGGAACACAGCCCGGCAGCCGCCGTCGGACGTTCAGTTCCGCTGGGAACCGAACGCCCGGACCTTCAGGATGAAGCGAGTTCGACGGCGGCTGGCCGCTGCCGTCCCTGCGCCACCAGGCTCGTGCCGAGCGCGTAGCCGTCCTTCTTCGGGAGGACGTGGCGGCGAAGGTATTCCTGGTTCCGGGCGGTGACGGACAGACCGTCGCCGCCGTAGTGCTCGGTGCAGATGATGCCCTGGTACCCGTTGGCGATGGCCACTTTAAACGCCTCGCGGTAGTTGATGAGGCCGCTTTCCATGGGGGCGGGCATGGCCACGTAGCTGTCGCGGGCCACGTCCTCGTCGCGGATGTAGTTCTTCATGTGCCAGTAGTTGGAGTACGGCATGGTTTTGACCACGATTTCGCGCCAGTCCTCAATGGGGCGGTGCAGGCGGATGAGGTTTCCGATGTCCGGGTTGAGGCCGACGTTGGAGAGTCCGATCTCCTGGACCAGCTGCACGGAGGAGTCCGCGGTGCCGAGGTAGGTGTCCTCGTACATCTCAAGGGAGAGGAGGACGCCGACGTCTGCCGCGTGCCGGCCCAGTTCGCGGAGCCGAGTGACAGCGTTGTTCCAGGACTCCTTGTCCCCTGCCCGGTCCTTGTGGCCTTGGACAGTCCAGAACCAGAGCTGCTTCTGCTGCTCCGGAGTGATCGCCTGGTGCAGGCCGAAGGAAACGACCTCGCACCCGAGTTCGGCGGCGGCGTCGATGGTGCGGTGGCTGTACTCCAGGTTGGCTTCCCACTTGCCTTCCTCGATCACACTGCGGCGGATGGCGGAGATGACCGGAATGCCGATGCCCACTTCCTGCGCGGTCTGCTTGAACTCTGCGAGGCGTTCTTTGCTGAGATGACCAGGGCGGACCCAGCTGTCGGTGAGGTCGGCGTTGGCGAAGCCGGCTTCCTTGACCTCGGTGAAAACTTCGGCCCAGGCGGACGCGTCGGCGTCGTTGATGTGGGTTCCCTTGGCGTCTATGCCGGGGAACTGCAGCAGGGCGGCGGTGATGGGCCAGTTCTCGGCTGTATAAGCCACGTTGCGTACTCCTTCGTGAATCCTGTTTCCTATAGGATCTATTATCGAATAGAGGGTGTCAAGGTTTTGGGGTGGGCACTCTCTTGAATCGAAGATCCTATAGGAGTGAGCTGGCGCCGCACGGAGGCACTTTCCTTGGCCCGCTAGGCCGCAAGAGCCCGTTTTCGCCGGTGGACGCGGCGCTTTTGCGACCTGCTTTGCTGGGCCAGGAAGCCTTCCGATGCGGAGCCCTTGGGGTGCGGTTTGCCCTGTTGTGCCGGAGGCTACTTGGCGGGGGCGTCGGCGATGGCTCGCGCCCGGACCTTTTGGATGTGGTCCGCCATAGCGGCCCCGGCCTTTTCGGGGTCCCCCGTGGAGAGCGCATCCAGGACGGCCTGGTGCTCGGCGATGGCGAACTCGGCGTCGGTGATGCCTACGCCGCCGAACAGCCGGAACCTCTGGACCTGCCCGCCAAGGGCGGCGTAGGCGGCAACCATGAACTGGTTCCCGGTCTGCTGGGCGATCAGCTGATGGAAGTGTTCGTCTGCTTCCAGATAGTCCTTGTATTCAGCAAATGAGGGGCCGCGTGGGGCCGACTTTAGGTCGTCGACGGTCCTCTCGAGTTCCGCAAGCCGTTCGGGCGTGAGCCGGGCGCAGGCCAAACGGGCGTTTACCGGTTCTATAGCCAGCCGCGCCTCCATGAGCTCCGCGAAGTCTTCCCGGGTGAACACCGGGGCAACGCGGTACCCCTTCAAGGCCACTCGCCGGACCATGCCGGTGTGCTCCAGCCGGGCAAGTGCCTCGCGGACCGGAGTGGGCGAAACATCGAGTTCGCGGGCTGTCCCATCAATACTGACGGCGGCCCCGGGTTCCAGCCGTCCGTCCATGAGTGCCGTCAGCAGTTCCTCATAGACGTGGTCTGCCAAGACCTGGCGATTCACGGTTCGAGCTCCGCGGCGGGCGCCGGTCTGTTCGTCGTGCCGGCTGCCGGCGCTGGTGCCGCTGGACGCTTTCTGCATGCTCAAATCCTATAGGCGTCTCGGAGGCGGCATCGCCGCCAGCGGTGGGAACTTGATTGGACCTCCGGCATCGAGAAAGCAATGGCACTGCGTGAGAAGTATCACGCGCGGCAGATGGCGGCTCCGAGTTCAGATGATGTTCCGGTTGCCTGGCTCATTGCCCTGGTGGGAGACTGCGGCGAAGTCACCGTCTCAACGGAGCAAGCTGAGGCAGAGTACGCTCTCTTGGGACGTTATGCGGACAACGACCTTCAGCATGGCCCACGGCACCTCAGTGGAGCTCAGGGAGGCGAGTTACCTGCCTGCTCTGGCGCTGGCTGGGTTGACGTCGTACCCTCTGAGCAACCGCGCCATCCAGCGGTGAAAAAGGGGATCACTACACCAGGACACGGGCCCGCAGGCCGGCCCTGAGCGACTCAAACATCGCAGGCGTGCGCGGTGTGCTGTGCCCGCCGGCAAGCGGCAGCTGACGGCGCAGTTCCGGAACGAGCCCGCGAAAACCCGCGGGCAGGCCGGCACAGTTGAACAGGGATCCAGCCATGAACAGAAGTAACGCTCCAGCCGCCCTCGCCATCGCAGCAGTTCTCACTCTCACCGGTTGCGGCGGCCCGGCCCCGTCGGGTACCACCGCATCCGAGAGCCCGTCCCCTGCGTCATCGGAACCGACGCCGACACCGAAGGCCTACACCAACGAAGAACTCACCGCCATCGTCGCCGGACTGAAGGATGCCCAGGGACAGCCCCTCGCCGTCGTCCCGGCTGCCCAGATCGATCAGGGACTGATAGCAGCACGGGAGATGCTCAAGACCGCCGTGATCACTCCGAAAACCTGCGGGGTGCTGATCGATAACAACACCCAGGTTCCCGAGGGCAGCACCTATGCTGCCGGGGCGAGCCTGGCGGCGAAGGCCAAAACGGCGACGGTCATGACGGTGTTCGCAGTCCGGGACCCGTCGGTGATGACTGCCCAGTTCGAGAAGAACGCAGCGGCGCTGAATGAGTGCTCGAGGTACACCGTTGAGTTGAAGGGGCAGAAGGTCACCAACGAATTGAAACCCCTGGACGCCGCAGTGCAGGCCGATAGGTCGCTGGCTGCGCTGACCGTCCAGACCACCCCCACCGGGCAGAAACAGGTCTGCAACATCACCGTGTTGGGAGTTAAGGGGTCCTTGGCGGTCACCGTGATGAAGAGCGGCGCTGTCGGAGCGGTCACCGCAGCCGATGCACCCGAACTGGCCAAGCTCGTCAACGAGGCCCTCGCCGCAGGCTGACGATGTCCCGGTCGGATGAGGACAGGGGGGTCCGGCCGTGCCTGGTGGCGTGATACCGCCACAAAGTGTTAGGACATTCGTAAAAGTCAGAGGAACCGCCCGGGATTCCGGGCGGTTCCTCTGACTCTCTCCGGGTTGCCAGTGACTCTGGGTTTGCCCGTCTGGCTACGCGGGCTGGTAGGCCGGGTAGTCGGTGTAACCCTTGGCGCCTTCCGCATAGAACGTACTCGGGTCGAGCTCGTTCAGGGGCAGCCCTTCGCGCCAACGACGAGCGAGGTCGGGATTGGCGATGGCTGGCCGGCCAACCACCACTGCGTCGGCGTGGCCGTCAGAGACCAAGGAAACTGCCTCCTCACGGGTGGTGATGTCGCCGAACCCTGTGTTGACGAGGAAGGTTCCGTTGAACCGGACGCGCAGGTCCTGGACCAAATCGGATGCCGGCTGGTCGTGCAGGATGCTTAGGTAGGCAAGGTTCAGGGGCGCGATCGAGTTCACCAACACTTCATAGGTGGCTCGGACATCCTCAACGTCATTTTCGTTGATGCCCTGAACGTTGTGTTCCGGGGAGATGCGGATTCCCACGCGGTTGGCGCCCAGCGCCTCGACCACAGCGTTGACGGTCTCGATGACGAACCGTGCCCGCTTTTCCGGAGAGCCGCCGTAGCTGTCCGTCCGGATGTTGCTGTTCGGTGCAAGGAACTCGTGCAGCAGATAACCGTTGGCAGAGTGGAGTTCGACGCCGTCGAAACCGGCCTCGATTGCGTTCAGCGACGCCGTGACGATTTCCTGGATCACCACCGGAACTTCGTCCGTCGTGAGTTCATGAGGAACGGGGTGGGCCTGCTTGCCGTTGTAGGTCCGGGTCTCCGCGTCGACGGCGATGGCGCTCGGCGCAACGATCCGATGGCCCCCGGTGATGTCCTCGTGAGAGACGCGCCCGCCGTGCATGATCTGCGCAAACATCCGGCCACCCTCGGCGTGGACCGCATCCGTGACTTTTTTCCAGGCGGCGATCTGCTCGGACGTGACCAGCCCCGGCTGTCCAGGGTAGGAGCGGCCGGCGGGGCTGGGGTAGATGCCCTCACTCACGATCAAGCCGAGGGAGGCCCGCTGGCGATAGTGCTCCACTACGAGGGGCCCGGGTACGCCGTCCCTGCCTGAGCGGAGGCGGGTGAGAGGCGCCATGACCAGCCGGTTAGGGAGTTCAAGCTCGCCGAGGTTCAGACGGGAAAACAGCATGCGCGGTTCCTTTCAGAAGGCATTTGGGTTCACCGTCTGCAACTGCCACGCGTGTGCAAGTATTCCGAATGCGCTGAGGATCACATCTCGCGCTCGATTGCGGTCGGACGACTAAGGTCCCGGTTCATCCCTTTGGGCAGCCCTGGCCGTGGGGGTTTGCGATGCAATCGTCGGCGTAGTTGCGGGTGACTGACCGCCAGACACTTACGGATTGAGGGGCAGTACTGAACTGGCCTTGGTTGGGTATGGGGAGCGCAGGACCACCGTTGACTGAGTAGGTTCCCTGGAAGTACGTGGTCAGGACGACATTGAAGTCTCCGGTTTGCGCGTAGGCATGGCTCGTCCGGGTCTTCTCACCCCAGCGGTCCTGCGGCAGCGGTCCACCCATGGTGGTCGTCGGACCGAGTGAAGCGCCATCGCCGTAGTCCCAGCGGTACTGGACCGGCTTGGCGACGATCGCGACCTTCTGCCCGAGCATGGTTACGTTGAAGGTCTGTTCAGCGGCTTCAGCGTAGAAGTTGGTCTCAGCGCCCCTAAGAGTGTGAGGAGCAGGTTGAATTCCCGAGACTCCAGCATTCACTGGGAGTTGCTCAAACCTTCGCTGAATTTCTGCTGCGATGCGGCCCAATACATCACTTGGGTCTTCTGTGTAGACGCATCTGTCTGGGCGGATTGCGGTCCAGATTGGTGGCTGAAAGGCCTTTAATGAGGAATACCAGCGGACTGGGCGTCCATCTTTGCCATCGGTGCATTTAATCGAAGCAGCCAAACAGCCAATATCGAAGTTATTTTTCTCGTCGTCTAGACATAGATACTCGAGCTTATATGCATTTGGGTCTTCTGGGAGCGCATGAGGCATGTCTACCCAACCACCACTGTCAGGGTCATATCTCCAGACACCTATCCCGCCACTGTTCCACGACAGGTCAGATCCCCCTTCGCTCGCGCTCGAAGTCGCAGGTACTGACACGACCAAGGGTGTGGACAGCAACATGCCTACTAAAATCCTCCACGGGGCAGGCATGTACTAGCCACCGATTCGGTCCACATTGAGGGCGTGCCACTTACCCTGCACATACTTTGCGATCATTAGGTCGCCAAGCATGCCCGACTGCGTCACGTTCTGTCCCACGGAACCGTCAGCGTTCCGTAGCACTCCGGCCTCTTGCTGCGACTGGATTGCGACTTGGAACTGACCTGGGAGTGTTTCCACAAATGTGGACTGGGCTGCATGCACTTTTATCGCAGCACCTTCAACCCATTTGCCATTTGAATTCCACTTCACCGCGCCGGGAAAAATTTTTGTACACATCGCACATGAGCTACCCGTTATCGACTTGATGCGCGAAAGGTCTCCCGTTTCAAACCCGTAATTCAGGAGTGAATACCAGTACTTACTAAACGCCTCCAGCCCTTCCTTGGAATTCTTGTCCGCCAATGCAGGCTTTACCGGAACCGGCACATTCTGTGCCCTGCCCTTGGCGTCGGCGGGCTTATAGACGGGCGTCGGCTTGGGAGTAGGCGAGGCAGCCGGCGTAATGGACGCAGACGGCGCCGCGGAGGAAGTTGCCCCGGCGCTTGGAGCGGCCTGGGGCGCATTTCCACTGCTGCAGCCGCTGAGAGCCAGGGCGGAGATGGCAAGGCACGAAACAGCAGAAAGGCACAGGCGCCCGGAAATAGGCGATCGAGAAGTCATGCGCAGCTAATCCCCCCGGATAGATGGCCCAGACATCTGTGTCCGAACAATGGTTAAAGGGTAGCCGAGGCTACACTTTCGCGCTCAAAGTTATCCACAACCCTGCGGAGCCCAGGAAGCGGCCGGGCACGCTGTGGCGGATTTACGAGAAGTGCTGGGAAAATTGCCGTACACCCCTATGTCACTTTTCTACGTCACGTAGAAGGATGGAGCCATGATGTTCAATCACGCAAACGGCGACCCCATCCTCATCCTCGACGAAGCGCAGTGCTGGCAGCTTCTGGAGGGCGCCAACCACGGCAGGCTCGTTGTCACCGTGGCCGGCGAGCCGGACATCTTCCCCGTCAACTACGTGACCAGCCGCCGCAAGCTCTACTTCCGCACGGCTCCCGGCAACAAGCTGGCCGAGCTGACCACCAACGACCGCGTGCTCTTCGAAACGGACGGCATCCTGTCGGACCAGGCGTGGTCGGTCGTCCTCCGCGGTACTGCCCGGGTCTTGGACAAGGCGGCCGAGATTGCCGAAGCCGAGGCGCTCGGGCTGGCCTCGTGGGTGCCGACCCTGAAGGATTTCTACGTCGAGATCGAGCCCGGATCCGTCAGCGGCAGGCACTTCGACTTCGGCGAGCAGCCGGAACTCAACGCCTGACAGCACCACATCAAGCGGTCTGCCGGCCGCCTAGACTTGAATCATGGCGGACCGGCTGACACCTGAGCAGCGCAGCTGGAACATGTCCCGGATCAGGGGAAAGAACACCAAACCCGAGTTGCTGGTGCGCAGCCTCCTGCATGCCAAGGGCTACCGATACCGGTTACACGGTGTCTCCCGCGGCACCAGGCTGCCGGGAAATCCCGACCTCGTGTTCTCGGGGCGCAGGAAGGTCATCTTCATCAACGGCTGCTTCTGGCATTTCCACGATTGCCGGGTCGGCCAGCACGCACCCAAGGCCAACGCTGAGTTCTGGGAAACCAAACGAACCAAGACCAGAAACCGCGACGCCGACCAGCGCCGGCAACTCGAAAGCGCGGGCTGGGAAGTCCTCACGCTATGGGAGTGCGAACTGAAGGACCGGCCCGCCCTGGAGGAGCAGCTGGAGCGGTTCCTCGCCGCCCGCTGAGAGCGGGGAGGTGATCTCAGCCCTGCTCGGGGGCCAGCCTGTAACCGACGCCGCGCACGGTCTGAAGCCACCGCGGATTTTGGGCGGAATCACCGAGTTTCTTGCGCAGGTTGCCCATGTGCACCTCGACGGCCCGCTCGTCGGCCTCGCTGATGTAACTTCCGACGTCGTAGGGTTCGTCCCGTAGGCGGCGCACCAGATCGGACTTGGTCCGGACCATGCGGTTCGCCTCCAGCAGCGCGTGCAGCAGGTCGAATTCGGTTCGGGTCAGGCTAAGTTCCTGGCCGTCCACGGACACGGTCCGGGACTCATAACTCAGATCCAGTCCGTTGTGGCGGTAGGCCTTCGGGTCGCCAGCACCGGCGGAAGGTGCGCCGGAGTCGTCGGCAAGATCCGACGTCGACCGCGGCCGCCGCATCATGGCGGCAACGCGGGCGCGCAGTTCCCTGGGCCGGAAGGGCTTCGTCAAGTAGTCGTCGGCCCCCGATTCCAGGCCGATCAGGGTATCCAGCTCCTCCGCCCGGGCCGTCAGCATCACGATGTACGCGTCCGAAAACTGGCGGATCTGCCGGGCCACTTCAAAACCGTCGATGTCCGGCAGGCCTAGGTCCAAAGTGATGACCGCCGGATCAAGGTTTTTGGCTGCGAGAACACCTTCTGCCCCGCTGGACGCAGCCGTGACCTCAAAGCCTGCCTGCGTCAGAACAACCCGCACCAGCTCTCGAATGTCGTGGTCGTCCTCGATAACCAAGCCAACGCGTGTGTCGCCCATCGCAGCCCCCTCAGCCCGCTACTTCCCGTCTGAAGTATAGCCCCAGCCGGTTATCCTGCTTCTATGCGTTTACCTGCCAAGTCCTTCCTGACCAGCACGAATGAATAAGCAAGCCTGGAACATCTCCTCGGGCAGGATGCCGCTCTTTCGGCGCCCCTTCCACGAGTATTCCCTGCGGGGCCGCGTGACGCTCAGCCAGATGCCACTGTCCGTCACAGTCGGGTTTACTGCCGTCCTCGTTCTGGCCTTCTTCCCGGAGACGCTGCCGAACCCGCTTTTCATCAGTTTCCTGGTGTCGCAGGTCATCATCCTGGTTCTCTGTTATGCCGTCCCCTGGGAGCGCCTGCCCTACCCGAGTTTCCTGGTCATTCCCCTGCTTGACCTGGTTTCGATCGCGCTCGGCAGGGAGGGCGGCCAGGACAGTCTGACGGGAATCAGCCTGATGGCGGTATTTCCTGTCATCTGGTTATGCGCTTCCGGCGTGTTTCCCAGGACGGCTGTTGCCCTTTCCTTTTTCGGACCGCTCGGCATCATTTGGCTCCCGCTTCTGATCAAAGGAGACGTGTCCGGACAGGACCTGGCCCGCTCCCTCCTGCTTCCGATCATGATGTTGGGGATCGGCGTTTCGATCACCGTGATGACCCTGAGCATGGTTCGGCAGCAACGCGATCTGGAGGACAAGGACTCCCAGTTGCAGGGCGTGCTGGACGGCAGCAAACGTCAGGAAAGACTGCTCAATACAGTGCTCGATACCGTGCACCTGGGTGTGCTCGCTGTCGACGCCGACGGGAACGACATCCTGATGAACCGGAAGCAACGGGCCCACCATCAGCTGGCGTCTCCGCCGGACAACCCGGATCCGAATGAATCGCAGCTGCTGGTCTTTGCGCAGGACCGGACCACTCCCGTTCCCGTGGAGGAGCGCCCGGTTCGCCGTGCCGTGCTCGGTGAGCAGTTCACCGACTACCTCGTCTGGCTGGGGAGCGGCGATGAGCAGCGTGCCATCACAACGAGCGCGAGGCCGATGACGGACCAGGACGGAAACTTTGCAGGTTCAGTCATCGTGTTCAGCGACGTCACTGACTTGGTTGACGCACTCGCAGCCAAGGACGACTTCGTCTCGAACGTCTCGCACGAATTCCGCACGCCCCTGACGTCTATCCTCGGTTACGTGGAGCTGCTGCTCGACGACGACGACCTGACCGACTATCAACGTGGCCCTCTGGAAATCATCCAGCGCAATTCGGAACGCCTGCTTACCCTCGTTTCAGACCTGCTGTCGAGCAGACGCGGGCAGCTGATTATCAGCCCTCACGCAGTGGACGTAGCTGAGCTGGTCCGCGCAAGCATTAGCGCAGCACGCCCAAAGGCTGCGGAATCCGGTATCAGCCTCCGGTTCGATGCCCCCGAGCAGCTGGAAGCCCACGTCGATTCCGCACGGATCTCACAGGTCCTGGACAACCTCGTCTCCAATGCCATCAAATACTCCCCCGACGGCGGGGAAGTGACCGTCTCGCTGCGGTCCGAGGACAAGCATGTGGTGTGCAGCGTGAGCGACAACGGAATGGGAATGAGTGAACAGGACCAGAAGGAAGCCTTCGCCAAGTTCTTCCGCTCGGAGTCCGTCCGCAATTCCGCCATACCCGGCGTCGGGCTGGGGCTCTCCATCAGCAAGGCCATCGTGGAAGCCCACGGCGGTACCGTTTCGCTGCGCAGCGCAAAAGGGTACGGGACAACGTTCACGTTTGCGCTCCCTGCCTGACGCCTGGCAGGAACGCTAACTCGGCTCAGGTGCGGTGGTGCTCGATGAGCCAGCCGGCGAGCTGGCGGGCGCGCCTGGCCGCCTCCACATCACCTTCGGCAGCGGAAATGATGGACCCCTTCATCAGGATGTGCCATGACCTGGAGAAATCTTCGGTGCGCTGCAGGCCGGCCTCGTCCGCGAGTTGCTTCACATGACCGCGGATCTTGGCGAGGTAGTCGATGCTGGCACGGCCCAAGGGATGCGAGGAGCCCATCTCGAGAAGCACGTTGATGAAGGAGCAGGCCTCGAAATCTGTGCGGTGGAACCAATCGGCGAACACGTCGAAGATGGCCAACAGCTGCTCTTCCGGGGTGTCTGCCCGGCGTCGCGCCTCCCCCACGATCGCATTGACGGTCCACACGCGGTCCCGCTCTTCGAGGAAGGCGAGCACCACCTGGTCCTTGGAGGCGAAGTGGCGGTAGAAGGTGGCTTTCGCAACGCCCGAACGGCTGATGAGTTCGTTGATGCCGACGTCCCGCACGCCGCGGCGGGTGAAGAGATCGTAGGCGGCATTCACGATACGTTCCCGGATCCCCGCAGCCGCCGCGCCGCCGGGCAAGGCTTCAGTCTGCGGGCCAGATTGCAACCCGCCGGAAGGAAAGACCCCGGCGCTCGGCAGAGCAGATCTGGATGAATCTTCCATTTGTTAATATCGTAACCCCGATACAAGACAGACCTGTCTGTCTTGCGCTAGAGTTTCTACAATGTTCAATTCGCTGGGGTGGCGGACCGACCCCCGGCGTTCGCAGACTGGAGACATCAAGGGCCCAAAGCATCGGTCCACTTGCTGTCTGAACCCGAGGGAACCGGAGAGTGACATGTCGCAGAAACTGATGCCGACAGGACCCCGTGCCTACTCCGAACGGCTCCTCGCCTGGCCGGAAGTCAACCAGCCAACGAAGGACCCGGAGCTGGGGCCGATGCGGCGGCAGGTTATGGCGATCATCTCCTCGATTCTCGATGATCCGCACCCGGAAGGTGCTGAGATCAGAACCCGGCTGAGGGATCTTCTTGCCCAACATCGCGGCTGCCCGGAGAAGGCCCTGCTCGCTCACCTGCGCTCCCTGTACGGCGACCTGGAGGATCCCGCTGCAGACGAGGACAGGGAAAAAGAAACGGTCCGGGCGCGCTCTTAGCGGCCGGACCTGGCCTGACGCACCACTTCTCCCCAGGACTGCCCGGCCAGATCCGAGACGGCGGCCAGAATGTCCGCCGGTGGCTGCGAAAGGTCCAGCGGAAACTCCACGATGTCGATGTCCGTGTTGAGGATGCGCCTCAGCTTCACTTCGCCGGCTCCGGCATAGACCAGCCAGGCCGTGGGCACCTGCAGTGCGGTGCAGTAGGCCAGCATCTGGAAATGGTCCCCCGTCAGCGACGCCCCGCGATCCGTGCGTGCCCTGTATTTGGCGTCGTAGACCACCACCGGTCGTCCCCCGAGCAGGTGCACGGCGTCGGGCCGCACTGTCAGCCGGTCCGAGTCCCGGACAGCTTCGTTAAGCATGGCGTTGAACTGCAGCCGCATTTCACCGGGAAAGCCCTTCATGGCGTGGCGGAGGGCCTTGCCCACGAAGTCCTCGAAGACCCGGTCCATGTCCACCACGAATGAGGCAGTCTGCTGTGATCCCTCACCCGCCTCGGCCGAGGCGTTGCGCAGGATTACCTCGGACAGCCGGAGCGCGGCGTGATACCGGACATTCATCCGGCTGGCCCGCCACGGCGGCAGGGGGGCGCCGGACTGCAGCCGGGTGGCGGCGTCGAGCTTTCCCTTGAGCTGGCGCAGCCGGCTCAGCACTTCGGGCCGGACGCCGGGCACGCGGGACATACGCTCAAGGGCGGCACGCAGGATCCGGTTCTCAGCGATGTCTTCAGTGAACTCGTCGTAGGACACCTCGAGCGGAACCAGCATCCCGGGCCGCCGCGATATCTGGTCGGAGATCCGGATCCGGCCCTTGACCGTCCGCAGCGACTCGTCAACGGTGAGGTAGCCCTGAAGCACGCCGCGCTGCAGGGCCCGTTCGGCGAGCTGCGCGAGGGACGCCGCCAGCGCGCTCCACAGCTCGGTGTCCTCGGTGGCGGCAACAGGATCGTCGCGGAACCCCTGGTCGCCTGCATAGCTCAGCAGGAACAGCAGCCGGTTCAGCCCCAGCCGGTCCTTCGGCCGGACGTCGAGCTGCACATGGGATGTCCGCACGGAGCCCACCTTGCCCACCGGTTCGATCCGGTACATCCCCATCCCCATGGGTGAGGCCTTCGCGAGCCCGCTGGAGTTGATGAACGCAGCGCTGCCCGGATCCAGTTTCTCCACGACTCCGCGGGACAGCTCGTCCAGCACGACGTGACGAAAGCGCGGCGAGGCGCCAACGCGCGCGGGCCCGGCGGCCACGCTAGCGAGCCGCAAGGCGTCCCATCAGCTGTTCCAGCCCGAAGCGTTCCTCCAGCTGCGCCCGGGTCAGTTGCCCGTGATAGTGCTCCTCGAGCAGCGGCATAAGCTCGTACTTCCAGATCCGGCGCAGCCCCGCGGGACTTTGCGCGGCCTTCTTCATGAAGTAGGACGGGCCGATCATCAGGTCGCGGTCCCACTCGTCGATGGAGTCATTGAGTGCATCGAGCAGCAATGCGGGCGTGGTGTCCAGCTGCCGCGCCTCGAGGAAGCGCAGCAGGGACCCCTTCACCGGTTCGGTTTTCGGGTGCAGTTCGATGAAAGCAAAGCGGCGGCGGATGGCGGCATCCATCATGGCGATGGATCGGTCTGCGGTGTTCATCGTGCCGATGATGTAGAGGTTGTCCGGGAGCGTGAACGGCTCGTTGGGGCTGTACTGCAGATAGATGCGGTCGTCGCGGTACTCCAGCAGGAAGTACAGTTCGCCGAAAACCTTGGCCAGGTTGGCGCGGTTCATCTCGTCAATGATCAGGAAATACGGCTTTGACTCGTTGCCCGGCTTGGCGGCCTCTTCGGCGAGCCGGCGGAGTGGACCGGCCACGAGTTTGAAGGACACCTGGCCCTCGTCCGTCTTATCCGGCCGGTAGCCCTCGAAGAAGTCCTCATAGGCGTACGAGGGGTGGAACTGCACCAGCTTCACCCGCTCGTCCGTGCTGTCCTGCGCGAGCTCGGCCGCGAGGTGCTTGGCGAGGTATGTCTTGCCGGTACCCGGCGGGCCGTACAGCACCAGCTGCCGGTTCTCCTCCAGCAGGTCGGCAATCTCCTGCAGCGGTTCCAGATCCATGTGCAGCGAGTCCGCGAAGTCGGGCGTCAGCCGGCGGAACCCCTCCTGAGCGGGACCGGCGACGGCGGCAGGTTCCGCACCGCCGTCGGGCTCTGCCTCTGCTTCAGCGGGCAAAAGCGCCTGCAGCGCCTGCACCACGCGTGTAACGTCGACGATGATCCCCGGGGTGGCGAGCTGGCGCTGCACGTGGCGCGGCAGTTCGGTCATCGCGTGGGCATCGTCAAACCAGCGGACCTTCCGGCGCATCCGGCGGTTGTCGCCGTTGTGGTCGGGCTCCCCCAGGACGACGCCGATCCGCACCGACCCCGAGTTGTGGCACAGGGCCAGGTCCCCCGGCTTCATGACGGTCAGGAAGGCGAAAACCGCCGTCTTCGTGTCTTCCCGCTCCACGTAGCCGAGGTGCTTGTAATCCTCGTCCACCGCATGCTGGACCAGCCCGGCGGTCACGCCGGCGTCCAGCAGGCGGAGATGTTCGACGTCGAGCGTAACCTTCTCTTCCTCCTGCCAGGCGGCGAGCAGCTCGGCATTGTCGTGATGGGTGCGCAGCAGCCAGGCCCGGCGTCCCGGGTCCCCCACCTTGCGCCACTGGCTCACGAGGTGGCGGGAGTACCAGTCGATGCGCTGTCCTGCCTGCTCATCGAGGTGCAGGCGGATGCGCCGGATGTCAGCGGTGATTTCTTCGTCGGTGTCGCCCTTGGCCCCGCCCACCAGGGAGGCGAAGGCATCGCGGATTTCCCGGCGCTCGACGTCGGCCACGACCGGTTCGAAGAAGCTGGGCCAGGCGAGGTACTCGATGCTGCGCCGGATCGCCGGCTGGTCGTCCGGCGTGCCCGCGGCGAGCAGATGGAACGCCAGCGGGTCCTTGAGCGCCTTGTTGATGGAGGCCGTGGACTGCTGGTCAACATGGCGCACGAACCGGCAGAGCCATTTGAGATGGTCCCAGATGGTCCAGTTGAATTCGGCCGTGCGGTCCCGGATGACGCCATGATCGGTCATGCCCTTGTACAGAGCCTCGGGAAGCTCAAGTGGCGGTTCAATCCAAGACGCCGCCTCGGTCACGCGTGCCCGCTTGACCTTGAGCGACTTCACCTCATGGGCCAGCGGCAGCGACTGCAGGAAGAGCAGCTCAACGGCGAGCTGCTTCGCCGGACGGGAGGCGTCCGCGAGGTTGGTCCGCAGGTTGGTCATCATGGGGGCCTTGGCGTCGGCCACTCCACGGTCCAGCCGCTCCAGCAGCTCCCCGGCCGCTTCTGAGGTCCAGGTCTGGGTGCGCCCGTCCAGCGCCGATGGCTTCCCCTGAAGCCCCGCACCGAGCACGAACCAGGCCGCCTCTTCGATCTCCTTGGAAACTCCGAGGGCACGGTGCAGGGCAGGCTTTGGGGCGGGGGTCATGCGTTCAAATTTACAGGCTTAACCTGAACGCCAGCACCACGGCCCCGGAGAAGCTACTTCCCGGTAGGCGGCGGCAGACGCTTCCGGCCGAAGGCAAAGTAGCTGCTTGGACCGACAAAATTGACCAGCGTGACCAGCCGCCAGAACTTCTTGGAGCCGCGGATCTGCTCTGCCGGACGGCGGGAAATGTCGCGCTGGGCGGCCACGAGGTAAGCCAGCTGCGCCGCGCCCACGATCACCGTTCCAAAGCGTGCTGCCGGGGGCATGTCCTTCCAGGATTTCTTCTTCTTTTTCACTGCGGCTCCTTGTGGTTTGTAACAGGCCCGCTGATGACGGTGGGCCGGTCAGGGCTTGTGATCGGTGAAGGGCTCCAGTCGCTCTTTCTGTTCCGGGGTCAGCCTCAGCACCCGTCCTGTGGCTTCGTCGACGAAGGCGAGGTGGCTCGACGCCTTCACACAATCCTCGCGAGTAACCGGATCCTGCACAAGGTAATGGATGTCGAAGCTGGCGCCCTTCACAGCGCCGACCCATACCTGCACGACCGCCGGGACATTCCGGTACTCCAGGGTCTTCACGTACCGCACGCGGTGATCCACCACCAGGGCCATGACGCCCTCGGCGATGTCATTGAAGAGCGCGACGTGCGGTTCCACTCCGGGCAGCCCTGCGCCGCGCGGCGGCCCGAACGCGGCAATGCGCGCTTCCTCCAGCATGCGGACAATCTGCACATTGTTGATGTGCCCGTAGGCGTCCATGTCGCCCCAGCGCATCGGCACGAGCACCTCGATGCGCCGGGGGTCCGGGCGGCCTGCGGGGTTCCGCCCGCTCAGCTGTGCACCGCCGTCGAATCGTCGACGGGGGTTTCCTCCACGTCAGCGCCGGCAAACTGGGACCTGTACAGACGGTAGTAGGCACCCTCTGCCTCGAGAAGGGCCTGGTGGTCGCCCTGTTCCACAATCTTGCCGTTCTCCATCACCAGGATGGTGTCGGCGTCGCGGATGGTGGAGAGTCGGTGGGCGATGACAAAACTGGTCCGGTCAGTGCGCAGCGCCGCCATGGCCTTCTGGACGAGGAGCTCGGTGCGGGTATCCACGGAGCTCGTGGCTTCGTCCAGAATCAGCAGCGACGGGTTGGCCACGAAGGCCCGGGCGATGGTGATCAGCTGCTTTTCGCCGGCGCTGACGTTGTTGCCCTCCTCGTCGATAACCGTGTCGTAGCCATCAGGCAGCGCCCGCACGAAACGGTCCACGAACGTGGCCTTGGCCGCCGCCATGATTTCTTCCTCGTTGGCGTCCAGCTTGCCGTACCTGATGTTGTCGTAGATGGAGCCGCCGAAGAGCCAGGCGTCCTGCAGCACCATGCCCACCTTGGAGCGGAGCTCGGCCCGGCTGAGCTGCGTCACGTCCACCCCGTCCAGCGTGATGGCACCCGAGTTGAGCTCGTAGAAACGCATGACGAGGTTCACCAGGGTGGTCTTGCCGGCGCCGGTGGGGCCGACGATCGCCACGGTGTGCCCGGGCTCCGCGGTGAACGACAGGTTCTCGATGAGCGGCTTGTCCTCCGTGTAGCTGAAGGTGACGTCGCGGAATTCCACGTGGCCGTCGGTCTTGGCCGGCAGGTGCTTCGTGGCGGTTTCGGCGTCCTGCTCGTCCGCGTCCAGGAACTCGAACACACGCTCGGCAGAGGCCACGCCGGACTGCAGCATGTTGGCCATGCCCGCCATCTGGCCCAGCGGCTGGGTGAACTCGCGTGAGTACTGGATGAATGCCGTGGCGTCGCCCAGACTCATGCTGCCGGACGCCACGCGCAGCCCGCCCACCACGGCGATGCCGACGTAGCTGAGGTAGGACACGAACTGCATGACCGGGAAGATGATGCCTGAGACGAACTGCGCGCCGAAGCTGGCCTTGTACAGGGCGTCGTTGCGCTCCTCGAACCGTTCCAGCATGTCCGCGTCGCGGCCGAAGACCCGCACCAGGTCGTGGCCGGAGAAGGACTCCTCGATCTGGCCGTTCAGCTGGCCGGTGTTCTTCCACTGCGCGGCGAACAGTTTCTGGCTGCGGGAGCCGATCACGCCCGCCGCCACGCCGGACAGCGGGAGGGCAATCAGCGCAATCAGGGCCAGCTGCCACGAGACGATGAACATCATGATCACGATGCCCAGGACCGTCAGGACGGAGCTGATCAGCTGCGCGAACGCCTGCTGCAGCGCCTGCTGGACGTTGTCGACGTCGTTCGTCACGCGGGAGAGGACGTCGCCGCGCTGGCGCGTATCAAAGTAGTTCAGCGGCAGCCGGTTGAGCTTCTTCTCGGTGTCGTCGCGGAGCTGGCGGATCACCTTCATGACGATCCGGTTCAGCACGTAACCCTGCAGCCACAGGAAGATGTTCGCCACGAAGTACATAAGGAGTACCGCGGAGATCAGGACCGTCAGCTTCTGGAAGTCGATGCCGGTGCCGGGAACCAGTTCCATCCGGGAGATCATGTCCGCGAAGTTGTCCTGGCCCTGCGCCCGCAGGCCGTCGACGAACTGCTCCTTGCTGACTCCGGCCGGGAGCTGCTTGCCTACGACGCCGCCGAAGATGACGTCCATGGCCTGCCCGAGCACCTTGGGGGCAATGACGTTGAGCACCACGGACACGATGACCATGGCCACCACGATGTAGATGCCGACGGCCTCCGGCTTGAGCAGGCCGAGGAGCCGCTTGGCGGAGGGCCAGAAGTGCTCTGGCTTCTTGGCCGGCATCGCGCCGAACATGCCGCCGTCTGCCTCCGTGGGTTTGTACTCCTCCTCGATGAAGTCGTCGTCCTCGAGCTCCGGGGCTTCCGCGGCTGCGTTCAAACGGACGCCTTCCTCGGTATCCCCGCGCAGGGACCTGTTGTCGGCGTTCATGCCACTTCCTCCACGCTCAGCTGGGACTCAACGATTTCCTGGTAGGTGGGCGACGTCTCGAGCAGTTCATCGTGCGTGCCGCGGTCCACGATCCGGCCGTTGTCCAGCACCAGGATCTGGTCCGCCTCCGTAATGGTGGAGATCCGCTGCGCCACGATGATCACGGTGGCGTCCGCCGTGGTGTGCTTGAGGGCGGCGCGCAGCCTTGCATCGGTGGCGACGTCCAGGGCCGAGAACGAGTCGTCAAAGAGGTAGACCTTGGGCTTCGTCACCAGGGCCCGGGCAATGCACAGGCGCTGACGCTGTCCGCCGGAGACGTTGGTACCGCCCTGGGCGATCCGGGACGCCAGCCCGTTCTTCTTCTCTTTCACGAATCCGTCGCCCTGTGCCACATGCAGCGCTTCCCACAGTTCTTCATCAGTTGCCTCGGGTTTGCCGAAGCGCAGGTTGTGCTCGATCGTTCCGGAGAACAGGTAGGGGCGCTGCGGCACGAGGGCCACGCGCCTGGTGATCTCGGCGCGGTCCAGCCTGCTCACGGAGACGCCGTCAAGCAGCACCTCGCCGTCGGCCACGTCATAGAGGCGGGGCAGCAGCGACAGGAGTGAGGTCTTTCCGGCGCCGGTGGAGCCGATGATCGCCACCGTTTCCCCCGGGCGGGCCGTGAAGCTGATGTTGCTCAGGACGGGGGCTTCCGCGCCGGGGTAGGCGAAGGTGACGTTGCGGTATTCCACCACGCCCTCCAGCTTTGCCGGGATCTGCGGCTGCTCTGGATCATGGATGGAGGGCTCGACGTCGAGCACCTCGCCGATGCGGTCGGCGCAGACCGACGCACGCGGAATCATCATCGCCATGAACGTGCCCATCATCACGGCAATGAGAATCTGGAGCAGGTACTGCAGGAAGGCGGTCAAGGCGCCCACCTGCATGTCGCCGGAGTCCACCCGCTGCCCGCCGAACCAGAGCACGGCGGCCGTGGACAGGTGCAGGATCATGCCGATGGCCGGGAACATGAGCACGAAGAGCGCGCCGATTTTCAGGGAAACGTCCGTCAGTTCCTTGTTGGCCTCCCCGAAGCGCTCAGTCTCGTACGGCTCGCGGACGAAGGCGCGGACCACCCGGATGCCGATGATCTGTTCGCGCAGCACCTGGTTAATCCGGTCGATCTTCTTCTGCATGGACCGGAAGAGCGGAATGAGACGCACAACAAGGTAGCCCACCACTACAATCAGGACCGGCACCGAGACCCAGACCAGCCAGGACAGGTCGATGTCCTCCCGCAGAGCCATGACGATGCCGCCGATGCACATGATGGGCGTGGAGACCATGAAGTTCAGACCCATCAGGACCAGCATCTGCACCTGCTGGACGTCGTTGGTGCCGCGGGTTATCAGGGTGGGTGCGCCGAAGGTGTTCACGTCCTTGGCGGAGAAGCTCGTTACTTTCCGAAAGACGCCGCGGCGCAGGTCGCGTCCCATCGCCATCGCCGTCTTGGACCCGAAGTACACGCCGGCGATGGCGGTGCCCACCTGGAGGAAGGCCACCAAAAGCATCACGCCGCCGGTGCGCCAGATAAAGTCGGTGTCGCCGCGGGATACACCTTCGTCGATGATCTGCGCGTTGAGGCTGGGCAGGTACAGGGCGGCGATGGTGGACGCCAGTTGAAAGGCGATGACGGCCAATATGTACGGCATGTACGGCTTGGCATAGCGCCGGATGAGGGTGACAAGCATGCCCACGGGTCCTTAGGGAGAGAGCGCGAATTGGGTTGGGAGAAGTTGTAGCAGCCGGGGCTGACAGCATTAGCCTTCCAACTGTACGAAATCCGTTGCCCAAGCGAAACATCGCCGGCGAAGATCATCCCTGGGGAGTACGCCCGCCAAACGGCCACAAGCCAAGCGCGAACTGGCAGCTATTCCCCTCAAAATCGTGATGTGGGGGCATTAGCTGCCAGTTCGCGCTGTGGTGTAGCGGTTGGAGGAGGGTGGCGTGCGGCGGTTAGGCGTCCAGGTGGGTGGGGGCGAACATCTTGAGCAGGGTTTCGACGACGACGACGTTCGGGCCGTCCGCGGCGAACCCCGCCTTCAGCGCGTCCCCCACATTTTCCGGGGCCACCCGCGTGGCCGGCACACCGAAGGCCTCGGCGAGCTTCACGAAGTCCGGCCGCGCGAGCTCGGTGGCCGTGGCTTTGCCGAACGCGCCCACCATGTATTCGCGCAGGATGCCGTACCCGCCGTCGTCCACGATCAGCCAGGTGACCGGTACGTTGTGCTGCCTGGCGGTGGCCAGTTCCGAGATCGAGTACATGGCGGAGCCGTCGCCCGACACCGCCAGGACACGCGCGGAGGCACCTGACCTGCCGACGGTTTCCAGCCCCACCGCTCCCCCGATGGCCGCAGGGAAGCCGTAGCCCAGTCCGCCGGCGCCCTGGGCGGAATGGAACTGGCCTTCGCGGGAGTCCCAGCAGCTCCAGCCCCAGTAGGCGGAAATGGTCATGTCCCAGAAGGTCTGCATGTCCGCGGGAACGGCATCGCGGATATCGGCCATGAACGCCAGTTCCTTGCGGAGGTCCTGGGATTCGAGACGCGCCCGGACTTTGGCCAGGGTCTCGCGCACCAGCTCCTCCGGCGATACCCCGTGCCAGCTGCGGGTGGTTTCGGCGGGCTCAACCACCAGGGCCTCGTCCAAGGCGGCGAGCGCTTGCCCGGCGTCGGCGCGGATGCCCAACCCGGGCCGGTTCGATTCGAGCACGCGGGGTTCGGCGTCGATCTGGATGATCCGGCCGCGCGGTTCGAACGTGAAGTAGTTGGACGTGACCTCACCGAGCGATGAGCCGATCACGATCAACACGTCGGCATCCTCGAGGACGTCGGTCACGTAGCGGTCCTCGATCCAGGACTGCAGCGACAGCTCGTGATTCCAGGGGAACGCGCCGTTTCCGCCGGGAGTGCAGATCACCGGGGCGCGCAGCTTCTCCGCGATGGACAGGAGCGACTTCTCGGCCCGGCCGCGGCGCGTGCCGCCGCCGGCAATGATGGCCGGACGCTCCGCAGCCGACAGCCATTTAACGGCTTCGCGGACCAGCTCAACGCGCGGCGGGTTGTCGGCGGCTTCGGCGAGCGCGTCCTCCACCGGGGGGACCATGATGGGATCGAGCAGGACATTCTGCGGTATTTCGAGCCAGACGGGGCCCTGCGGCGAGGAGATGGCTTCGGTCCAGGCATCCTGAATGGCCGAAGGAATGCCGGAGGCATGCTGGATCAGGCGCTGGCTCTTAGTGACATTCGCGGCCGAGGCCTTCTGGTCATCGAGTTGGTGCAGCATGCCCTTCCGGCGCGCCCCCAGCCCCTCCAGCGGGATCTGGCTGGCGATGACCACCATCGGCACGCCCGTGGCGTAGGCCTCCTGCAGCCCCGCGAGGGACATCAAGGCTCCCGGACCGGTGGACAGGAACAGCACGCCCACCTCGCCAGTAGCCCGCGAATAGCCGTCGGCGGCGAAGGCACTGTTGTTCTCCACGCGCGACGACACGAAGTGCAGGTTCCCGCGGCCCATGGCGTCGAACAGGCCCAGCGCGTGCTGGCCCGGAATGCCGAAGACGGTCTTCGCGCCCAGCGCCTCGAGGGTTTCGACGACGAGATCCCCGCCGTTGCGGACGCCGGTCACCGCGAGGCCACAGGATTGGCGAAACCGGCGGGACGCCGGGATTCCTGGCCCAGCGACTGGGAGGCGTAGCCGGTGTCGGCCCCGAAGCGGTCCCCTTCGACGGCGTTGTCGGCCATGAGGGTAACCAGTTCATAGGCGACGTGGCTGGCGGCGACGCCGGTAATTTCGGCGTGGTCGTAGGCAGGGGCAACTTCGACGACGTCAGCCCCCACAAGGTTCATGCCACGGAAGCCGCGGATGATCTCAAGCAGTTCCCGGCTGGTGATGCCACCGGCTTCCGGGGTGCCCGTTCCCGGAGCATGGGCGGGGTCAAGGACGTCGATGTCCACCGAGATATACAGCGGGCGGTTACCGATGCGGTCCCGGACCTTGGCCACTGTCTCGAGGACGCCCTGGTAGTAAACGTCGGCCGAGGTGACGATGCCGAACCCGAAGCGGTGATCGTCGTCGAGATCCTTCTTCCCGTACAGCGGGCCGCGCGTACCGATGTGGCTGATGGCCTCGGTGTCGAGGATGCCCTCCTCCACAGCCCGGCGGAAGGGCGTGCCATGGGTGTACTCGGCCCCGAAGTACGTGTCCCACGTGTCCAGGTGCGCATCGAAGTGGAGCATGGCAATTGGGCCGCCGGCTCGCTCCGCGGCAGCGCGCAGCAGCGGCAGCGCGATCGTGTGGTCCCCGCCGAGGGTCAGCAGCTTGCTGCCGGACGCGGTCAGGTCCAGGGCGTTCTGCTGTACCGTCTCGATAGCCTCGTTGATGTTGAACGGGTTCACGGCCATGTCCCCGGCGTCCGCCACCTGGCAGTTCTCAAAGGGGCTGACATCCCAGGCGGGGTTGTAAGGGCGGAGCAGACGGCTGGCCTCGCGGACGTGGTTGGCGCCGAATCGGGCACCGGGGCGGTAGGAAACACCGGAGTCGAAGGGGACGCCGACCACGGTGATGTCCGCCTTGGCCACCTGGTCGAGGCGGGGCAGCCGTGCGTAGGTGGCGGCTCCCGCGTAGCGGGGGATTCGGGATGAATCGATGGGGCCAAGGTTGCCGTTGGCTTCGATGCGCAGCTCTTCCAAAGGAACGCCTCTCCTTCGAGGATGAAAGGTGGGTGTGACAGCCATCATACACTCGAAGTTGTCTAATGCGCATCATATGTTTACACCGGCAGCGAGGTTGCGGATGGGCTCGCCGGAATGCCGGGCCCGCCGGATCAGGGTCACGGATAGAAGGGAATGCCTACCGACTGGCGGCCGGAACGAGCACCCACAGCACTTCAACGGACTGGTCCGTGGGGTTCATCCACGTGTGGGGTTCGCGCCCCGGGAACGTGACGGTGTCGCCGTCGGAGAGTTCATACTCCTCATTGGTGAGGATGAGCCTGATCGTGCCTTTGATGACATGCAGGACGTCGACATCGCAATCCACGGCATAGAGCTCGGACTCGCCGCGCCCCCGGGGTTCGATAACGGCCTGGATGATCTGGACGCGCCGCTCAGACCGGGCGGTCAGCAGCCGCTCGACGATCCCCTCCCCACCCAGGGAGATGCGGGGGCCGGCGTCGCGCTTTGTCAGGTGGGTCTCGGGGGCAGCGAACAGATCACCGATGGAGATGGACAGCACCTGGCACAGGGTGACCAGCGAGGCGACGGACGGCGAAGTCAGGTCCCGCTCAACGCGGCTGAGGAAGCCCTTGGTCAGCCCGGTGGCATCCGCCACCTGTTCAATCGTGAGCCGCTGCGACTGGCGGGCGGCACGGATTCTTGAACCGATAGCAACCGGAACATTGCTCGGCTCAACTGGAAGTGCCTTCATTCACGAACCTTTCACGGCCGGCCGCTCGGCCCCATCTTTGGAGCCATACTAGCGGCCCGCTGCCGATCTGAGGCCGCAGGCAGCACGTCACATGCTATTGCGTCTTGACTGTTACTCCGATCACAGCCTACGCTATTTAGCAACAACTGTTGCCTACAAAGCAACAAGCGTTAATCCCCAGTACTTCCTTTCAGCGCAGCCCAATCCGCGTATCCCCAATACGCTCCCCCGGATTGCAGTAGTAGCTGCCAGAGCTCCAAGGAGCCCCAACATCATGGACGCAAACTTCGTCAACATCGCCATCGTGGTGGCATATCTGGCCGCCATGCTGGCCTTCGGCTGGTGGGGCAAGTCCCGCACCCGAAACAACAGCGACTTCCTCGTGGCAGGCCGCCGCCTCGGACCTTTCCTCTACACCGGAACCATGGCCGCCGTCGTCCTTGGAGGCGCCTCAACCGTGGGCGGCGTCGGCCTCGGCTACAAGTTCGGCATCTCCGGCATGTGGCTCGTGGTGGCCATCGGGGCCGGCGTGCTGGCGTTGAGCCTGCTCTTTGCCGGCACCATCCAGAAGCTGAAGATCTACACCGTCTCCCAGATGCTGTCGCTCCGCTACGGCAGCCACGCCACCCAGACGTCCGGCATCGTCATGCTGGCGTACACGCTGATGCTCTGCGCCACCTCCACCGGAGCCTACGCCACCATTTTCGTGGTGCTCTTTGACTGGGACCGGGCACTGGCCATCGCCGTGGGCGGCGGCATCGTGCTGGTCTACTCCACGATTGGCGGGATGTGGTCCATCACCCTGGCCGACCAGGTCCAGTTCGTCATCAAGACGGTGGGTATCTTTATCCTGATGCTGCCGTTCACCCTCAACGCCGCCGGCGGCCTTGACGGGATCCGCAGCCGCGTTGACGCCAGCTTCTTCCAGATCGACGGCATCGGCCTGCAGACCATCATCACCTACTTCGTTGTCTACACTTTGGGCCTGCTCATCGGCCAGGACATCTGGCAGCGTGTGTTCACGGCGAAGACGCCGAAGGTCGCCCGCTGGGGCGGTGCCACGGCCGGCATCTACTGCATCCTCTATGGTGCGGCCGGCGCACTGATCGGCCTCGGCGCCCGCGTCGCCCTGCCCGACATCGACGTCGCCGCCGAAGGCAAAGACGTCGTTTACGCGGAGGTGGCTCAGAACCTGCTGCCCATCGGCATCGGCGGCCTCGTGCTCGCCGCCGCCGTCGCCGCCATGATGTCCACGGCGTCCGGCGCGCTGATCGCCGCCGCCACCGTGGCCCGCGCCGACGTCCTCCCGTTCGTGGCCAGCTGGTTCGGCAAGACGATCAACACCGACGACTCAGACAACCCCGAGCACGACGTCAAGGCAAACCGGCTCTGGGTGCTGGGACTCGGCATCGTGGCCATCCTCATCGCCATCATCACCAAGGACGTCGTGGCGGCGCTGACCATCGCGTACGACATCCTGGTGGGCGGCCTGCTCGTCGCCATCCTCGGCGGCCTCGTGTGGAAGCGCGGCACGGGTGTCGCCGCTGCGGCGTCGATGGCCGTCGGTTCGGTGATCACCCTGGGCACCATGATCGTCCTGGAAATCAACGCCAAGGCACCGCTGGACGGAATTTTCGCCAACGAACCGATCTACTTCGGTCTGCTGGCCTCGGCCGTGGTCTACGTGGTGGTCTCGCTGCTGACCAAGCCCACGGATCCGTCGGTGATGAGGAACTGGTACCGGCGCGTGGCTGGACAGGAATCCGAGGAAGTGCCGATTCCCGTCACGGCGCCCTAGCCAGGCGACCCAGCCCCGGGGGTTGAGCCGGGCTGCTTTAGCAACCGAAACGCCCGACGGCGGTGCCTTCCCCTGGTGGGGAACGCACCGCCGTCGGGCGTTAACGTCGGGGGTCAAGACAGACTGGTTATGGCTCGTATTCCTCGTCCTCGCGGAACTCGTCGGTGTCCAGCGCGACGACGCGTTCGTCGCTGTCAACGGCTTCCGGCGCGGTGGGAACGACCCTCTCCTCGGAATCAAGGAACTCGTCTTCGGCATCCCAGTCCTCGTCCACCGGTACATCCTCGGCGAAGTCGTAGGCGGGATCAGATTCGATGGTGCGGCGGACAGGCTCGGGGATTGATCCGGTGGTGTTCATACTGCAGACCTCCGTGTGATTGGACTTCCGTGCCCTCCGTCAACGAGGCACGTTTTCATCAGATCACCACCCATGCAGGGGGTCAAGAGCCGGGCCGGAGGCAGCACAGAGAGCCCCACCGGGGCGGCAGAATTACGGGATCCCTAAAACTTACGCTGAGGAATACCGGCCGAAAAACCGCGGATTTGCGGGGTAAGCTGGGCAAGCAATGGGGCAGAACCATGTCTCATCCAGCCCAGGAGTCCCCGTGTCTCAGCCCGCAAAATCTGACCATCACAGTGCAGCCGCCGCCCGCGCCACCCCGGACGCAGCGGACATCAAACGCTGGCGCCAGTACCTGGCGGACGAACGTGCCGAGGCCGCCGTCTACCGGGACCTCGCCCAGAACCGGTCCGGCGAAGAACGCGCCATCCTCCTCGCCTTGGCAGCGGCCGAAGGCCGCCATGAGGCGCACTGGCTCAAGCTGCTCGGAGAGCATGCGGGCAAGCCCCGCCGCGCCTCCGCCCGCAGCCGGCTGCTGGGCTTCCTTGCCCGGCACTTCGGATCCGTTTTCGTGCTTGCCCTGGCGCAGCGCGCCGAGGGACGCTCCCCCTACACCCGCGAGCCGTCGGCCACACCCGCCATGGCCGCGGATGAACAGATCCATGAGGAAGTGGTGCGCGGTCTTGCCACCCGCGGACGCAACCGGCTGGCAGGGACCTTCCGGGCTGCGGTTTTCGGAGCCAACGACGGGTTGGTCAGCAATCTGGCACTTGTGATGGGCATGGCCGCAACCGGTGTGGCCAGCTCGGTGGTGCTGCTGAGTGGCATTGCGGGCCTGTTGGCGGGTGCCTTCTCCATGGGCGCCGGCGAATTTGTCTCCGTCCGCTCCCAGCGTGAACTCCTTGCCGCCACCCGTCCCACGCAGGTGACACTGGCGGCCGCGCCCCAGCTCGATATTGAACACAACGAGCTCCTGCTGGTGTACCTGGCCCGCGGCATGTCCCGCGAGGCCGCCGAACACCGGGTGGCCGAGCGGATGGGGCTCTTCAGCTGCGACTGTGATCCGAGCCTCTCGCTGCGGCCTGAGCTCCCCCAGCCCCAGGATGAGCACGAGGCAGTTGGCACGGCCTGGGGCGCAGCGCTGTCCAGCTTCTGCTTCTTTGCCTCCGGCGCGATCGTGCCCATCGTTCCCTTCCTTTTCGGCATGACAGGCATTGGTGCGCTCGTGACGGCCGCCGTCCTGGTCGGCATGGCACTGCTGGCGACCGGCGGCGTCGTTGGCCTGCTGTCCGGAACGTCGCCGCTGACCCGTGGCCTGCGCCAGCTGGCTATCGGCCTGGGCGCCGCGGGCGTCACCTACCTGCTGGGAATGGTCTTCGGCGCGGTGATCGCCTAGTGCCGGACAACGGGCACCGGAAGCACGCGCGCCACGCGGGGTCGGGCCAGGCCGCCCGCAGCTTCATCCGGAACCTTGTCCTGATATCCGCCATCGGGTGTGGCGCCTTCCTGGCCGCAGGCCTCGCCTATAACGATCCGCGCCTGGCGGGCCTGCTCGAGTTCCGTCTCGGAGCCGGGGAGGAGAACCCCGCCGCCGATTCCGGAGAGACCGGCGGGGCGCACGAAGCCGGCCACGCCGGGGAACCGGGGGAACGGGGAACCGACAGCCGCGCGGCGGACGCCCCGCCGCCGGGTGTCGAGGAAGCGGACGCGCCGCTCGGCACGCCCCAGGCCCCGCCCGTAGCGAGCAGTTCGTACGCGTTCTTGGCCACGAACGACGACGGCACTCCCGTGGGATTCTCACCGTGCCGGCCGCTGCACTATGTGGTGAACGATGAGCTTGCCCCGGCGGGTGCGGCCGGGCTGGTCCATGAGGCCATCAAGACGGTGTCACGCGCGACGGGCATCCGCTTCATCAATGACGGCTCCACCGACGAACAGCCTTCCGCGGAGCGCGACCCGTACCAGCCTGAGGCTTACGGGGAACGGTGGGCACCGCTGTTGATCAGTTGGACCACGCCGGAGGCAGCCCCCAAGCTCAAGGGCCAGATCATCGGCACCGGGGGCAGCACACATTACAGCTATGGCGACGGCCCAAAGAGCTTCGTCACCGGAAGCCTGGAGCTGGACGCGCCACAGATCGGCGTTGAACTGAACCGGCCGGACGGGCCCGCTTATGCCACCGCCGTCATCCTGCATGAACTCGCGCACGTCATGGGGCTTGAGCACGTGAACGACCCTGTCCAATTGATGTACCCGGAAATCGGCACGCCGGACGGTCTGGCCGCCGGGGACCTCAACGGCCTGCAGGCGCTGAGCCAGGCACCGTGCCGGAAGGACCTCTAGGACTCGAGGACCGCGAGCGCTTCGTCCACGGCATCCACCAGGAAGATCCGCTCCTCCATCGCCCGCCCGGCGGCGAGGCTCCGCAGCATGGGCCACGTGGGATACCGGCGCTCCCAGTGGTCCCGGCCCACGAGCACCATGGGCGTCAGGGTTTCGGGCGCACCGTAGTAGTTCTCGCATGCGTCCTGGAAGATCTCCTGGACGGTCCCCGCCGCGCCGGGCAGGAACACGATTCCGCCGTTGCACAGCTCCAGCAGAATTGCCTCGCGGACGGCGTTGGCGAAGTACTTGGCGATGCGGGTGGCGAAATAGTTGGGCGGTTCGTGGCCGTAGAACCAGGTGGGGATGCCCACCGATGCCGTTCCGCCCGGATAACGCTCGACCACGGCGGCCGCCGCGCGTGCCCACGAGGACACCGAGGGCCGGAAGCCGGGGACGGATGCCAGTTCAGCAAGGACAGCCCGGAACTCCTCATCGGGCGCTTCACTGAGGTAGGCGCCCAGGTTGGCCGCCTCCATTGCCCCCGGCCCTCCGCCGGTGGCCACCATCCGCCCGCTGCGGGCCAGCAGCCTGCCCAGGGCAGCGGCGTCGGCGAAGCCCGCGGTTCCCCGCTGCGCCGCATGGCCGCCCATGACCCCGACGATCGTGCTGCCCCCGTCCCTGGTTGACCGGACCAGCTCGTCGAGGGCGTCGCCGATGGCGTGGTCATGCAGGGCAGCAGCGAGCGTGGCGTCGAGGCGGTGACGCTGGCCGGGCCGGATGCTCCACTGGTACACCAGAGCGTCCGGTGTTTCCTCATACGGCGTGTCCTGAATTCCGGCGTAGAGCTCCTGCGGCGTGTAGAGCTCCGAGCGGTAGGCATCAAACGGCACTCCGGTCAGCTTCGGAAAGATCAGGGCGCCGCGACGGCGGAGCGCTTCTTCCACCCCCGGGTCGAACGTGCAGCCCAGGAACACCGCGCCTTCGGCGTCCATGGCCGCCAGCGCAGCGGCCCGGCCGCGCAGGTCCAGGGACTGAGCGTGCCAGCCGTGCATGGTCTTCGCCCCGTCGCTCACCAGCCGGTCGAATCCGGAGAGGCTCTCGACCTCGAGGGTCCGCGGGCTCGGGTTCAGGCTGCCGGAGGGATTCATGATGCCAGCCTAGCGAGCCCGAACGCTGAAGTGCCCCGCAGCCGGGCTGCGGGGCACTTCTGTTGTTCTCCCTGCTGGTCCGGATCAGGAGGCCTGATCAGGAGGCCGGGTCAGGAGACTGTCTTACCAGGAGACTGTCTTACCAGGAGACTGTCTTACTAGGAGACCTGGAGGCCTCCGTTGATGTCATACGTGGCGGCGGTGATGTAGCCGGAGTCCTCGCCCAGCAGGAAGGAGATGAGTGCAGCCACTTCCTCGCGGGTGCCGACGCGGCCCATCATGATGCCTTCGGACATCTGGGCTTTGCGCTCCTCGGTCAGCGTGCCGCCCATGATGTCGGTGTCGATCGGGCCGGGGGCGATGGCGTTGACCGTCACGCCGAACTCGCCCACTTCGCGGGCCAGGGCCCGTGTGAACCCGATGATGCCGGCCTTGGAGGCGCTGTAGGCGACCTTGGAGTACGTGCCGCCGCCACGCTGGGCCGAGATCGAGGAGATGCTCACGATCCGGCCCAGCCTGCGCTCGATCATGCCCTTCAGCACGCGCTGGGAGACAACGAAGGTGCCGCGCATGTTGATTGCGAAGACCTTGTCCCATTCCTCCACGGTGGTCTCCATGAAGGGTGTGGGCGAGCTGATGCCTGCGAGGTTTGCCAGTGCCACGATCGGCGGCAGCGTTTCCTCGATCTCGGTGATCGCCCGGTCCACGGACTTCGCGTCCGAGACGTCGGCGCCCACGCCGATTGCCTTCACCGCGCGGTTGGAGCCGATTTCGGCCGCCGCCGCCCTCGCATCCTCGGCGTTGATGTCCAGGATCGCGATGGACCAGCCTTCGCTGGCCATGCGGTCAGCAGCTGCGCGGCCGATGCCGCGGGCGGAGGCCGCACCGGTCAGGACGACGGTGCGTTCTGCGGGGAAGGACGTGGTTGAGCTCATTGCAGGTATTCCTTAGCTGGTATTAGCCGGTTCTTGTTGGATGGTTCTTAGTTGGTGACGGTGACTTTGCTGGCTGCCTCTACTGCGGGATCCAGGGCGGCGTCACCCTCGGGACGCTTGCGGGCGTACAGGAAGGTGGCCACAGCGGTGACGCAGAGGCAGAAGGAGAGGAACAGCAGGCCGCTCTGGTTGCTCCCGGTGGCGTCGTTGAACAGGCCGACCGCGTAGGGGGCAACGAAGCCGCCGAGGTTACCCAGCGAGTTGACCATGGCCAGGCCGGAGGCTGCCGCTGCGCCGGTGAGCGCCGCGGACGGCATGGACAGGAACGGTGCGATGGCTCCGTAGATACCCATGGCCGCGGCGGTGAGGGCGATCAAGGCAAGGACGGGGTTGACCTGGAGGAGGTAGCCTGCGGACAGCAGACCCACACCGGCCAGCACCATGCTGACGGAGCTGTGCCAGGCACGCTTGCCCGTCTTGTCGGCACGCTTGCTCCAGAAATACACGAAGACTGCTGCGATGGAGTACGGAATGAGGACGATGAATCCGACCTGGGCGGTGGAGAACTTGCCGAGGGCGGCAACGATCGTGGGCATCCAGAGTCCGAGGCCGTAGATGCCGCAGACCAGGCCGAAGTAGAGGGCCGAGTAGACGAGGGTGCGCTTGTCCTTGAGGCCGGCCAGGAAGTTGTGGCTGACGCCCTTGGACTTGGCGGCGAGTTCGGCGTCCATGGTGGTGGCGAGCCACTCGCGCTCGTCGGCGTTGAGCCACTTGGCATCCCGCGGGCGGTCCGTCATCAGGATGGGGGTCAGCAGGCCCAGCAGGATCGCGGGGATGCCTTCGATGATGTACAGCCACTGCCAGCCGTGCAGGCCCCAGATGCCGTCCATCTGCAGCAGCAGGCCGGAGACCGGGGCGCCGAGGGCGTTGGAGATCGGCTGGGCCAGGATAAAGATGCCGAGCACGGTGACGCGCTGCGCGGCGGGGAACCACAGGGTCAGGTAGAAGAGGATGGCCGGGAAGAAGCCTGCTTCAGCGGCGCCCAGCAGGAACCGGATGATGTAGTAGGTGGTTTCGCCGTTCACCAAAGCCATCGCGGTGGCGAAGATGCCCCAGGTGATGAGGATTCGGGCCAGCCATTTGCGGGCGCCGAACCTGTACATGCCGGCGTTGCTGGGCACTTCCAGGAGGGCGTAGCCGAGGAAGAAGATGCCCGCGCCGAGCCCGTAGGCAGCGGCGCTCAGGCCGATGTCCTCGCTCATGGTCAGCTTGGCGAAGCCGACGTTGTTCCGGTCCAGGTACGCAATGAAGTAGAGCAGGACGATCAGGGGCATGACGCGGCGGCGGACTTTGCGGAGCGTGCGGTCGCCAAGCTCGCCGAGGCCGGAGTGCTTTGTGGTTAATGAAGTCATCATCGACCTTCTATCTGTCGGTTCCGGACCGGCGGCTTCGCGCGGGGGAATCCGAGGCGTTTGTTCGGGTTGTAATCGCTCCAGAGCGGAGCGGCTTTTGATTGGTGGGTTCTTGATTACTTGAATCTGATGTCAGACATCTGACGGGCGAACATGAAAAAGATCTTAGAAGGGTGACGCGCATTACGTCAAGGTGGGCCCGGGGCTGGCTTTAGGATGTGGCGCCGTGGACGTAGCGTTCGTAGTCTTCGAACGTCTGGTCCATGTGCTCGTCCATGGCCCGGCGCGCCAATTCCGCGTCACCGGTGAGGATGCTGTCCAGCACGCGCTGATGGAAGGCGATGGCGTGGCGCTGGATCTCCGGGATGGCGGACGTCTCCCGGCGCGCGCGGTAGAGCGACTGGCCCAGTTGCGCGAGCAGGGCGCGCACGAACGGGTTCCCCGAGGCCTTCAGCACCACGTCGTGGAAGGCGATGTCGGCCGTCACGAACCCGTCAAGGTCTCCGGATTCATAGAACCGCTTCATGTCGGCGATTGCCCGCCGCATCTCCTCGGCGTGTTCCGGCGAATGTCGCCTGGCGGCTAGCGCCGCTGCGCCTGTTTCCACCATGCGGCGCACCTCGATCAGGCCGATGGACACCTGGTCCGCCGCGTTGCCGTACGAGGCGGCCTTGATGATCGCATCCAGCCCCGTCCAGTTTTCCGCGGGATTGACGAACGTTCCCCGGCCCGCCTTGACGTACAGGATGTTCTGCGCCCGCAGTGCCTTGAGCGCCTCCCGCACGGTCAGGCGGCTGACGTCATAAGCCTTGGCAATGTCGGCTTCCGGTGGCAGGGCCTCATGTGGCTTGAGCCTGCCGTCCAGGATGTCGTCCAGCAGGCCGTCGACCAGACCGTCAACCAGTGTCCTTCGACCCATGGGAACGACCTACTTTCGCCTTGCCTGCTGCCCTCGATGCGCCTAACACTACAGAAACGGGGGCGCGGCGGGTAAAAGCACAGGAAACCTGCACGGACCAAAGCGAGCCGACTGGTCAAAAGTGGTGCAGAATTTGAGAATGCAGAATTCAGGCCCTGCCACCAGTCCGCGCCCGCGCATTGGCATTCCAGTCCCGCTCAGCAGCTCGGCCGATCCTGACCCCCGCGTGGCCAAGGCCAACGGCCTCTTCGATGACATCGTTGGCCTCGTGCACGACGGCGGCGGCGAACCGGTGCTGTTAACCCCCGAACTGCTCGGCGACGGCCTGTTCGACGGCGGGCGGCGGGCCGGCGCAGGCGGGGCCCTTGACGGCGTCGTCCTTCCCGGCGGCGGTGACGTCGACCCGCGGCTCTACGGTGAGGAGCCGGGCGCCACTCTTTACGACGTCAACCCGGAGCAGGACCGCCTGGATATCGCGGTGGCGCGCCAGACGATCGACGCCGGACTCCCCCTTCTGGGAATCTGCCGGGGCCACCAGCTGCTCAACGTCCTGTACGGCGGAACGCTGATCCAGGACATGCAGCCCGGAACAGTGGCCCACCGCGACAGCGGCGGCTTGTGGGCCTGGCACGAGGTGGCGATCATGCCAGGCTCCAGAGTGGCGCACTTGTACGGTGCCGTCGCGGATCCGACACCCGGGACCCCAGGTGCCTTCGGCGTGAAGATCGCTTCCGGCCACCACCAGGCCGTGGCGAACGTGGCTCCCGGCCTGGTGGTGACCGCCGTGGCAGATGACGGCACCGTCGAGGCGCTGGAAGATCCCGAGCGGTGGGTGGCCTCGGTCCAGTGGCACCCCGAGGTCCGCAAGCTGTCGGAAGCCCAGCGGCAGGCACCTTTCCGCGCCTTTGTGGAGGCCTGCAGCCGCTGACTCCGGCGGCCGCGATACGGCGGCAGTGCCGGGCAGTCGCGGCAGTACAGGCCGCGGCTAGATGGTGACCGCGGCCGCGACCCGCACGGGCAGCCCGGTTTCCAGCGACTCCTGGGCGGCGTCGGCCACCCGGGATGCCGCGACGGCGTCTTCGGGCGTGCAGGGGTTCTCCCGCTGGCCGAGCACGAGCTCCGCAAAGGCGGCCATCTCGGACCGGTAGGCCTGGTCGAAACGCTCAGCGAATGTCCGGTGGGACTCTCCCGACGGAAACCCGACGCCTGCTTCCGCCGAGGCCAGCGCGGCCTTCTCGTCAAGGCCCACCATGAGGGAGCCTTCTGAACCCTGGATTTCCAGCCGGACATCGTGCCCGGCCCCGTTGTAGCGCGAGGCGCCCACGGAACCCAGCGTGCCGTCGTCGAACGTGACCACCGCCAGCGCCGTGTCCACGTCCCCCACTCGGCCTATGGCCGGGTCGCCCTTATTGGAGCCTTTGGCGTAGACCTCCACGATTTCCCGGCCGGTGAGCCAGCGCAGGATGTCGAAGTCATGCACGGAACAATCGCGGAACAACCCTCCCGACGTCGCCAGGAACTCCAGCGGCGGCGGCATCATGTCACAGGTAACGGCCCTCAACGAGTGGATCCAGCCGAGCTCACCGTCCCCGTAGGCGCGCTTTGCCTCGACGTAGCCGGCGTCGAACCTCCGCTGGTGGCCGATCTGGACCACGCCCCTCTTGGCCCGGATGTATTCCAGGACCGGCAGAGAGTCAGCGACACTTAAAGCCACCGGCTTCTCACAGAACACCGGAATGCCGGCGTCCACGCCTGCCCTGATCAGTTCCGGATGCGTGCCGGTTCCAGTGGCAATGACCAGACCGTCGATTCCCGAGCCGAGCAGCGCCTTGACGGAGGGCAGGAACTCGGCGCCCAGACCCTGTGCGACGGCACGCGCGTGCTCCGCGGCAACATCCGTGAGCCTGAGCCGGACGTTGATCCCCTGCCCGTGGAGCACGCCGTTCAACGCCGCAATGTTGTTCGCATGCATCACGCCGATGCGGCCGACGCCGACAAGTCCGAGCGTTATGTCCTTCATACAGTTCCTTTGCGGTGGAGTGAATGCAGTCGGGTGGATGGCCGGTTTCGCGGGCTCAGGTTCCCGCGTGCCTTGGCGTGCCGGCGCTGGAGGCTTCGGCGACTTCGGCCTGGACTTCCTTGACGATGTCGCCGTGGCCGCCGAGCTGCTCGAGCTCATGGGCGAGTTCGGCCAGTTCGGCGCCGCCGGCCATCTGGGCGGTGAGCTCGTCCAGGGTGATGTCCTTCTTGTCGTAGTAACCGATCGACTTGCCACGCTTGAGCAGCAGGAACCGGTCGCCCACAGGGAAAGCGTGATGGGGGTTGTGGGTGATGAAGATGACGCCCAGTCCCCGGTCGCGGGCCTGCAAGATGTAGCGGAGCACGACGCCGGACTGCTTCACGCCCAGCGCTGCTGTGGGTTCGTCCAGGATCAGGACCTTCGCACCGAAATAAACGGCACGGGCGATGGCGACACACTGGCGCTCACCGCCTGAGAGCTGGCCGATGGGCTGCTCGACATCGCGGAGATCGATGCCCATGTCGGCGAGTTCCTTTTTGGTGATGTCCTTCATCTTCTGGACGTCCAGGCTCTTGAACGGGCCAAAGCCGGAGGTCAGCTCGGAACCGAGGAAGAAGTTGCGCCAGATGGGCATCAGGGGAACGACAGCCAGGTCCTGGTAGACCGTGGCGATGCCAACGTCCAGGGCGTCCCTGGGGGAACTGAACTTGCGCTCCTCCCCCATGATGTTCAGGACGCCTTCGTCGTGCTGGTGCAGCCCGGCGATGATCTTGATCAGGGTGGACTTGCCGGCGCCGTTGTCACCGAGGACACAGGTGACGCGGCCGTTGTCCACGGCCATCGTGACGTCGGTGAGGGCGACGATGTTGCCGTAGTGCTTGCCGACGTTCTCCAGTGAGAGCAGGTGCACGGGGGTGTGGGTCAGCGGATCCTTCTCGTCCTTGAGGAGCTGCTGCTGGTCAATCTGTTTGGCGTTCATGGTGTTCAGCCCTTACTTGCGTCTGCGCGGCGCTTGACGATCAGGTTCACGATGGTGGCCAGGAGCAGCATCAGGCCCAGGAAGAACTTGAACCAGTCCGGGTTCCACTGGGCGTACACGATGCCCTTGTTGGCCATCCCGAAGATAAAGGCCCCGATCGCGCCGCCCACGGCCGAGCCGTAGCCTCCGGTGAGGAGGCAGCCTCCGATGACCGCGGCGATGATGTAGAGGAATTCGTTGCCCACGCCTTCGCCGGACTGCACGGCGTCGAAGGCGAACAGGTTGTGCATGCCCAGGATCCAGCCGCAGAAACCGACCGCCATGAACAGGCCGATCTTCGTGGCTTTGACGGGAACGCCCACGGCGCGGGCAGCGTTCGCGTCGCCGCCGACGGCGAAGATCCAGTTGCCCACCTTGGTGCGCAGCAGCACCCAGGATGCCACGGCAACCAGGGCGATCCAGATGAAGACCGTGTTGTTGACGTCCACCCCGGCGATGTTCACCGAGGAGGCAAAGATAGCCCGGGCTGCCTGGTAGCCGTCCATGTCCGAAATGGACGGCGAGGACACGCCGCCGCCGATCATGCGGGTCAGGCCCAGGTTCAGGCCGGTCAGCATCAGGAAGGTTGCGAGGGTGACGATGAAGCTGGGCAGCTTGGTCTTCATCAGGATCCAGCCGTTAATGAAGCCGATGCCCAGGGACACCACGAGCGCCAGGACCACACCGACCCACACATTCATGCTGAAGTACCAACTGAACATGGAGGCCGTCAGGGCCGAGCTGATCACGGCAACGCCTGTGGAAAGGTCGAACTCGCCGCCGATCATCAGCAGCGACACTCCCACGGCCATGATGCCGATCGTGGAGCTGCCGTAGAGGACGGTGGCGAAGGCGTTCGGCTGGATAAAGGTCTGGGAAACCGAGGCGAAGAAGACGAAGAGGACGATTGCGCCCACGAGGGCGCCGACTTCAGGACGTGCCAGGAGTTTCTGAAAGGGGTTGCGCTTGCCCACGCGCTCGTCGCGCAACGCCGGGGGCTTCGACACACTCTGGATGATGGTCATGATGGTTCTCCTTGCTGCCGGGCCCGGCATGGGCCGGGCACGGCTGGCGGGCTGTTAGCGAATGCCGTCCTTGGCGAACGCGAGAACGTCGGTGGCTGCAGCTTTATCGACGATGGACGGGCCGGTCAGCACGGGCTGCCCGCCGCCGATCTTGAAGCCGCCGCGCTTGGCCTGCCACAGCGAATCGATTGCGCCATAGCCCTGCAGCCACGGCTGCTGGTCCACGGTGAATTCAACGGCGCCGTCGGCAATCTTCTGGGCGAGCTCAGGGTTCATGTCGAAAGAGGCTACCTTGGCCTTGCTGCCGGCGCCGGTCACGGCCTTCAGGATGGTCAACGTGTAGGGTGCACCCAGGCCAACGATGGCATCGGCATCAGCAGTGGCCTGCAGTTTGGCGGTAACCGTGGAGGAAACCTGGGCCATGTCAGTCCCGGGAACGTACAAAATCTCCGTTCCGGCCACCTTTTCCTTGACCCCTGCGCAGCGGGCTTCCAGACCCACGTGCCCCTGCTCTTGGATAACACAGATGGGGTGTTTGAGGCCCAGTTCGCCGAGCTTCGTTCCGACGGCCGCGCCGGCGAGCTTTTCGTTGGACCCGAAGTGGGTGAAGGCGCCCAACTGAGCAGAGACCGATTCGCCGGCATTGAGGCTGACCACCGGAATCCCGGCGTCAGTAGCCTTCTTGAGCGAGTCCTTCAACGCATCCGGTTTGGCAAGTGTCACGGCAATGCCATCGACCTTCTGGTCAATCGCCTGCTGGATAAGTTGTGCCTGACGTCCGCCTTCGGGGTCGGACGTGTAGAGCAGTTCGACATTGTCCTTAGCCGCGGCCTCCTCGGCCCCCTTGCGGACGATGTCCCAGAAGGTGTCTCCCGGAGCGGCGTGAGTGATAAGTGCAACCTTGATGCGGGGAGTCGAGGCAACCTGCCCGGCGCCGCCTCCCGTGTTCGCTTCGGGAGCACGGCCACCTTGGCTGGAGCACGCGGTCACCGCCAGCATGGGGATCGCAACTGCTGCGACTGCCGCGCGGCGCCAAAAGAACCTGGTCACTATGAATCTCCTTTGATTTGGGGGGCCGCTGGCTCCGCCACGGTGCGGCGCCAGCAGGCCTGTTATACCGATCATGGTGACTTAGGACACAGAAGTCAATAGTTTGTCCTGACATTAGGATGTTTTAACGAAATCCCTCCAGCGCGCGGGCCTCGGGTCACACGCCTGCGCGAGCCGCCAAAGGGGAGAAGCCTTGACCCAAGGGCACCCGCTGCTAATATCAAGAAAGGCAGTATGTCCTATCAAGCGAACATGCAGCTGACATACGGGCGCTTGGACGCAGGACTGCCCGCAGCATAAAAGGGAGCACTCAATGGCGAACCAACTTCACCTCAGCATCGACAGGTCATCGCCGGTGCCGCTCTACCACCAGGTGGTGCAGGGCATCGAGGCCGCGATACACACGGGGCTTCTGGAGCCGGGCAGCCGGCTGGAGAACGAGATCGACCTCGCGGCCCAGCTGAACCTTTCCCGCCCCACCATGCGCAAGGCCATGGACGAACTGGTCCGCTCCGGACTGCTGGTCCGCAAACGCGGGGTGGGCACCCAGGTGGTTTCAAGCCAGGTCCGCCGCCCCCTGGAGCTCTCCAGCCTGTATGACGACCTCGCCAACAACGGCAGCAAGCCCACCACCGAGGTTCTGACGTTCGCTCACGTCGAAGCCGACGATGCCACTCAAAAGGCACTGCACCTGCAGGCCGGCGCGAAGGTCTACCACTTCACCAGGCTCCGCAAGGTCGGCGGGAAACCGCTGGCCCTGATGGAAAACTGGGTCCGCGATGACATCACGCACATCGATGAGGATCTGCTCGGCTCGCAGGGGCTCTACAGCATCCTTCGCGGCGGCGGAGTCAACTTCCGGCTGGCCACACAGCGGATTGGCGCAATGGTGGCCAACGAGTACCAGGCCCCGCTCCTGGAGACGGAGCCAGGCTCGGCGCTGGTGACCATGGAGCGCACCGCCGTCGACGACACCGGCCGGAACGTCGAGACCGGACGCCACGTGTACCGCGGCGATTCCTACAGCTTTGAAATGACCCTCGTACAGAGGTAACCACCCCCGTGCCACGAACGACCTGAAAGAGAACAAATCTATGGCCGACTGGGTATATCCCCTGGGCAGCGCAGCCGAAGGCTGCTGGGACGTTTCGCTGGGAACAGCGGACTCCGCGATCACCGTCGAGGGGTGGGCACATACCGGGCTGAAGGTGGCCACGCTGGCACCGGGCGCCGTCGTCGAACTCCCCGCAGCGGGCGAGGAGCGCATCGTGATTCCGCTGAGCGGCGCCTTCACGGCGGCCGTGGACGGTGAGAAGTATCAGCTGGCCGGCCGCGCCAGCGTCTTCAGCGGCCCCACGGATGTGCTGTACTCCGGCACCGGGAAGGCGGTCACGGTCAGCTCGTCCGACGGCGGCCGGGTTGCCGTCGCCACGGCGCCGGCCAACGTCCAGTACCCCACCCGCCTGGTCACTGCCGCTGAGATACCGGTGGAACTGCGCGGCGCAGGGAACTGCTCACGCCAGGTCCACAACTTCGGCACCCCCGCGGTGCTGGAGGCGGACCGTTTCATCGTGTGCGAAGTCATCACGCCCGCAGGCAACTGGTCCTCCTACCCTCCCCACAAGCACGATGAGGAGAAGGAGGGCGAGACCTCCCTGGAGGAGATCTACTACTTCGAGACCCGGGTGGCGGATGTTCCCGGCATCGCAGGCCCGGACGGTGACGCGGATGCCATCGGCTACCAGCGGGTCTACGCCTCCGACGAGCGCCCCATCGACGTCGCCGCCGAAGTACGCACCGGCGACGTGGTCCTTGTCCCCTACGGCTGGCACGGCCCCGCCATGGCCGCGCCCGGCTATGACATGTACTACCTGAATGTCATGGCCGGGCCCGGACGGGTCCGTGACTGGCTCATCAGCGACGATCCCCACCACGGCTGGGTCCGCCAGAGCTGGGAAGGCCAGGACGTGGATCCGCGCCTGCCGTTCCGCGCCTAGCGTTCCCCGGACGAGGCCGATGCCGGTTCAACGGACAGCCGGCACTGTAGAGTCTGCAGGGGCGTTGGCGCCAGACCCGGCCGAAACTGCAGGAGCGTCGGCGAACGCTGGTGCCTTGTCGGCCGATGCTGGCGCTTTGGCGGCGGCGAACGCCATCACGGCGAGCCCCAGCAGCGTGATGCCGGCGCCGGCCCAGATGGGCGACGTGTAGCCTAGTCCCGCCGTGATGGTCAGGCCGCCCAGCCAGGCGCCCAGGGCGTTGCCCACGTTGAACGCGCCGATGTTGGCGCCGGACGCGAGGGTAGGGGCGCCGTCGGCGTATTTCATGACCCGCATCTGCAGCCCCGGAACCGTAGCGAAGCCGAAGCCGCCCATGAGCACCATGGAGGCGATCGTCAGAAGTTGGCTGCCCGCCGTCAGGGCAAACGCAACAAGCACCACCGCAAGGGCCGAGAGGACTGCCAGCAGGGTGCCGTCCACGTTGCGGTCGGCAGCCCTGCCGCCAAGGGTGTTGCCGATGAACAGGCCCACGCCGAAGACGATCAGGAGCCACGGAACCGCAGCCGCAGAGAATCCGGAAACCTCCGTGAGTGTGAAGGCGATGTAGGTGAAGGCGCCGAACATGCCGCCGTAGCCCAGGATGGTCACCAGGATGGAGAGCCAGACCTGGCCGGAGCGGAAGGCCCGCAGTTCCCGGCGCAGACCGCCGGGAACTGCCTCACCATGTCCCGTTTTCGGCACGAGGGCGAGAATGCCCGCAAGAGCGAGCACGCCGATTCCGATGATGGCCCAGAAGGTGGAGCGCCAGCCGGCCGCCTGGCCCAGCATGGTTCCGAAGGGAACGCCCAGCACATTGGCGGCCGTGAGTCCGGTGAACATGATGGCGATGGCGCCGGCTTTCCTGGTGGGCTCCACCATGTCGGCGGCCACCACAGCGCCGATGCCGAAGAAGGCGCCGTGCGCGAGGGCAGCCACGACGCGGCCGGCCATCATCATCCAGTAGTCGGGGGCCGTGGCGGAGATCAGGTTGCCGGCGATGAACAGTACGAGCAGGACGGCGAGGACGGGCTTGCGTTCGAATCGGGTCACCGCGGCGGTCAGCGCGAGCGCACCAAGCACGACGGCGAGCGCGTAGCCGGAGATGAGCCAGCCGGCCGAGGCCTCGCTGACCTGGAAGTCTGCGGCCACTTCGGGCAGCAGGCCCATGATGACGAACTCGGTGAGTCCGATGCCGAACCCGCCAAGGGCGAGGGCAATCAGGCCGATAGGCATGGAGGTGCTCCTTGGGAACTGTACGGAATGGGATAGGACACGTAAGCTAATAGTTGCAGACGCGGTATTTATTGTTGCACAAGCAAATATCACGCGCAAGCAACTATTTGCCGGGCGTGCCCGTCTCCCACGCCGGGCCTGAAGGAGGAGGAACGATGGGCATCAAGGACGACGCCGTGGAAGTGCGCGCGCAGGGCTGGCGGACGCTCGCAGCGCTGCACGGACATATCGAAGCGGAGCTCGAACGCTCGCTGCAGTCCCACGCGCAGCTCTCGGTCGTGGAATACACGGTGCTGGACGCCCTCAGCCGGCAGGACGGCTGGCATATGCGCATGCAGCAGCTTGCCCGCGCCACCGCCCTCAGCGCGAGTGCCACCACGCGGCTCGTGAACAGGCTGGAGGAGCGCGGGCTGCTGACGCGCGTCCTGTGCGCCGATGACCGCCGCGGCATCTACACGGAGCTGACTGCCAGCGGCATCAAGCTCCTGGAAGACGCCCGCCCCATCCACGACGCGGCGTTGGAGCGCACCTTAACTGAAGCCCAGGGCATCCCGGAACTGGCCCCGCTCGTGGACGCCCTCCCCCGGCTGCACGCCCGCGCCTAGGCCCACGCCACGCCGAGGAACAGCGGGAGATTGTCGCAAGCATAGTCTCCAAGGACCAGTGGGTCCTCAACAGCGCCTACAGCGGGTGGCGGGACATCGTCTTGTCCCGCGCAGAGTTGATTGTTGCCTTGGACTACCCCCGCCGTCTTTCCCTGGGCCGATTGGTGCGACGGTCATTGCGAAGAGCGCTCACCGGCCAGACCGTCTGCAACGGAAACACCGAATCGCTTGCCCGGCTCTTCACCAAGGCGTCCATCATCCGATGGCACTTCCAGTCATTTCGCCGAAAGCAACGGGCCATAGAAGACATGCAGGCGGACAAGGAACTGCCGCCCGTGGTGGTGTTCCATCGTCCCCGGGACGTGGAGGCCTGGCTGTCACAGCTATGGCCACCGGACGGGAAGGCCTCGCCGGGATGACCCTTCCGCCCGTTAGCATGACGTGACCGTTAAGGCGCAGAACCAGCCCCTGCAGCGCCGTCTTTCGCGCCGGCCACGTTCTTGAAGTAGTGCTCAACGTCTTCCAGGCTCCTGTCCTTCGTTTCCGGGACATACCTGGCGGCGAACGCGATGGCGCCCACGCCAAGTGCGGCAAACGCGAAGAAGGTGTTGGAGAGGCCCATCGCGGCCAGCAGCAGGGGGAAGCCGAAGCCCACCAGGAAGTTCACGATCCACAGGATGAAGGCCGAGGCACCCATCCCGAGGCCACGGATCCTCAATGGGAAGATTTCGGACAGCATGAGCCAGGTGACGGGTGAGATGGCACCCTGCTGGAAGGCTAGGAACGTGACAGTCAGGGCCAGGATCACGAAGCCTCGGCCTGTTCCTTCGGGCAGGATCAGTGAGAAGAAGCCGATCAGCACCAGGGCGGTCGTTGTGCCGATTTGTCCGGTGATGAGCATCTTGCGGCGGTCCACCTTGCCCAGCAGCCAGATTCCCACGAAGGTTGCCAGCACCGAAATGATGCCGTTGGCGATGTTGGCCGTCAGCGCAGCCTCTCGGCCGAAGCCGGACTCGGCCAGGATCTGGGTGCCGTAGTACATGATCGAGTTCACGCCGGTGATCTGCTGGATGACGGCAAGGCCGATCCCCACCACGAAGATGCGCCGGAGCCACGGAACGCCCAGGTCCTTCCAGGAACCCATTTTGGACTTGTAGTCCTCCACGGCCATTGCCTTGACCTCTTCGAATTCGTCCCGGGCTTCGGTCTGGGACCGGATCCGCTGCAGGACGCTGAGCGATTCGCCGAAACTGCCCATGGAGGCCAGCCAGCGCGGGCTCTCGGGCATGAAGTTCATCCCGATCCACAGGGCGATTGCGGGGAGGGTGGCGATCACCAGCATCCACCGCCAGATTCCTCCGGCCTCGCCGAACGTGTTTCCGAGGTAGGCGTTGAAGATGAACGCCAGCAGCTGGCCGGTCACGATCATGAGCTCGTTCTGCGTGACGATCCTGCCGCGGCGCGCGCTGGGTGAAACCTCGGCGAGGTACACGGGAACGGTGACGGAGGCCCCGCCCACGGCCAGGCCCAGCAGGAAACGTGCCGCGATCATCACTTCGGTGCTCGGCGCAAGGGTGCAGGCGAGTGTGCCGGCAAGGAAGACGACGGCGAGGACCATGATCATCTTGCGGCGGCCGTTGCGGTCAGCGAGGCGTCCGCCAAGCAGGGCACCGAACGCGGCGCCAAAGAGGAGCGAGGATGTCACCAGGCCTTCAGTCAATGGCGTGAGGCCGAGATCCTCCTGCATATAGGGAAGGGCACCGTTGATGACGCCGGTGTCGTAGCCAAAGAGCAGGCCACCGAACGTGGAGATGATGGTGACGGTCCGCAGCGCGCGTTTATGGTTGACGGGCGCTTTCTGTGTTGCCTTCTCCGACTGGAGACTCGACGTCATGCGTTGACCTTCTGGACGTACTGCTTCATCGTCTCCAGCTGGTACCGCGACACGTCCTGGGCGTTCTCGTCTTCGGCAAAGACGCTGGACACCATCACTGTATCGTCGCGGTCCAGGAAGCCGATTTCCTTCAGGCCGCCGAAGAATTCATCCCAGTTGACGTCGCCGTCGCCGATTTTCAGGTGCTGGTGAACACGGACCGGGTTGCCGGGCGGGTTGGTGATGTAGCGCAGCCCATGCGAGGCGTGGTGGTCCATGGTGTCGGCGACGTGCACCAGGCGCAGCTTGTCCCCCGCGGCGCGCATGATGTCCAGCGGCGCGTCCTTCATGTGGAAGCTGTGCGAGGCCACGTAGACCAGGCCGACGTTCTTGGAGTTGAGGCCGCGGATGACCCGGATGGCCGCCAGGCCCTCTTCCACGAAGTCATCCGGGTGGGGGTCGATCAGCAGGTCAATGCCTTCGCGTTCGATGATGGGCAGCAGCTCTTCCATGGAGCGGTAGAAGGCGCGCTCGGATTCTTCTGCTTTCTCGGGCCTGCCGCTGAATTCGGTGTTCATGGTACTGACGCCCAGGTCCACGGTGATCTGGATGGCGCGCTTCCAGTAGCGGACGGCGGCTTCGCGGGCGTCTTCGTCCGGCCCGGACCACCGAAGCACGGGAAGGACCGAGGCGATCTCGATTCCGGCGTCCTTGCTGGCCTTCTTCAGCTGGCCCACGAGTTCGTCGTCTGCCTTGGGGTGGTTGTAGAAGGGGATGAAGTCGGCGTGCGGGGTCATCTGCATGTACTTGTAGCCGAGGCCCGCCACCACCCGGGGGAATTCGAGCAGGCTGTGCGAGTGGTGGAACGGCGTGGGGTCAAGTGCGATTTTCACGGAACACTCCATTGGGGATCAGTCAGTTGTGCGTCGGACCGGGAACGAACGGAAGGGGCCGGCAGAGCCGGCCCCTTCCGTTGTCCTAGCCGTAGAGGGCAGGCTTGGCGTTCAGCTTCACGGCGACCTTCTCGCCGTTCTTCTGCGCCTCGACGCCGGCTTCGCAGCATGCTGCGGTGGCGTAGCCGTCCCAGGCGCTGGGGCCGCCGATTTCGCCGCGGAGTGCAGCGTCCACCCAGGACTGGATTTCGACGTCGTACGCGGCGCCGAAGCGCTCTTCGAAGCCGGGGGTGACCTTGCCGCCCCAGCGGCCGGCGCTGCGGGTGTAGAGTCCGTGGTCGCCGCCGATGCTGACGATGCCCTCTTCGAAGGAGGCCTGCGTGGCCACTTCGTAGCCGAATTTTGCGTTGACGTAGATTTCAACGTCGGCCAAAACACCGGACTCGGTCTCGATCAGGACGTGCTGGGGATCGTGCTGCCCGGCCGGGGCGTTTTTCGTGGCCTTACCCAGGCGGACCTGAACGCTGGTGATTTCTTCTCCGGTGAAGAAACGGATGGCGTCAAACTCGTGCACCACCGAATCGTTGATCAGCATCTCGTTGGTAAAGCCCGCGGGAGTGTTGGGGTTGCGGTGCTGGTGGTGCAGCATTAGCAGTTCGCCGAGCTCGCGGTCGCGGATCACGGAGCCCAGGGCGGCGTATTCGGCATCGAAGCGGCGCATGAAGCCCACCTGGATGCGCTTGTGGCCCAGCTTTTCCTCCGCCTGAACGATCTTCCAGGAGGACTCGGCGTCCGGCGTCAGCGGCTTTTCGCAGAGGATGGGGATGTCCTTGGCGAGGGCCTTGAGCAGGATGTCCTCGTGCAGGAAGCCGGGTGTGGCGATCAGGACGGCGTTGACGTCCCCGTTGTTGAGCGCCTCTTCAGTATCTGCCAAGGCGACGGCGCCCGGGATGCCTTGGATGGCGGCCTGTGCGCGGGCCAGGTCGACGTCGACGACGGCGGCGACTTCAGCGCCGTGAATGCGCTTGTTGAGGCGCTGGATGTGGTCCGCGCCCATGCGGCCGGCGCCGATGACGGCGACGCGAAGGGTTTCAGTCATTGTTCTTCCTTTACGTTTCGGGTGCCTGGGCGGCCGCTAGTTGACGGCGGTGCGGGAGCCGCAGGACAGCAGGTAGTTGCGGGTGCGTTTGGCGATCGGCATGGGGACGTCGAAGGCCACGGGGTACATGTCCTGCTCCACGATGCCGAAGATGGGGCGGTTCAGGGCTTCCACGGCTTCGATGACGGCGCGCAGGTCCGGCAGGCCGTTCGGCGGCTCGGTCATGACGCCGGCCAGGTTCGCGGCAGCCCACGTCATTTTTTCCTCGTTGACCTTCTTCAGGATGTCCGGGTTGATCTGCTTCAGGTGCAGGTAGCCGATGCGGTCCGGATGGTTCTTGATGAGCTCGAGGCTGGAGGCTCCGCAGTATTCGGCATGGCCGGTGTCCAGGCACAGGTTCAGGTACTGCGGGTCGGTCGCGCGCAGCAGGGTTTCGATGTCCTCCTGGGCTCCGACGTGCGAGTCGGCGTGGGAATGGAACTGCTGCTTCAGACCAAAGTCCTCCAGCAGCGTCTTGCCCAGGCGGTTGTGCCCGGCGAAGAGGTCGCTCCAGGCCTTCTCGCTGAGCTCGCCGCTTTCAACTGCCTCGCCCGTGACGTCGTCACGCCACATCGCCGGGATCACTACGATGTGCTCGCCGCCCATGGCAGCCGTGAGCTCCGCAACCTTCCGGGCCGGCTCCCAGGCCGTCTCCCACTGGTCCAGCCCTCGGTGGAAAGCGGTGAAAACCGTTCCTGCGGTGACCTTCAGGTCGCGCTGCCCGAGCTCCTCCGCCAGCCGCGTGGGGTCGTTCGGCAGGTAGCCGTACGGGCCCAGCTCAATCCACTTGTAGCCGGACTCTGCCACTTCATCGAGGAACCGCTCCCACGGGGTCTGCTTCGGGTCGTCTGCGAACCACACACCCCAGGAGTCCGGCGCCGTGCCGATGATCAGCTTGTTCTCAGTCATGACTGCATTGTCTTTCTTGCTTGGCGGCGGGTTAGTTGGAGGGGAAGTTGTAGGAGGCGCCGGAGGCGTGGGTGGGTTCGGGCCAGCGGGAGGTGACGACCTTGCCGCGGGTGTAGAAGGAGACGCCTTCGGGGCCGTAGATGTGCTTGTCGCCGAAGAGCGAGGCCTTCC
>NZ_JBIVOO010000014.1:0-106242 GCF_044754165.1 Arthrobacter sp. NPDC093139
GTCGGCAGCCGACAACAAATAGGCACGCGGGGTAACCTGCGCGAGTAGCGCAGGTTGCTCAGGCGCACTCCTACCGCTCCGACCTGATCGCGGACTACCACTTCAGAGCCTTGTGCGCCAGAAACGGCTTTCTTGCCACGTGAAGCTCAGCAGCGGCGGGTCCCTCCACAACCCCATCGACCCTGCCGGCTGTCGCCGATCCGGGCGAGGTTTGGGTCAAGCGGAGAATTCTTTTGCGATGAGTGTCTGCGCCCGCGCAGGACATTCGTCGAGGAGACCGCCCAGGTGCCGCGCCGGGCACGGTCCTCCCGCCGGCTCCGCGGTGCCCTCGTGAGCGGCCCTTGTTGGTTCCGGAAAGACCGCCGCGGAGACATACAGCCTCATCGTTCTGTGTTTCATGGTGGCTGGTCCGGCGGCTTTGGATTCCGCGGCGCTGACGCTGCCTGATATTGGTGGGGGGTTCTAGCGGTCGTTGCAACACCCAGATTTTTTGGGAGTTGCAACGACCGTGTCGTCTTTAACGGAGAAACCAGCTGGGCAGCGGAAATACACGCCCGAGCAGAAGGATCAGTTTTTGCGGTACTCGACCGGGTTCAGAACGCGAGTGCCGCTGCAAGGGAACTCGGGTTCAAGGTGATGACGTGTCACCAGTGGATCCGGAAGGCAGGTTTGATCCGGGGCAAGGTGCGGAAGCAGTCGGTCCAGCGGAAGTACACGGCTCGGTAAGGAGAGGAGTTCTTCGCCGTGTTCGACCGTGTTAAGAGCACCACGGTGGCTGCAGGGGAACTTGGGCTCAATCCCAATACGTGCGCTGCATGGGTCCTCAAAGCCGGGCTGAAAGCTCAGGGGAAGCCGGGAACACGTTCGCACCCTGAAAGGGTCGAGTTTCTTGGCGTGGACGGGCGGAAAGCTGCCCTTTAGTTGGTATTCATCTGCGCACTGCCGAGGATTGGGACCGGGGAATCGGGAAGTCCGGCGGGCGACGCATTCGACTACAAACGTGGTGTGCCCACGACGACCTCTCCCGCTGGCACCACAGGAACGGCGCATGTCCCGGTGGCCGCGCTGGAGAAAGGCATCGACCCGCGATGCCTCAATGCTCAGGAACGGGAACTGATCCGGGACCGGGACCTGAAGGCAGCCGGTCCTCGATCAGTGCGATTGCCCATGCCCTCGGCCGATCGTCCTCAACGGTCAGCCGAGAGCTGGCCCGAAATACCGATCCCCAGACGGGCTACCTGCCCCAAGCGGCGCATCGCAAGGCAACTGCCCGACGGATTAGGCCGACCCTCCCAAACTCGCGGGTTTGCGGAGCGGTTGCTCGGGCAGGGCGGGAGCCTGGTAGGCCCGGGCGGGCTGCTGAACCAGCTCACGAGGAATGTGCTGGAGACTGCGCTGGGAGTGGAACTGACCGAGTACCTCGGGCACGAGCATGGCCAGACGCCGATCGCAGTCAAACATGCGCAACGGCACCAGGCCGAAGACCGTGCTGACCGAGATCGGCCCGGTCGAGATTGGGGTGCCCCGGGATCGGGACGGGTCTTTCAAGCCGGTGATTGTGCCCAAGCGGAAACGGCGTCTGGATGGGATGGACCAGATCGTGCTCTCGCTGTCCGCCCGGGGTGACCACCGGGGAAATCGCCGCGCATTCCGAGGAGGTTTACGGGGCCGAGGTCTCCAAGGACACGATCAGCCGCATCACCGAGAAGGTTGCCGGGGAACTGGCCGAGTGGTCGGCCCGACCTTTGGATTCGATCTATCCGGTGCTCTTCGTTGATGCGGTCGTGGTCAAGGTCCGTGACGGGCAGATGCGCAACACCCCGTTCTACGTCGTCATGGGGGTCACCGTGAACGGGGAGCGGGAGATTCTGGGCATCTGGGCCGGCGACGGTGCCGAGGGTGCCCGGTTCTGGCTGCAGGTATTCTCCGAGCTGAAGAACCGGGGCGTGGAAGATGTGTTTATTGCCGTCTGCGACGGGCTCAAGGGCCTGCCGGAGGCGACCATGACCACGTGGGAGCGAACGGTGGTGCAGCAGTGCATCGTGCACTTGATTCTTAACAGCTTTTGCTACGCCGGCGGTCAGCACCGCTATGCACGTCAAGGCGCTCAAGCCAGTCTACATGGCCCCGTCCGAGCAGGCGGCGAAGGACCGGTTCGCCGAGTTCACGGCTGACTGGGGCCAGCGGTATCCGGCAATCATCCGGCTCTGGGAGTCCTCCTGGGCAGGATACGTTCCGTTCTTGCAGTACGACAGGGAGATCACGCGGGTGATCCGCACGACGAATGCGATCGAGTCAATCAATGCCCGCTATCGGCGGGCGGTGAGGGCGCGCGGGCACTTTCAAAAAAGGCCGCTGCACTGAAATGCCTCTATCTGGTCACCAGGTCTCTCGATGCAACCGGCGACGGTCGGGCACGCTTGGAGATGAGGTGGAAGCCTGCGTTCAACGCGTTCGCCATTACCTTCGCCGGTCGGTTCGAAAGAACCACTCGCTAATGAAAACCGCTGGACCCTACACACCGTTTATCGGACAGTCCGTTGCCGAAGTCTTCATCCTCAAAGGCTCCAGCTACCGCCTTAAACACACCCAGATCGACTCGTTGCCCTCGACAAGACCGGAAAATACGGCAGAATAACCAGCGTCAAGTGGCTCACTTTTCTGCCGGGCGAAATGGCTCACTTTTCGACCATCGCTGACACTTCTGCTACAGATTTAATGTGTGCGCTTCGAACCCACGCAGCGTGCAGTGCGGCCCATTCCAGTAGTCGTCGATGTTCCCAGTTGTAGCCGCCACTGCGGCCCTGATGATTTCCGCGTGCGTCACAACAATCACATCTGTTTCCCTTGGCAAAGCGGCGAGCCATACACCCATTCGCTCGATAATGTCGAGAACGCTCTCGCCGCCGTGGCGTCTGAACTCAGGATTGTTTCTCCATTCGGCCACTGCATCCGGGGGAAGCACGTCCAAGGTCAGGCCATTCCACCGGCCGTAGTTGGCCGGCCGCAGTCCAGAGTCCCTTTCGGCATCCAGCCCGAGGGCGTTTGCGGATTGGATGCCGATTAGGGTCGGTGAAACCATCGACATCCATGGTTCAGAAATAACAGCGGGGGGACTTGAGGATCTATCGAGTGGCCCGTCGGCTCCGAAACGAGCCTCCCTCGTTTCCTGGCAAAGCCCGTGCCGGACGAACCTTATCAAGTCCGGACGCTTGTCCGGGAGGCCCTCTCCATGAAGAACTGAAAGACGATTCCCATGGTCATCCACAGTGCTAGCTGTGTTGCCCCTGCTGCAAGCCGGAAATTCCAGAGCAGATCCGCAGGGAATCCGGAATAATCGACTGAAGTGGCGGGAAGTATTCGCCAGCCGAGCAGAACGATGGCGATCGCCGCCAAAGCGGGCAGAGCCTTAGAGAAAACGGACGGCTGGGCGGCCTTGGACTCGGCCCACCCCCTGAGCACGAACCAGATGGAGACCGCCCCAACACCCAGAATGACCGCAAACAGCCACAAAGCGGTCCTGTGGTCTATCGAGTTCGGTGACCCAAGCGCGGGAGGATTCGGCGGGATGATAAGCCAAGGTACGGCGACGACCGCCGCCCATCCGGCCGCTGCTAGCGCCATGATCCCAAGGGGACGTTGGCCGGCGACTGAGCGGCGGGACTTTAAGAACCAGACAGTTGCAAATATCACGCCCGTTGCGGCACCCGCAAGGGTCGTCGCGAGAAGTAACCCTGCGCGCTGGACATCGCGGGGGATCAGCGGATCCTCGTCGGAGTGCGTATGCTCATGGACCGTCGCACCGGTGCTCCCGGTTGAGTGGTCATGAGCCTCAGGTTGAGCGTTTTCGAGTGCTATGGCCTGGTCGATAAGGCCTGTGCCCGCCCAGAACGCAACGCCCCCGGCGATAAATCCCGCGATCAGCCCAGCGAGCAGGCCTCGGACCAGGACGGACCGAAGCGACAGCGTCACGGTCCTTGAGGCGAGAGTCAGTGACATGGTACGCCCAGAAGATGACGGCCATCGTGCATGAGTTCGTGCAGGAGCGTTCCGGTCTGCGTCAGCTGGCCGTTCTCGAATTGCACAAGGTAGAGGACCAGCATGGACAATGCTAAGGCCAGCAGCATCCCGAGAATGGCCGAAGGGCTAGCACCGATGCGGGCTTGAGTAGGATTGATAGTTGTCACGAATTTCACGCACCTGTCAGAGTTTGGTATTCAAAGTTGTGGGTCCTATGTTCGGGTTACCTATATCTTGGGTATCCGATGGGTGCACTATTCACGTCGTTGATTCTCAACTCGGTCAAATAGCCATTCCAGCACAGGGCCGAGGCCGAGGGTTTAGACTGTGGCTACTCCGATCAAGCCGTTCCTCGTGACCAGCCCAGCGAGCTCCTCCTCGCTCATTCCATCTGTGCCCTCGGGACGTTCCGGAAGAACCATGTAACGCATGTCGGAGCTGGAGTCCCACACAGTGATCTCCGTCTGCTCCGGAAGTTCAAGCCCGAACTCCCGGAGCACACCGCGGGGATTTCTGACTGCTTCGGCCCGGTACCAGAGGCTCTTGTACCAGGACGGAGACGGCCCAAGGAGCCAGAGCGGATAGCAGGAGCACAGTGTGCAGACGATCATGTTGTGCTTCCCGGGGGAATTGGGAACCACAATCAAATGTGCCTCCTCCGTCGCTTCACCGTGGGCTTGGTCCACGAGTTCCAGTTCTCGGATCGCCGCGGGTGCATCGGCACAGAGCCGTTCGCGAAAAGTTGGATCGATCCATGCCTTGGCAACGATACGGGCACCGTTATTCGGATTTGACTGTTTGACGTACGAAGCAAGGAAATCGTCAACCTCGCCGGGTGCCAAGACGCCTTGCTCCTCTAGCAACGATTCAAACCAACGGATCTTTGCCGCGTTGAATCCGTTTCTGTCGTCGTGATGGCCGCTCATTTTTTATCCTTTTCCGAAAGCCAAGATTCCCAAATATCTACTGTGATGTGGTGCGAACCGTCACCGAACAGGTCTTGGGCTTCAAACTCGACGCAGTAGACGGGCTCAGGGTCACAGGGGATGCCCTGGGCGATGAGATCAGCTAGCTTCCATGACCCTCCATAAAATTTGACGACCCCCGTCGAGCCTCTGATATACGCCGGTACTCTGTTGTGATGATGTGGATCCCTCCGATCCACCTGGACCCTGGTTCCCGGGCTGAACTTGTGCTCACTCATGGAAAGTCTCGGGGATCTCGCTCGAAATGTTCGTCTTGCTAAGCACAAGAGGGACAAGCGCGGCCAGCCACCGCTCGTAGTATCCCAACTTCAGGTAATCAGCCGGAGGGAGGGATTCAATTGCGTCCCGGAATTCATCAAGCGCATACACCCCCTTTTTGGCCATGAGCCTGTGGACCGCGAACACGTGGGCTTGCCAATCGAACTCAAAAGGCGGTTCTTCCCTCGTGAGGTTCGGCTGTGGTTCAAATCCATGCACGCTTCCTAAATCATGAATTCTAGGCATGAAGCCCCTCCTATTGTTTGGTCTACGTTCATATGCTCGAGGACTGGTCATCCTCGCCGGGGACATAATGTAGCGCTATCGTCCAACACGGCCGACGGTGATCAGGTCGTAGGCCGTGTTGCGAGCCGTTACTTTTCGGATTCGCCGACCGCATCTTCGAGGTCGATCGCGGGGTGTCTGGACCGAGCCCCAAAATGTTGGCGACCTCATGGGGTTCTGTAGCAGGGCAGAGGACCAGTGATGATCTCAGTGCCGAGCTGGGCACGTTTCAAGCCCGCGAGTGGTGCGGCTACAAATGCCGATATCTCGACGACTCGATGGCCGCTGAGTGGCTCAGTATTTCATGATCGGTCCGCCAAATCTATAGAGGTTTAGTCGGTGTGAGGAGGGTTTTTGCCGTTCCATGTGGTCGAGCAATGCGGCCAGCGCAGTGCCGATGGACGGCGTTGCCACCTCGGTGACGGTCTCGGTCGACCCGAGCACTCTCTGCAACTCGGCATCGGCAGTGGTCGGCACAGGGCTCCTGGTGCGCATGGGCAAACCGGCTGCGTCAGCTTCTTGTATCCTAGGTCACAATACCTCTTTTGGTTTTTGTATCCAAATATTGCTGGACACTGAGCTGCTGCTGGTGGTTCGAAGGTGACACACCACCGAGGATCTATGGTTCACAGTGGCAAGCCGGCGGGTGCCACCCCAGCAGACGCACAGCTACGCGGGCATTATCCAATGATTCTTCGATAGGGCGGCGCCGGAGATCCGCGAGGAGCCTCTCATAACCCTTACGCATGATCTTTTCGTATAAGGGCATTTCACAGGCTGTGCTCTGCTGTACAAACTGGACATATGGAAATACTGACCGTGCACGCAGGCAGCCGAACAAGCCGCAGGACGGCATAACCGTGGTGGCGCTTGAGCAGGCTGTGCAGCGCTCTTTTGCCACACGCCAGGTAGCGGATTGGCGTGGGCGGGTCATTAAGGTCGAGCGTCCCGGCCCCGGTGCCGCCGGTATAAGGCTATAACCGCACAACCAGGGGAATGGCGAGCCATTTTCGTCTGGTTGAACCGGGGCAAGGAGGCAATTATCAAGAGATTGGACCAGATCTTGTCGAAACAACAGCATGAGCATTACCTGCACACCGTTGCCGACCAACTCGGGCTGGACGACCCGGCGCGATACGCCATGTGGTGGAAACGCGTTCAGGAGGACAACACTGTCGCCGACCTGTTGCGAGAGGTCGCGTTAGCGCGCACGGACTTGCCTATCAGGATGGGCGATCTCTCCATGGAGGCCCCGTTGTCGGCCGACTTGGAAACTGCGGCAGGTCGTCGATCAACTCGCGAATCCCAAAGTGTGACCCGTCATGAGTCCACGGTGGCCCGAGTGGCGCAGTTCCTTGAAATCATTGAACAGAAGTCTGACCTGAACGCCTTTACGTGCGTCTTCGCTGAAAGTGCCCTCGAGGCAGCAGAAAAGGTAGACGGGCTGATCGCGGCCGGTACAGATCCTGGCCCACTTGCGGGCAAGGTGGTGGCGGTCAAGGACCTAATTGAGGTGGAAGGCTACGCAACCACAGCGGGAACAAAGGCATATCGCTCCCCGACCGCAACGCGCGATGCCGACGTTGTTGCACGCCTGCGTGAGGCCGGAGCGGTAATCATTGGAATGACGAACCTTCATGCCCTGGCATACGGTGCCATGAGCAACAGCGGCGACTGGGGCGCGGTCGGCAACCCTCTGCGAGGAGACACGCTGTCGGGAGGCTCCAGTGGTGGGTCGGCTACTGCCGTGGCCGCGGGCATGGTGGACATAGCTTTAGGCACGGACACGGCTGGGTCGATCAGGATCCCGGCCTCATTGTGCGGCGTCGTTGGCCTGAAACCGACCTACGGCCGAATCAGCACGAAGGGCGTCCATCCCCTGGCCCCATCTCTTGACCACGTCGGACCGATCACACGGACAGTGGCGGATTCCGCCTTGGTGATGCAGGTACTAACTGGTTGGGACGCTACCTGGAGAAGGGAACTTTTAGCCGATCTTAAGGGCGTCGTGGTCGGCCTTCCCCACCGCTTCTTCTTCGACCATTTGGAGGAGGAAGTCCGCACTGCCGTGGACCACGCAGTGGATTCCCTCCAGGAGCTCGGGGCTACGATACACAAAGTGGACATCCCCACCGCCCAGTACTCGCCAGCGGCCGGGTTGTGCACCATCGCACCCGAGGCCTTGGACATCCATCTGTCGCTGCTGCAGGAGCGGGGACATCTCTTGCCGGACGACGTCCGATTGAGGCTCGAGGCCGGGATGTTCAGAACCGGCGCCGATTATTCCCGTGCCCAGCGCATCCGGGCCAAAATGCAGGCAGAGCTCGCAAATGCACTCGCCCAAGCTGACGTCCTTCTGACCCCGACGTTGGCTGTGACGGCCCCCCACAGCACCACCCAGCACCTGGACGTCGAAGGTGCTCGTTGGCCCGTCCAGCAAGCCTTGACGCGACTGACGTCCCCGTTCAATCTCACCGGATATCCAGCGCTAAGCCTTCCCTGGGGGAATGACAGGCTTGGCGGCAGCATCGGAATTCAGCTGGTGGCACAGCCCATGGCCGAAGATCGGCTGCTCTCGATTGCTGCCGTCCTGGAAGCCCATGGACGGGATCAAGATGAGCCTGGCGTGATTCTCTCGCCGGCCGCCGAGGCCTAGACGATATGAAGTGTGGCGGCCCGGTCCTGGCGTAGGCGGCGGTGGTCCAGCAGGCTGGAATTTCGGGTTCAAAGAGGTTTGTGGCTTTACCGGTCCGGGCACTGTTCCGCACTCAGATGCGGGGTGTGGACTGGTATAGCCACATGTGAAGGTCTGGAGGTTCCAGTCATGAGCAAGCGTACCTACGGCGGTTAAATGTCGACGCGCACAGTCTGAAAGGCTGCGCGATCGCCTGGGAGACCGGTGAGATCCTGCGCCAGGGACGCCGACCATGATGGGCTGGGGAGTGGGTACCGGGTTGCCGGGCACTGTTCTGGTGGTCTCAGAGGCAGGTCCTTGGACGCGGTACCGTTCCGCGAGTTCCCGCCGTCCCCGCCAGCCTTGGCGTAGCCGAGATGGTCATTCATCTCGCCCCAGGCCGATTCCACGACCACCTTCGTCAGCCTGGACAGCAGTCGCCGTCACCGGTCACAGGCGGCCTTCCGCGCGCGCCCACTCACTCAACTGCTGCACCACTGGCGTCATCGACCCCGACGCAGCCCCGAAGGGACTGTTCTAAATGCTGTACTCCACTACGACCCCGGAACAGAAACGTCTCAGGCTGCGCGAATTGCTTACTTCGGGCACCATCGTCCAGTTTCCCGGCGCGTTCAACCCGCTCTCGGCCCGGCTGATCGAGGAGAAAGGCTTCGCCGGGGTCTACATCTCAGGCGAGGTGCTCGCGAACGACCTCGGGCTGCCGGACATCGGACTGACCACGCTCACCGAGGTCGCCACGCGCGCCGGGCAGATCGCCCGGATGACCGACCTGCCCGCCATCGTGGACGCAGACACCGGGTTCGGTGAGCCCATGAACGTGGCCCGCACCGTCCAGGAGATCGAAAACGCAGGCCTGGCGGGCCTGCACATCGAGGACCAGTTCAACCCCAAGCGCTGCGGACACCTCGACGGCAAGAACGTCGTGGACCTCGAGACGGCCACCAAGCGCATCCGGGCCGCGGCGGTTGCCCGGCGGGACCCGAACTTCCTCATCATGGCCCGCACCGACATCCGCGCAGTAGACGGCCTCGAGGCCGCCCAGGACCGTGCGAAGGCGCTGGTGGAGGCCGGAGCGGACGCCATCTTCCCGGAAGCCATGGCCACACTGGAGGAGTTCAAAGCCATCCGCGACGCCGTGAACGTCCCGATCCTGGCCAACATGACCGAGTTCGGCAAGGGCGATCTCTTCACCGCGGACCAGCTCCAAAAGGTCGGCGTCAACATGGTCATCTACCCGGTTACCCTGCTTCGCAGTGCCATGGGCGCTGCTGAACGGGTCTTGAGCACGCTTAAGAGCTTGGGAACCCAGCAGGTACGGGTGCCTGAGATGCTAACCAGAGTCCGCCTGTATGACCTTGTGGATTACGAGTCGTACAACAAGTTCGATTCCGGCGTTTTCAACTTCCAGCTCCCCAATATTCGCTAGTACACGGACTGTAACGAAGGAGTTCAGCATGGCTGATAGAGAGATCAAGAAGGGCCTCGCCGGCGTCGTGGTGGACTACACCGCGGTGTCGAAGGTCAACGGAGAAACCAATTCGCTGCTTTACCGCGGGTACCCGGTCCAGGAGCTTGCGGCCAAATGCAGCTTCGAAGAGGTTGCATACCTGCTCTGGAACGGCGAACTACCCACCCAGAAGCAACTTTCCGAGTTCACCGCCCGTGAAAGAGCGGGCCGTGCACTCGACCCTGCGGTCAAGGCCATTATCGACGCCTTGCCCACGCACGCCCACCCCATGGACGTCTGCCGGACGGCCGCCTCCGTGCTCGGAGCACGGCACCAACTGGCTGAGGACGCCTCACCCGAGTCCAACATGAGCAAGGCCATTGACCTGTGGGCGGCAATGCCGGCAGTCGTGGCCTACGACCAGCGCCGTCGGCGCGGCCTGGACGTCGTGGAACCCCGCCACGATCTCGGCTACTCGGCCAACTTCCTATGGATGACCTTCAGCGAAGACCCTGTAGACGAGGTCATCGAGGCGTTCAACGTCTCAATGATCCTGTACGCAGAACACTCCTTCAACGCCTCAACCTTTACCGCGCGGGTCGTCACCTCCACCCTCTCGGACCTGCACTCGGCCGTAACCGCTGCCATCGGAGCGCTCAAAGGTCCGCTGCACGGCGGAGCCAACGAAGCCGTCATGCACACCTTCGACGAAATCGGCATCCGGCCTGAGGAATCCCTCGAGGAAGCCGCCACCCGCGCTAAAGGATGGATGGAAGACGCCCTGGCACAGAAGAAGAAAATTATGGGTTTCGGCCACCGCGTCTACAAGTACGGCGACTCCCGCGTACCCACCATGAAGGCAGCGCTGGACAAGATGATCGCCCACTACGGCCGGCCCGAAGTCCTCGGACTGTACAACGGCCTCGAAGCCGCCATGGACGAAGCCAAAGGCATCAAGCCCAACCTCGACTACCCCGCAGGACCCATCTACCACCTCATGGGTTTCGACACGCAGATGTTCACTCCGCTGTTCGTCGCCAGCCGCATCACCGGCTGGACCGCCCACATCATGGAACAGGCGGCAGCCAACTCCCTCATCCGCCCGCTCAGCGCATACAACGGCCCAGACCAGCGCTCCCTGTAACCGGCAGGCAACTGCCCCCATTTCTGCGGTGAGGTGTCCGATGATCACCCGGATCATCAACGATCGCAACGCATGTGACACCTCACCGCCGGCTGGCCGAGCAACCCCCTGCAGCTTTTCGAAATCTAATCCGCGTGCATACAGGAGCAAACGATGGACCTTCACCTGCAACCAGATTGGCAACGCGCTCTCGGGCAACGGGTAGAAGTTTGGAGAGGCGGGAAATTGGTCCGCAAAGGAACGGTGGAAGCTGTCATGCCGGACGATTCGCTACTCTGGATTTCAGCAGAAGGAAACTCATTAAGACAAATGATTTTCCGCCGGGACGGATATCAGGTTTTCACGCATTTCCTGCCGCCGTCGTCCGAGAACTACCACTAGAACTTGGGAGCTTTTTCTTGCAAGAGGCGGCGTTCGTGCGCGATCTCGTGGGACCGGCTGCGCAGCACAAAGTTCTACCACTGGAGCTTCCTATGAATCGAAAAATGTTTAAGTCCAAAATTCACCGGGCCACCGTCACGCACGCTGACCTACACTATGTAGGCTCAGTCACCGTTGACCTGGACCTGCTCGATGCTGCTGACATTCTTCCCGGTGAGCTAGTGGCCATCGTGGACGTGACCAACGGCGCCAGGCTGGAGACGTACACCATCGCCGGTGAGCGCGGCTCGGGCGTGATCGGCATCAATGGCCCGGCGGCCCACCTGGTACACGAAAATGACGTTGTCATCCTGATTACCTACGCGGCAATGACCACCGAGGAAGCCAAGGACTACGAGCCCCGGGTAGTCCATGTGGACCAAAACAACAAAGTGATCCAGCTGGGCAACGACCCGGCCGAGGGCCTCACCCCCGGGCTCCTCCGCCCGCCGTACGCCCTGAGCAACGCCGCACCCTGACCAGACCGGCGGTGCCGGTACGCCATTGAGGGACCGTGAGCCCACACCATCTCATTTCTTTGTCACGCACCCTCGCCGTGCGTGCCGTCACCTGCACCGTTGTCAGGGTGGACTACACGCCAACCTGACGTCAGGCAGGAGCGAAAAGCTCGTCAGAATAGGGTCGGGAAAGCAGTTCCTGCACGTGTCTGCCAAAAAGTCTCGGATTCAAACCTGACAGCGGGCCACGCTGAGCTACTTCCGCAAATTGCGGAACAGGCTGTTGCACGGTTGCGGTGTTTGGGGGCGTAGGCGCATCCCGCTGCCCACAGCCGGGGACAATCCTTGGGGGTTATCCACCGCTACTGCTGCCGAGGGAGCTAACCCAATGGCTCCCAATTTCCAGCCGTGGATAACCCGGATTGACCCCAACCGTGGGCGGCTTAGAGTCTTGTCTTTTTGCCAGAGCTACTATTCCTGACCCCGCACGTCCGGGAACCAGCCGTCCGGTGCTTTCTTTGGTTCCAGGTGTTCGGGGTCGCGGTGTTCTTTCATGTCGCAGTTGTAGAACGGGCCATGTGGGTCCAAAAGGACTTTCATGTGGTGGTCTGCGTGGTCCCGCCACCAGACGCTCATGCCAGTGGCAGGATCGAGGCGCAGGTGCTCCCAGGCCCTCCACATGGCAGCTACACGCGACACGGCTTCGGGGTGGAAGTACCACTCGATGCACCACTTCGCGGACTTCCCGGTCACGCTGCGGACATATGTGGGCAGCAACTGCTCATGAAGGAACTCCTCGGGCGAACCGTAGACGAGCTCCGGCTTCTTCTCGGCTCTCTCGTCTTCGCTTCCGCCGGCACTGGCGGGCGGAGTGTCCGTATCGAACAGCCCAAAATCGTCTGTCATGGCAGCAGCTTCCTTACTTCGTGACCCACGGATTATTGACTGGTGCGGCCGCGACCGGCACCGCCTCCTCCTCGGGCCGAGGGCTGTAGGTCTTGATGGACGCTTCAACAGCTTCTTTGTGCGGGCCGGTGTACCAGGGCATGGTGCGGACCAGGGTGGCCGGTGCACCCGATGACAGGACGACGGCGCGGCCGCGGTCCAGCTCGGCGAGATTGGAAACGTCGAAGATCCGTTCCTTGGCTTCCTGGCGGGATCGGCTGGAGCCGGACTTACCGGAGGAAATGGAGACGCTGGTGTAGCTGTAGTCCCCGATCAGGTCGGAGAGGGCGCGGAGGAAGCCTTCTTCGGCGACGCCGCCGCCGTAGACCTTGACGTTCGCGGCGGACCAGATTTTCCGCATGTTCGCCTCACCCCAGAGTTCGACGCCTTGGGACCAGGACTGCAGGATGCCCATGACGATCAGGCCTTTGGAGCCGTAGTGGCTGAACTGGTCCGGCAGGCTGGCCCAACGGACCACGTTCGCCAGCTCGTCCAGGGCGAACAGCGCGGGCTTGGGCAGTCGGCCGCCGCTGCGCTCGGCGCGTTCTTCCATCGCCTCAGCGATGGACACGGTCAGGGCGGTGGTCAGCGGGGCGGCTGAGCCGGCCCCTTCCTTGGAGAGGATGTAGATCGTCTCCTGAGACGCAGCGAAATCATGCGGGTTGAACTGTCGGCGCGCATCACCGGCAACGCTCGCACCGCCCGTGGGGGCGACCCAGCGCAGCGTGTTCCGGCTCTTGAGGCACTGGATCATCTTCTCGGCGGTGCCGAAGATACCGTCACGCTGCTTGTCAGCCAGTTCCAGCGTGGACTCCAAGCCCTTGTACTGCAGCTCGTAGTCGTGCTGTTTGAGGATGTTGATCGGTTCGCGGTTGACCTGTTCGGTCACCCACAGGTACACCTGCGTTATGGGCAGGCCGCCGAGCGCGGCCGCAAGGAAGTACGAAGAGAGGATGTCTTCGGCTTTCGGGTCGAAGTAGGCATCCGGCTTTGACCCCGGAACCCGGGAACCGACGGAGAAGTGCTGGGTCAGTTTGTAGGCCTTTTCTTCGTCGGTGACGTAAGAGAGCGGGTTCCACCACCAGTCCGGTTCTTCCTGGGCGATCTTCTGCGGATCGAAGACCCACACCGGGGCCGTGGCTTCGCGGACGCCACGGGTGCCGTCCACGACGTCGCGCTTGTTCGAGGTTGAGACAACGGCACCTGGTGCGTCCAGGATGGCGGGCATCACCCGGGAGGTGGACTTACCTGTTCGTGGTCCCCAGATGTCGAGGCTGAGGTCTTCCCAGGATTGGACGAACTTCTGACCGGTGGAGACCACCTTGCCCACGACAATCCCCGGGGTGTCCTTTACACCCAGCCGCTCTGCCTTGGCCTGTGCTCCCTTTTCGGAGAACGCGGCGAGGGACTTGCCGCGGCCCAAGTGGCGGGCGGCCTTATCGACACGGGCACGCTTGGACGCGCCTTTCCGCCACGCAACGAGCACGACAATAGCCAGAACCAGTATCAGGCCGGCCATAAGGCACGCCGCGACGGTGGACTGGGTTGGCCAGGGCACCTTGCCCTTGAGGAGCCCGGCGACCAGGTCGATGGGGTGGGCAGGCGGGGCGTCGATGCCAGCCATCCACGATCCGAGGTGCGCGGCGGCGTAGGTGCCGCCGCCGAAGACGACGATCGCGCCGATGGCCAGCCAGACCAGCAGAGCATCTTCGAGGCCCATCCCTTTGCGGTTCGGTGCACTCACAGCGCGCCTCCTTCGGCCGGCAGGGCGGGTGCTGCCGGGTCCATCAGCGTTTTCGCCGGCGCATGCCAGCGGGTGTCGGTGTCGTTCAGTCCGTCGTTCTTCTCGATGGAGGTCAGCCCGATCTGGACGGGGATACCCGGGCGGCCGCCGACCTTGATGAGGAACTTGCCCCGGCCCGGGGGTTCGACGTCGAGGCCGCGTGAGTCCCATGCTGGCGGGTCCTGCCACGAAATGAGCTTTTGCTGCTCCTGCCGGGACAGAGGAATCGCTGAGGTCAGCAGCGGCATTTCCGAGGCGGGCAGGCCGCCGCAGATCACCATGCCGGAGCGTTCGACGAAACCGCGGGCTTTCATCCGATCCTCTTCTGCCGGCAGGGCCAGCAGGTCGGACATGGTGTGGGAAATCATGATCTGCCCGACGCCCACAGACCGGTTCAGGCGGGTCAGGGCGTCCACCCGGTCCACCATGCCCTTGCCGGAGCGCAGCGCCCGCCACAGCTCGTCAAGGACCACAAAGTAGTTCCGGCGTGGTTCCAGCCCTGCGTCAGCGAGGGCGTTGGCGACGTTCACCGTGCCGAAGCCATAGGACCAGCAGGCAAGCAGCACGGCGGCCTGCAGGTCGGTTTCGGTCTCATCAATGCTGGAGACATCGAAGACCACGGCGCGGTCCCGCTTCATCGGGTTTGTTGTCTGCCGGGAGAAGATTTCGCCCAGCTTCCCTCCCCCAGTCAGCCCCAGCAGGGTCGCTTCAAGCGCCCGGGTCTCCTGCAGGTAGACGTTCATGTCGCCACGGTCCAGCGCGACCTGCCGCAACTCATCCGGGGCGGAGACGATGACGTCCAGGAGGTCTTTCAGGACCGGGATGCCGTCGAAACGGTCATCGAGGACCCTCAGTGCCCGGTCCAGGATGGTTTGTTCCTGGTCGGTGGGCGGGTTGTTCCGGCTGATGGTGATGAGGGAGACAACCATGTTCAGGCGGCGGCCGTGCGCGTCGGCACGGACCCGGGCCGCGGCATCGTGGTGGCCGTGGTCCTCGAGGAGCTGGGCGACCTCGACGGCCTGGCCCGGATCGAGAATGTTTAGGTACCCGACTCCGCGGCCGAGCTTGATGACCTGCCCGCCGAGGGCTTCTACGGCTTTGACGTGCTCGCCTTTCAGGTCCCCGAGCACCAGTGGGTTGACGCCCTGCGCGGCAAGGCCCAAGAACATGCGCCGGACCACGGTGGACTTGCCCAGCCCAGGCTTGCCGAGGATGAAAGCGGAAGGGTTGGAGATGAGGCGTGCGCGCTGGAACCAGCTGATCGGGTCGCAACAGACCGTGGCCTGGGTCTCCTCATGACGGCCAAGCGGGACGCCGATCATGGGCGAGGACGCACCGGAGGAAAACGGCCACAGGCCGCAAACCTGGACAGTGGTCCCCCGGTACTCCTTCAGGGACGGGACGAGCTGAGCCATGCCGCCACCGCGTCCGGACCAGCCACGGGCACCCGGCCCGGCTTCGCGCGGCTGCTTCTCAGCCTTGTCCTTTGGCGCGCCCGTTGCTGGCATTAATGTCTTTACTGTCATTGACGTTAAAAGGTCTTTGAGGGCCATTAGAGAGCGTCCTTGAGTTCGGAGGGCACCATGCTGTGCTTGGGCAGGACGAGTCCGAGCGGCAGTGACGCTGCGAAGGCGGTGTCCTGCGCGCCGTAGGCGCGGCGAAGGAGCACCCGGGCGGTGCCGGAAGTCTGTTCGATGGCTGCCACGGCATCAGGCAGCCGTTCCCTATCGGTCACTGTGGCGGTGACGACCATGCCGAAGTTCACCAGGCCGGCGCCGCGGGCTTCTTCCTGTGCGGTCTGCACGGCGGAACGGGCGTCGACCAAGGCCCGAGCGCTGGGCCGGGTTCCGGAAGTGACGCGGACGTTGGCGTTGTTCTGGTCCCGCTCGACCACAGTTGCGGCCTTCGCCGAATCCATCGGACGGTACAGCAGGGATACCCGTTTGCGGTCAATGTCCCCGTGCGGGGCCAGCAGCCGGGACAGGACCGAGGAGTTCACCGAGCCGCGGGGTGCACCTGTCATGGTCCAGGAGACAGAGAATGCGGAATCGTGGCGGTAGTCCTCCCAGTTCGCCTGTGTCGCGGTGGGGCCTACCTCGCCCCAGGTCAGAGATACCGGGGACCCGGCGGCGTGGGCCTCATCGATGATCAGCGCAGCGGGCGGGTCATAGGCGATGCGGACGACTTCGCAGAGTTCCTGCGCGGACATGGGTCGGGCGATACCGGCACCCGTGGACTGCAAGCGGGCTGACAGGCCCGGGATCCGGGAGGCGAGGTCGCGGGCCACATCTTCAGGCGTGCGCTTCTTTGACCCGGACCGCAGGGAGGCGTTGAAGGTCAGGGATACCCAGGCACGGACCGTGGCCGATCCCTCCGGGTAGGTATCAACAACCTCGCGCAAAATGGCTTGGGCAAATTCCGGTGCGTTCGGGTCGATGTTCATTTCGACTTCGTTCCGCAGCCGGTACCCGGAATCGGGGGCGGTCTCGACGGTGACGGCCGCGGCGTCCAGTCCGGCTTCGTCGGCAAGGCCGGCGAGCCAGCCGCCCCAGTTAGCGACCCATGCGTCGACCTGCTCAGGGTCCACCAGGGAGGCTCCATCGGGTTCGGTGGAGAAGATGACTGTGAAGTGGCTGGTGGCCGGCACGTGCAGCATGGCGAACGGGCGCTTGTAGGAGTCGGCGAACTCGTACAGGGTCGACTTAGCGGCCAGCCCGGGCAGCTGATACATGCCCCACTGCGTCACACCCAGAGGGCCTGAGCGGTAGAGGTTCGTCCCGGAGGACTTGGAGAGCCGGAAAGTAATTCGGGTGCCGAAGCGGTCTACAACGGACTGGCCGTGCTTGTCCTTGACCGTGAGCAACAGGGCGCTGGCCCCGGCAAGGGCGAGGACGGCGAGGCCCGGGAACAGGCCCCAGATAGCGAAGGTCGTGATGCCCATCAACAGTCCGGCCATGACAATCCCTGTGCCGATGGCGCCGAGGTTGCCCAGGCCGGCGGAGCGCGGTACTCGCCAGTTGCCGTAGGACGGTTCCTTGTATTCGGTGTTAATTGCTGCCACTGGGGCCCTCCCCGGTTGAATCCTGCGCGGTCTTTTCGATTGCCTGCGACGTCTTGGTAGCGACCTGTGCCCCGGCGGCTAGAGCCATGCCGGCTGGCCCAGCTGTTGCCCCGCCGCGTGCCCCTGCCGCTGCTCCTGCGGAGCCTGCTTTGCCTGCGGTTGCAGCGCCAGCGGCTCCGCCCGGGCCTGTGACGCCGGGGGTGGGCTGTCCTCCGCCGCCCCGGGGTCCAGACGCTCCGTCACTGCCTTTCGGCGAACTACCGGCGTGAGTGCTCTGGGTACTGGCTGTAGTGCTTGTTGTCGCGGGGATTGGTGCGGCGTTGCCCCTTCCGGTGCCGCCACGGCCCAGGGAGACGGCACCGGTGGCCATGGCACCAACGGCAGCCCCGGCTGCGGCTCCGCTGCCCGAGGCAACGGCTCCAACCATCGGTGTTACGAAGCGCATTAACGCCGGAAGCGCGAACAAGGCAACGATCATCAACGTGAAGCCCGTGATGGACTTAACCAGCGCGTCCCGCCCCTCTCCCGTGCCCATGAGAAGGAACGCGACCGAGTACACAATGGCTGCCGCAGGCTTGTAGAGGATGAAGGCGATGGTCCAGCCAACTGCTTTCTGGAACCACTGCCTGCCCATCTCCGTGTTCGTGAACGCCGCGGTAGTGGGCAGGATGCCAGCCAAGATCACCAGCATGCCGCTGCGGACCACCATCAGCACGATCTGGACCAGTGAAGCAATCAACCCGATCAGGCCCAGGACGATGAGAATAAACACCCCTACACCGGTCTGTCCGGTCATAACGAGGATCTTCATCGATTCAGCAAAGCCCTTGCCGTCCGTGGATCGGTCGATGATGGCGGCCGAAAAGGTATCTGCGGCAATGACCAAAATAGAGATGACTCCCAGACCAAGGCCGGACACCAGGGTCAGCGTGAGCAGGGAACGGAGCAGATCCTTGAGCGGTGCACCGCGCTGTTCCCAGATCATCCGGACGCCGCCGATGATGACGGCAAGAACCGCCAGCGTCAGCGTCCAAGTCATTAGCTCGCTGTTGACCATTGAGACCACGGGACTTGGCCCCGTTCTGTCCTCACTGATGAGGTTCACCGTGGGCATGGAGACCCAGAAGGTAGACAGAGTTGTCACCATCTGACTCATGCCCTCCATGATGGCTTTGGCCAGATTGCTTATGGCGTCATCAGCAAGCCCTGCGACCCAGTCCCCTACCGGATTCCAGGTCGGCCTCATGCTCCGCTCCAAGGGATGAATCCGGAAAGGTCAGGTACTTGCCGTGGTTCCTCAAGGGGCGCGCCGTTGTCGGCGACGACTCCCTTCCAGTCCCCGTCCTGCCACAACAGCGTCGTCCGTACCGAGGCGAGTGCTCCGGTGTTCGCCTTGAACGCCAGTTCCACCACTGCCTTGTTCGCTGTGTATGAGACGTTGAATCCGGCTATCTGGACCTTCACTGATGATGCAGGAGCCGCGGTCTGGGGTGCCTTCATCCCCGCGTCACGGCCGGGTCCTTTAGCCGCGAGGTGTTCGGCAATGGCCTGTTCCTTGGAAGGATCGCTACCCAAGGCCCAGAGATTCACGGCCGCATACAGAGCCCCTGTAGGGGTGTGGGCAAAGCATGACCTGATGCCCTGGTCGTCTATTTTTCCGGGCCCAATTTTAGGATCAGTGGGGGCGGCCATGGTGCCTACAAGTTCCCATGTCGTTTCCGGGGCAGAGCCCAACGCCGTTTCTGACGATGAGGGGAGTCCGCAGACGCTTTTGCCAACTTCAGCTGAAGGGCTGGGGCTGACAGTGGCTGAACCGCTGGTTTCTGCCGGGGCAGGGGCTGGCTGTGCGTTTCCTTGTCCTTTGGGGAGAAGGAAGATGATGACGGTTGCTGCGATCAGCGCGACCACCAGCGCGGCCGCAATGATGAAACCGGGCTTGGTGAACGGATTGCTTGCGGTGGTGCTCTCTGTCGACTGGCTCATGGTGAACCTCCCGTTCCTGGTGCTGGCTTAGACGAAGGCGCGGACAATACCGGCGGCACCGGTGATGATGATGCAACCCAGGAGGACCCAGCCGAGTTTGCCGATGGCTTGTGCACCCTCGCCGCGCTGGAGCTGGATGACCATGCCGATGCCGACAATGATCACACCCAGGACGCCCAGGACCAGGCCGATACCGGAGGCCCAGTTCAGTACTGTGAGCAGTCCGTCGGCTTCGGCAGGGATGGTCGGTTTGGGGTCCGGGATGACGTTGGTTGCAAGGACAGAGAGCGTGTTCATGGTGAGACCTTTCAGGGGGTAGTGCGTGGTGTGGTGTCGGTGGCCAGTGCGGCCAAGTCAGCGATGAATCGTTGGTATTCGCGGGCCGTTGGCGGCGTCGTGGCGTCGCCGTGCCGCCACGCCTCCACCCAGGGCAGGGTCCAGAGCCGGGGCGCTCCCCCGCCGACGATGGCGGCGAAGTCACGCAGCGCTTTGGGAGTCTTCCCCGGTGCGTCCGCCAAGATCGCAAGCCCGAGCAGGTCAGCTTTCGGTGTGGCTCCTGACACCCATTGGGTCAGGGCGCTCCTGGCGGCTGTCAGGCCGCGCATATCTGCGCGGCACACCAGCAGCACCCGTGGCTTACCTCCGTCCTGGAGGACGGGCCAGCAGTGATCGGTCGCGCGTGCACCAAGGAGGTCCGCGACTCTGCTCTCGCTTGCTCCCCCGTGCGCCCCGATGATCCACAACGCGGCGGAACCACTCATGGTGCGGCGGGCCAGACGGTCCGCTGCATCGGGTTCAACCATCCCCTTCAGAGGCGCACTGATGACTGCCGCCGGCGGCAGATACGTATCCGGTGTTTCCTCTTCCGAGATGTCGCCGGTGGGGCTGGTGATCCAGGGATTCAGGGACTGTTGCATGGTTCCTCCTTTCGAAAGTCCGGATGATGGGTGGGTTTAGAAGCCCTTCGCGACGGCGGCCGCGGCCGCCAGCCATGCCCGCTGGGTCGCGGGCTGGAGGGCTTCATAGCGGATGGGTCCGTTGACCAGTGCCGGATCGTAGGGAATCCTCACGACGGCCCGGACGAACGCTTCAAAGCCGTCCGCGATGCGTTGGGCCTCGTCTTTGGCCCGCTTCAAGGCATCCCCCGACATGGCGCGCTTGGCGTCGGTGGACTCAGAGACGATCACGACGGCGTTGCGGGCCAACTCGGCGTCTTGGCCACCACGGGATTCGAGAGTCTGCAGCGTCAGCCGGGCGGCTTCGGCGCGGTCCTCAATGGCCGTCACAGGCACGACGAGCTGGTTGGTGTGGTGGATCATCCTGCGCCAGTTCGCCGCCCGGGCGGTGTTGCCCGAGTCCATGACCACCAGCCGGTAATAGCGGGTGAGAACCTGGTGGGCGATGTCGACTTCCTCAGCGGTGACTTCGTGGTCGCCTTCCTCGTTCTCATCCGAGCGCAGGACGTCGAACTTGTCTGCGGTCTGATGGTGGACGAACTTGGCAATCTCGGCGGCGTTCGTTGACGGCGAGAGCAGTTCGGTCGAGGAATCGATCAGGTCCAGAACGCTTCGGTCATGGGCGCCCTTTTCGGTCCGCCAGCCCAGGGTGCCTTGGGACTCGTTGTTGTCCCAGGCGACGGTCGCGGCCCCGCTATAGCGGGCGAGGATGGCCGAGAGCATGACCACCGTGGGGGTCTTGTTCGCCCCGCCCTTGCGGTTGACCACGGCAATGGTCCGCGGGCCGGGCCAGTGCTGGCTGACCGTGCGGATGTCCTCCCGCTCGGAGAGTTCTTCGGCGGACGGGTCCATCCGGAAACCAAGGCGCGTGAGCGCACCCCGCCAGCCCTGTGTGGCCGGTTCCAGGACCGGGGCGCTGACCAGGAATGAGGTTTCCTTCAAGCTGCGCCGGGTCACCGGCGGTTCCTCCGTAACCACTGCCGTCTCCGGCCCCGAGGCGACCGGCGCTGTCACCGCTTCTGACGCGACGGGATTCGGCGGCCACGGCTGGCGGTCCACGCCAACGACGGCGGCAGCGGTAGGTTCTACCGGCCCCGCAGCAGGCTCAGGTGCAAGGGCCCGGACGGTTTCAATGACGGCCGGAGCTGCTCTCTCGGGGGTGGGTTCCGGTGCCTCTGCCCGGCGTCGGGCGGGGCGTGCCTCGTAGGAGACGGATTCGATTCGGTTGTCCGGGTGCACGATCAGTTCACCGTGCCCTTCGGGATCCTCGATCTGGACCCTGACGGGACGGTTCAGCGTCTGTGCCTCGCCCACAACGAGGGCCAGGGCGTTGTTGCGAAGATCCTGCAGGGACTCCCCGGCAGAGACGATGCGGGAGTTACCGGCGACGACGACCTCAGCGGTTCCGTTGTCACGGACGATGGCCCTGATGTTTGGAAAGGCCAGGACCTCGGTTGATGTGGTGCTCATGAGCTTCTTCCTTACGTGTGTGAGATGGCGAGTTCCGGCGCTTAGGACGAGGGTGGCGTGAAGCGATTGACCTTCCACGGGGCTTCCTGGCCCGTACGGAGCAGCTGCACCGTGTAGGTCCCGGCATTGGTTGGTACCGCCGCCAAGACCCCGTATCCGTTGGCTTCATCGACGCTCAGCGCGGCCGGGCCGGTAACGCGATCTGCGGGGATATTGGCCGGATCCACAGCCGAGTAATCGGCGGTGGCCTGTGGCGTCAGCCAGCGGGCAAGATCATTGGCCCACTGCTTTTCCTCCACCCCAGGGCGGGCAAAGTCCGCCATGGCCTTTTGGGCGACGTCCACGGCCGCGTCCTTGCTGGCCTGATCCCAGGTAATGCCGATCGTGGCCGGGACCGTGCCCCCGGGAGCCTGCGGGCCGCTACTGGCGCTCAGCGAAACCGGCGCGGAAGGTGCGGTGGCCGATTCTTCCCGTGCGGGCGTGGTGTTCGCTGCCGGTGCGCACGCGGCGCAGAGCAGCGCTACTGCCATGAGGGCCAGGGGCTTCTTCATTACTTCTCCTCTTGGTGGGCAGGTACAGGAACGCTGAAGGGAGATCGCTGCTGACGGTCCGGGTGTAGTAGTTGTGGTCATCCGGAGGCGGGTTGCCGTTGTAGCCCTCTTCGACGTAGGTCCCGTCGTCCTTGACTTCCTTGACCACGGCGACGTGCCCGTAGGTCGGGTCCGCTCCCCCGGCACCGGGCGCGTACCAGACAACGGCCCCGACCCGGGGAACGGAGCCGGTGGGCCAGCCTTTGGCGTCCCAGCCGGCCTTCCACGTCAGTGCCGAGCCCAGGGCCTGACCGTCCGGACGAAAGTTGCCGTTGAGGAACTTGAACGGTTCGCCGGTGGACCCCACCTGCTGGTTCACCCGCCACAGGGCAAAGTCCACGCACTCGCGGTAAAACATGCCCAGCGGTGACGCGGCGGCAGTGCTAGCTCCGACCTGCATCCACGTTGGAGAGTCTTTCCACGGGTAGTCATCCCCGGCGCCGGACTTCCCCGGAACGGCGCAGTCGCTGCCTTCCAGCGAGAACTTTCCGTCCGAGAGTGCCTGGACGAGCTTGACGGCCTCCGGCCAGTACTTCTGGTAGTGGTACGGGTCTGCGTTGCGCTGGACCTTGTTGCCGGCGATGGTCGGTTCCAGCAGCTCCCAGCCCTCGACCTTCTGCAGGGCCTTGATGAAGTTCGTGGCGCTGATGGTCGGGTCCATGCGGTCCGCGTAGGAACCCCACGCGCCGTTGTCGCGCTGCTGGAACAACCCACGGGAGTCAGGGCCCGGTCCGTCGCCGTAGTCCAGGACCCGCAGGCCCGACTCCCCCAGGGAAACCATGACGCTGATCATCTGCCCCTTCACGGACAGGTCCAGTACCTTACCGGCACCCATGATCGCCGCGGCGTTCTTCAACTGCTCCTCGGTGTAGCCCTCGACCTTGGTGTCAGCATCGATGACAACAGAGACGGCAGGACCGCAGGCGGCAGCTGGCTTCGCGGGGGCGAGAAGCAGGAGCATGGAGAAGATCAGTCCGAAGAACAGCCCGGGGATGGCAATGATGGCCACTAGGCCAAGCGATTTGCCCTGCATTAGATTCGTCCCTCCCCCTTGGACGTCGAGTGGCTCAACCAAAAGCGTACACGCCTGTAGTGAACATGTGCAATGCCTGTAGTGGGCATGAATTGTTCATATATCAGGGACTGAGGCGACGGTACGATGATTGGGTTCCGTTCCTCTTCCTGGCTCGGTGCTGGAGGGTGAGACCTAATGCTGACGACATGGCGCGGCCTGGCCTGCCTCGCGTTCCTTGTACCGGCGGCCGCACTATCGGGATTCGCGGTTGTCATGGCCCGCAAGATCGTCAGACGGGGCCCAAAGGATTACCGTCGCGCCGAGCTGACAGATGATGGCCGCAGAGTCCGCATCGACTTGGATGACTACACCAAAGCCCACGGCGACTTCGCCGTGTTCGACCCTGCGGCCGAGCGCTACACCAGGGTCGGCGAGGTCACCCTGATCGACGAGGATCAAAAGTTCGTGGAGCGTCGAATTCATCCGACGGGGTCCGGGCCGGTGACTTTGGGACCCGTAGTCGACTGGACGCCGGACGTGTTCTTCGAACCCTCCGCCGTGGCCGGGCGGTTTGAAGAGGTACACATCCCCACCGCCTACGGTGCGGCGCCGGCATGGCTATTCGAAGGCAAGAACGCGAACACATGGGTGATCCACATCCATGGCAGCTGGACCGACCGCTCGATCATGTTCCGGGACGTCCATGCTTTCAGCCCCTTGGGATTCACCTCCTTGGTGCCCTCATTCCGCAGCGACCTGGAGGTCAGCCCACCACAGGCCGAATCGAGCCACCTTGGTCAAACAGAATGGCGAGACGTGGAAAGCGCTGTGGCCTACGCCGTGGCTCACGGAGCGCAGCGAATCATCCTCTCGGGCTGGTCAATGGGTGGGACGATCGCCCTGCTCACAGCGGAGCGCAGCGCCTACCGTGACCGGATCGCCGGGATCGTCCTGGTAGGACCGGTCACGAGCTGGCGTAAGACCATCACGGCAGGAGCGGAGGCCGCCGGCGTGCCGGCGGTAGGTGCCGGCCTTGTCATGTCCTTGCTGCAGGCTCCCCCATTCGCGAAGATGCTCGGGCTGGAAGAACCGATCAACTTCGATGCCCTTGAATGGGTCGACATACCTAACCGGGTGTCAATCCCCACCCTGGTCCTGCACTCGAGCGCGGATCAGGAGGTTCCCTGGGAAATTTCGGCGGCGTTCCAACGCGCGAACCCCGACACCGTCACCCTGATTCCCTTACCTGAGGCGCACCACACCCAGGAGTGGAATGTGTCACCTCACACCTTCACCAACGAACTCACGAGTTGGATCAACAAAACGATCCTGACCGAAGGCTAGACCCGCGCGTCCAGCTTGGCCTCGATCTGGCTGATCCTGCCCTGAACAGACTCCGGGAACGGGCACATGTTCCCCCGCTGGTAGTTGTGCAGAACAATGAGGCTTTTGTAGACCCCATTTTCCAGCGTTTCGTTGAACAGGTCCCATGCCGGACTAACCCGAGACTTATCTGCATTTACCCGGATCCTCAGCGCAGTAAGCCAAAGCGCATCGATCATCCAGAGCCGCAACTTCGGCAGCTGCTTGGACAGGAAAAGAATTAGCCACCCCGCGGCCGTCACCGAGAGGCCGGCATAGAAAAGACGGTCAAACCAGGTTCCGATCGCCTCTGCGAAGGCATCCCAGGGCGTGAAGTGGAACAGCAGCACATATGCAATGTGGCACGAGACGGCCGCCGCAACCACGACCAAGCCCGCTGAAAATGTTGCGTACAGGCCCCTGGCCTTGTGCCGAAGCATGTAGATGATCCTAAGCACGGTGAATAGCAAGGCGAACATGTACGTGCCGCTGTAAGTGGCAGTCGCGAGTTGGTCCATGCGGTAATCAATGAAGTCCGCAGAGGTTGGACCTTTGTCCTCAATGAGGGCGAAGCTGACAATCATGATGGGAATGCTCAGCAACGGAGCATAGTAAGTCCACCTGACTGGTACGGTTGCTAACCGCCGCACACTGTCGTTGAAGAAGAAGATCGCCAACAGCGCGAAGATGGCTTGAAGAAGGTTCGTCACGTTGACGCCACCGAGGTAGCTGTCGATGGACGCCAGCGGCGTAACCGTTCCCAGGACATAAAGCGCCGCCAAGCCGAACATCGATGCCACCCACGATGCCCGGGCTTCGGCCACCTTGACTACCGAGGGGATCCGAAGGAGGCATAGGGCACTCAGCAGCGCAAAGAGCAACTGTTTCACGGTCTATCAGAGGAAAGGATCAGTCTCGGAGGAGCTGCGCGCACGGGTCTTCTTTGACATCTCGAATGCAAAATCCTCCACCCAGCGTTCTACGGGATGATTCAGAACAGAACAGCAGCTCATGCTTTTAGCGCCGGCAGCCTCCTTCAGCATCTCTTCAGAGAAATCGGGCAGAACCAAGTGGCCTTGGAAGCTCTCCAGATATATGTGTCCGAGCTCGTGATAGATGCAGTGAAGCTTGTACTGCGTCGAGTTTTGCGGCGGGACATAGATCTTGAAGTGATCTTCAAAGTCCAATTTGAAGGCTGTCAGAGTTCCCCAAGACCCCTCCTGCTCGATCAGCTTGATCGGCTTTTCGCAGATGACGGCCAGACGTTCGAGGACTTCCGCCATTGACGTCGTGCCGTCTCCGCATAACTCCCGGACCTTTTCTGCCACCGGTGGGAGGCCCATTCAGTCTTCCTCTTCGCCGTTCATCGACGCATCGATGATCCTGGTAATCGTCCGTAGCATTTCGGGCGAGGTGGCCCCCAGGTTTCTCGCCGCAAAGTTCTTCACCTTGAGCTTGCGCATCTGTACAAGGAACTCCATGCGCGCTTCCACCTCAGGGGGAGTCTCACTGTTGAGATCACACAGATAACTGGCGGGTACGGCAAAAACGTACTCTGCTATGCCCTTTAGCAGTTCCTGATCGGTCACCAGGCTGCCGGTGCCGTTGATCAAGTAGGACCACCGCGTCCGGGACAGGTGGATTCCGTGGGCCGAAAGTGCTTCTTCCACATGAGGGTACGTGAGCGCAGTGTTGTGATCGGACTCCCAGATATCCACCAGGATGCCCATGCGATCCGCCAGCCGCTCTTTCTTCTGTTGCTGCGTGAGAAACACGCTGCGGCCCCCATTTGCCATCTATAAAGCTCCTTAGCCAAGCTCAGCCTCTTGTATAGACCGCCACACAGAGCAGGCGGGCAGCTAACAGAATGCTACCTGACGCCTACCAGAGCGTACAGGCAGTGAGTTGTGCATGTGCGGAGCATGTATGTAGTCTGTCGCTTGCTTGGTCTTTTTGAACGAGCAACGGGTATCGCCACGGCAGAACCTGAACATCTACAGGTTCTCTGAAACCGAAGTGAGCGTGATGACTTGAAGGAATACCGTCCACCCAAGCTGATCGGTATGAAGGCGCCACTGAACTGCCTCGTGCTTCCCTATCAGCACCACACCGTTTGGAAGGCGGCGCAGCGGTACAGCATGTCCTTCGGTGAGTATGTCGGCGCTCTGATAGACCGCGCGGAAGGACGCCCCAACAAGCTTGATGGGATGCGGCAGGGGACATGGCCTATCGAAGAGTTGTAGAACGCCAAAATGCGACACGTCACAAAGACGACACGCCCCCGTTTTCTGAAAACAAATCCCCAGAGGGCTGCTGGGCCGGTGATAGTTTCGGAGCAGTCGCAAGGGACATCTAGTTAGTCTCAGCGGCGGGCTAACAACGATGAAGCTGTAACCGTGACTGCGGGAACAAAATTCAAAGGACACAGCACATGACGGCAGTAGCAGTAAATCGAGGCGGCGGGCGCCCCAGTAAAGGCCTGCGTAAGTTCATTGGGTTCCGCTCACCGGAACCCACTGCTGACGGAATCGCCAAAGTAGCAGCTCACAAGGGCCTGACCGTTACTGAATACCTTCTGTCCGTTGTGGAACCAAAGCTGCAAGAAGACCTGGCCGCACTAGACCGCGACGACTACCAGCAGGAGCTGCCCATCCGCATCGCCTCATGACAAAAGAGAAGGCCCGCACAAGGCGGGCCTTCGAAGCTTGAGACTTACCCTCTGGATAGCTTGCCGGCGGATCAGATTGTAAGTCGTGGAGGCCAACCAAGGCCATCCTTTGTGTTGCTATGAAACCGATCTGGCAGGATCGGCCCTTTTTCATACCTCAATCCCCGAAAGGATTACCCACATCGTACATCAGCACGTCTCCGTGCTTCCAGCACGCCCAATTTCTGGCGTGTCAAAGCAACCAGACGACCCAGCCACAGTTTGGGCGGCGCTAGCACCCCTGCTTGCCGGCCAACCCCGCGTTCGACTGTCCCGCGACGCGGGCAAAACGTACCCCCAAAAACACGAGCGGAAGCTCACCGAAGCATTGCCTTCGCTGCCCGCTGCAGTCCGGATTTTTGGCAAGGACGGCACCTGCGCGGCGATCTTCCTCGACTTCGACTCCTCCGTAGCAGGTACTGACTGGGTCCAGGCCGACGTCCGCGCCGTCCAGACTTGGCTACACTCAGTCGGGGCCCGCTGGATTGAGGACTTTTCGCCGAACGGCGGCCGCCACGTCTACGTCCCACTGGCGCGGCGAGTGACCTTCTCTGAAGCGCGTGATCTTGTCGAGGCGCTCGGCACCCGGTACCGGAGCCTGGACAAGACCCCGCACCAGAACTTGCTCCACGGCTGCATGCGAACTCCCGGCTCACCGCACAAGCGCGGCGGCCACCAGGAACTGGCGATGAGCCTGTCCATGGCCTACGACATCGCCCGCCGGCCCAATAGCGCCGCTGTCTGGGCGGCCATGACCAACGACCTGGCCGCCGAGATCAAGGCAGTCAGGGCACTGCGGCTGGAGGAAACTTTCACTCCGACAACCTCCGATGTGCCTGTGGTTGAGCAGCCGGTGGGCCGCATGTCCCGAACCATGCAGGTGTTGGCCCAGACCGGCATGTACGACACCAACCGGTATGCCTCTGATTCCGAGGCTCGCCAGGCGGTCATCCTCAGTGCCGCGACCGCCGGCTTGGAGTTGGTGGATGTGAAGCGCCGGATGCTGCAGGGAACCTGGCCTGGACTGGCCTCCTTCTACGCCCGCTATGCAGCCCGCCACCGCTTCTCATCACTGCGGCGCGACTGGATGAACGCCCTCAGCTACTTGAGCAAAAAGACGGTCCAGACCGACCGGAATGACAATGTCCGCAGATCCCCCACAAGCCAGCCAAATACACAGGCGGCAGAGGTAAAGGGGATTCGTCCAATTTCAAATCCCGATGCAGAGCATCGGTTCATTCGGACTTGGCGAAACGCCTTGCGCATACGGGAGGTGAACTACCAACAATCCAGGACTGGTATGGCGCGGCGGATGGTTCTTAGGGCATTAGGGGAGGCAGCCCACATGACCGGATCTCGGTTCATTGAATTCGGTGTTCGGTCCATTGCCGTGGCCACGGGTCTTGACCACACTACTGTTGGCCTGCACTTGAGGCAGTTGCGGGCGGAGAAGGAGCCCTTGGTTACCCTCGTTGAAGAAGCTAGGGGAACCAAAGGCGATCTCTACATGTTGACCGTTCCCGAAGAGTTGAAAGGTGCCGCCGAGGATGTTGCCTGGCAGAAAGGGAAAATTTACGCCCTGCGTCCTGTTTTCCGGGAACTGGGGCTGCCGGCGGCGTTCGTCTTCGAAGCGCTGGAGCACGCCCCTGGGATGCTGACCGTCGAGATTGTGCGGCTCACTCGGCTGTCTCGTTCCGCCGTACACGAAGCTCTGGAAGTCCTTAGCGCCTGGAACCTGGTTGTTCGCAGTCCCAATAGGGACTGGTCAATCGTAGCCGGCACCTCGCTGGGACAACTCGCCGAACAATTTGGGGTCCTGGAAGCAGTGGCCCTCCAGTTACAGCGTTACCGCAACGACCGGATCATCTGGCGGGAATGGCTCGCTAAGAACGTCAACACCGTTCCGGAGCTGCTCTCTCCCGGTGAAGACTATCCCTGGGAGATATTCGAGGGGCCACCCGATGAATGGTCACTGTCTGACATGGCCTTCAACAGAACTGGATGAGGGTCAGCGCCAAAGCCGTCAGTTGTGAGTCCACTCCCCCAAGACTGCCCATCCTGCCGGGTGGGGATGTGGCTGTCCACCGCATCCCCACCCCGGTTAACTTGGCACGCTCCGTCTTCGTGCCATAAGTCATGCCATAAGCACTACGGGAAGACAAACGTTGCTTGTCCCAAGGAGGTCCAGCATCACTCCCTAGCAGTCTGTACCGCCTGGATATAAAGCTTGAGGACGGCCGAGACGAGCGCGCTGCGTGACGGTGCGTCGAACTCGGTGACCTTCTCATCCAGCCAGGCAACCTGCAGCCCGTCGAGGCGCAGCTGGATCTGAATGCCGGCCTCCCCCCGTTTTCGCGGTGCGCGGCGGGGCATGCCGGAACTGGTCAACGTTGTCTCGGAAGTGAACTCCTTGGCGATTTGCTTGTCATCGACGGCTTCAAAGGCGTCAACCAACAGCTCTGCGTAGGTGGTCCGCTCTTGATAGACGGCATCCTTGACCTGGGCCAGGAGCCCCGGCGGCAGGTACACTCCGACGTTGCGAAGCGCCCCGGGAACGAGCTCGGAGGCTTTGGGTGCGTTAGCTGCCCGCTTGGTAGCAGGCTGCTGCCGCGTGGTGGCTTTTGGGGCTTTGACGGATGTGGGCGTTGGCTCCTCCTGCTCCCCTGCCACCTCAAGGGGCGCCGTCTCGACAGGTGCCTCCTCAGCGGCGTGCTTCTTCGCCTGCGGCTGCTCAGTAGGTACCTGCGTATCAGCGGGGTCGGATGCTGCTGGTGGCGGCACCTGGGCAAGTTCCCGGGCAAGTACCTCCGCGGACTCCCCGGTTTCGGGTTCCGGGGCAGGGGCGCCCCTGCCCCGTTTCGGAGCCAGCAATCCCTGCAGTGTTGTACCGCGGGCAGGCGCTACAGGTGCGAATGCCCCGGCGAGGTTCTGTCGGCCGCTCATGCCTGGTTCTCGCTTTCGATCTCGTTCAGTCGGGCGAGGATCTCGCCGGTCAGCTGCTCGTATTCTTCAGCCAGTCCCCCGGCATTGCGCGAGAAGAAACCGTCCGCCGGCTTCTCCCCCGCCCGGAGCGCCTTTAGGCGGTTCTTCTGAGCGTCGGTGACGGCACCTTCAAGTTCGTGGAAGAGTAGGCCCTTGCGGCGGGCGTCGGCGCTTGCGCTCTCCAGGTTCCTGATGCGGGTTTCGAAGACCGGGGCGACGGTGCCGAGCATCTCTTCCAAGGTGTCTCGGACGCTGCGTTCCAAGCGCAGGGAGCGCGGCCCGACACCGAATAGGACGACGCCCGCCAACTGCAGGGACGGGTTTCGGTCACGTACCGCCATGAAGCGGCGCGCGATGCGTTCGACACCGTCGATGCTCGCATCATCTGAGCGGGTAGGAATGACGACGGCGCTGGAGATCGCGAAGGCGCCTTCTACGAGGATCCGCTCCCCCGGCGGGGTGTCGATCAGGATCAAGTCGTAATCGTCTGCCAGTGGGGCCAGGACGGCGTAGAGCATGTCGCCGAAGTCGCCGGCGTCGGAGCGGCTGGAGCGGGACACCATGAGGCCCTGGATGTCTTCGAGGTCCTGGCCGCCGGGGATGACGTCAAGGTTTTCCCTCACGTCGCGCAGGATCATCGGCGTGGTGCCGGCGATAAGGGCCTGGAAGAATTCCCTGCCCGTTTGCCGCTCGTATCCGAGGTCGCGGGCCAGGTCGCCCTGCGGGTCAAGGTCGATCAGCAGCACGCGGGAGCCGGCCAGCGCTACGTACCCGCCAACGTTGGCTGCGGTGGTCGTCTTGCCGACTCCGCCTTTGCCATTCGCCAAGGAGACAACACGGTCAATGGCCTGCGTCGCCTGAGGTTTCGCGGGGACGGGGGTTTGCAGTGATCGTGCCATCGGGCGCTAACTCTCCTACTTGGTGGGTCATGTGTTGTCCTGCTCTCAACGCTATGTGGACTTCCCCCTGAATACTGGCAATGACACGCATTAGACGAGGCGCGTGGCGTTGAGCAGGGTAGCTTACAGGTTTACCTATTTGCTTTCCTGCGTGGCTTATGGCGCGGTCTGATGTCTGCACTAACACAAGTCAACGCGCAGGATTTTCTCCCGGAGAACATATTTGATTCGCTGTTGAGCGTCCAATTTTGATGTCAGTAAAATGGATGGCTTTTCCTCACATGATGCTGCTTGTCGCAAGCCAAACATGGAATCTTACCTTTGATCACGCAGGCCCTATGGCCGGAAGGTACATCGGATATCTAACCAACCGTCTGCTTTGTATTCCAACAGGATCTATGGCATGGCTTATGGCATGAACTATTGTTTTATGGGACATGGTCGATGGCGTTCCCTTGGCTGTCCTATTACGACAATGTCTCTGGAAGACGAAAAACCTGAAGCGCTTGGAGCGATAGGGTTCTGATCCGCCTCAGTGTATGTACATCCTGTCAGTAGATACATCGCCATCCGCTGGTCATCGGCGCGAGGGCACGGTCAGGCGGCTGTTCTTTTCCCGTCAGCGGCTGGCCTTGCCGCCCTACTGGGGATGACGTTGTTCAAGCTGGCTTCCTTTGCTGCTGTCAATTTTCCGGCCACGTAGTGTATGCGATGGGTGTGCGGCCACGCCGAGGATCCGTTCTTCCCGGACCAGCCGCCTGATAGCCGACGACCTCAGCCAGGCGCTGCTTCCACCGGACGGCGTCGGCAGCACGCTTAGTCGGTAGTCCCGCCAACGGGGTGTCCAGGCGGTGGCGTACGGCGGGGGAGAGGGTGCCGTTGGCGGCGTCTTTGCGGCGGCCGGGCAGCCACTCCGCCATGGTTTGTGCGTTGCGGCGCATCAGCTGTCGCCGGGGCTGCGCCGCTCTCTTCAGTTCGGCGATGCGCAACCGCACGAAGATGATGGCCCAGCACCAGTGCGTAGATCGGCGCCAAGACGGCCACCGCGATCATGAAGATGGCGTACGGGATGCCACGATGCCGAAGGCTGGACTCAGACCCATTACTGCCCCCCCAAATGGTTGTTGTCCCTAGGCTACGTGAGGGGCTCAACCAGACCGAAATGTCATCCCAGTGCTAGCTTCTGGCTCTTTGGCCGTCGAGGACCAGCGAGGCGATGTCCAGGAGCAGACTCCGTCTAAGACAGAGGCCGCCCGGCAGTTGCGCGGCCAGGGAAAAACTCTGAAGGAGACAGCCCAGATACTCAGTGTCAGCGTTTCTTCGTTGACTCGGGCCCTTAGCCTGAATGACGTCCCAGAAGTCGCAACCGCAGCTTCATAGCGAGCCGCTACTTTTGGAATAACTTCTGGGATACCAAGATTACGGAACCCGGCGTCCGTGCGGTTAGCGGTGCATGCCCCAGTTCAAAGGAAATGGGACAACGTGGGGAAGGGGGAAACCGATGCCTCCGACTGGCCGCAACGGGGCCCCGCCCTTCAACAGTCAAACACCGACCAGCAGATGTCGTTCCGCAACCGCTGGTCATCGAGCACGAGCTCGCGAATCGCCGGCGGGAGTTGGTCGCGCTGCCATTGGCACTCGAGTTGCCGCGCGGCATCGCTCTGGTCCTCAGGCGCGGCGGCACACGCGGCCTTAATCGCGTAGGCGGCCGCACCGAGTTCGTGGGCGGCGACGTGTGCGACGGCTCCCGCCTGGCCAGCAGCGTACGCGGCATACCGTGCTGCCCCACGCAGGTCTCTGGCCGCGCCCATTGCATGCCCGCCGCCGCACGTGCTTGCATCATCTTGACCTCGCCACGCACCCAGGCCCGGGCGTGCTCGATCGCTTCACGTGGCCGTGGGTCCTCAGGCTGAACAGACTCGAACAGGTGAAGGACGTGCTCCGCGCACGACGCCGCCCAAAGAGCGAGCAGATGATGATCCGAATCAGTAAGGGTCCCACCGCGACGAAGGGTGATGAAGCGAGGGTCCCGAGCTTTCGGGAGGATCATGTTTGGGTGCTCCTTCGCATCTTCAACCGTAGCGTCCCAGCAGCTGGCCGTCATCAGACTGCGCTGGGGGAGTGTCCCACCGAGGGTGTCCCCGTTTCAAGGAACTGGGACATAATGGATGGCGGGCTGGCCCTCCGCTTGCGGAGGCGTTCCCGTGTCCCGACCATTCAGCGAAGAAGCCGAGTGGCCGCTATATTTTGGGTACACATAGTTACAAAGATCGGGGCGGGAAGTGGCTGAGGCCGATGGGTTGGTCGCTGCTTTCAGCGAGTACGCAGCAGCCAATTGGGGTGCGACAGAGTGGAGGAAGATGGGTCGTGGCAGTGGAACTGCTGACATCCTAAACAATCATCCGCGTCTATATCGCTCGCTCGACTTCGGAGACGACGACTACGATCAGTGCGTTTGGGACGTAGTTCCCGATGTTCTACGCGAGGGCGCAGGGCCGTCCATTCAGGAGAAGTTAGCTCTCGTTGCTGACTTCATTCCCGATCTTGTGTCTTGGGCGCACGCGCAAGCCACTCATCGAACTCGCAAGAGATTCATTCAGACATTGAAGTATGCAGAACATCGACTGCCACCGGAATGGCAGGAGGATGCTCGGTTACTGCTCGAACACCCAGTGGCGAACTCTGTGATCCACAAGTCACCACAAATTGCAGCTGGGCCCTCGGACGCGTCGGCATGGGGATCCCTTTCGGTATCTGCCACGCCCGTTACTGGGGACGGGTGGCCGTCGCCCGCAGGTCCGATTGCCACAGATGGGTGGCCCGGTGCCGCTGCCGCTGTTGCCAAGCAAGTCAGGAAGGTACCGGACATCGATTCGCCGCAAAACATCTTTCTCGTCCATGGCCGCGATTTTGCCGCTGTAAACGACGTAAAGGTTCGAGTCCACGAACTAACCGGTGTCATGCCCCAGATCCTTGCTGACCAAGCAGGCAGGAGCGACACCATCATTGAGAAGTTTGAACGGCGGGCCAATGAGTCTGACTACGCCATTGTGCTTCTGACACCAGACGATGAGGGACGATTGATCGGCTCCGATGGCGAACTCCATCCCAGGGCCCGGCAAAATGTGATTCTTGAACTAGGGTATTTTTTCGGCAAGCTTGGGCGCAGGAGGGTTGTCGTTCTTAACAAGGGCGTTGAGCAGCCTTCTGACGTTCACGGGCTCAATTACATCTCGTATGGCTCGGTCACGTGGCTAGAGGATTTGCGCAAGGAGCTGAAGGCTGCGGGATTCGCCATTCGCTCTTAGTGTCTCAGGAAGCCCTAACGCTACTTATCCCACGGGTGGCGTTTCTCCCCAGGTGCGAGTCGTCCCGCCTCCAAGGAAGTGCGACAGCCTCATTGAGCCATATACAGCCGACAGAGGTCAGAGAATGGATAGGGGTCAAGAGCCGCGTTACGTTCGAAGTGCAGGGGCCTTTGTGGTGTTCAGGCATTCTTTTTGACTGTCCTGTCAAACTTTGCGGAGCTGGAATAGACTCCGGCCTGGTCGTTGCAAGGCCGGAGATTTGCCGGCCGGCCAGGAGTGCGTTACATCGCCAGAGACGTCCCGCACTTCGAACAGTAGATCCCACTCAGCGTGCAGTCACGACCGCACGGGCTCCAGTCCCGGCAGCGGTGACACTCCGCGCGGCTATTCTCGGTTGCAGCAGGGGTCCAGCACGTGTTGCAAAGCCAGGAACCATCACTCTTCTTGAGGGCGCGCGCCCTGTCATCCCAGCGGAAATGGAAGGCACCTTTGACGGTGTACCCGCCGCCGGCGGTTCGCACTGTACCCGGGTGGAGGATGCGAGAATTGTAGTCCGCTGTCATCTGGTCAAGGTTCCCGCGTTGCTCGCGGTAGCTTGCCAGCGCAGCTTCTAGGTCGGTTTCATCAACCATCCACTGCCGTCCCTGCTTGACTGCCGCGACGAAGTGATTGCTGAGCGAGACTCTGCCGTTGCGGAGCGCCTGTTGCCGGTACCAGTCGTAGGCATTCTGCCAAGCGCGCGGTTCTTGCTGGAAGCGATCTACCGCATCCTTAAGGGGTATAAGCACGGGAATGACTCTACTGCGTGCGTAGCTTGGGAGTGAGGTTGCCCTCCGGTTCCACGCGCTCAATCTTTTGTCCGGCTGGTAAGGGTCCGGGCTGGCCTGTCCTCCAAGTTCTAAGAAAAGCAACCCGGGTAGCCCTCTTTGAAAGTCGCTATGTCTGCGGCGGACAGCGTTCCGTCCGGTTGGAACGGGATGGTCGCGGACGCGCAGGATAGCTGCGCCTCGTCGGTCGCGTTGCCTTTATTGGTCGAGACGCAGAGGTCAGCGCTTATGTCGCCGCCGTCCTGAACGGTCCCGCCGAGCGGAGCACAAACTTTCTGTTCTCTGGCAAGACGGTCCGCCTTGTCCTGCGCTGCCTTGGCCGATGCCTGGGCCTCCGCTGCGGCCTCGGAGGCTTCCGCCTGCGCTGATGCTGCGGTTGATGCCTGCGCTGCCTCCCGCTTGGAGATGGCCGCGTCGCATCGCTCAATAGCCTGGTCGGCAATGGCGCGTGCCCGGGGGAGCGAGACGCCCACATGCTGCGAGAAGGCGGTGTCTAGTTTCGGATCCCCCTGGTTATCGCCGGTCGCGAGGTAGCGGAGGATCTTGCTTCCGAAATCGCATTGGTTGTGGACCGCCTGAATGAGCCCGGCGGAAGTGGAACTGGGATCTGCTGTTGCACCCACCACACCGGGATCGGCCGTTGTGTTTTGTCTGGCGGTCGGGGGCGTGGTGCCCTCATTTTCGGGGGTGGCGGAACAACCAGTTAAGAACACCGCAGCCACAACTACTCCGACTAGCGCGGTGAGCCGCGGCTTGGCATCGCTTGGATGCTCCATGGTCGTCCCCCTCAGATAAGACACGCTATGAGCATAGGTCCTGACATGGGACTGCTTGACGGGACCTGGTGCCAGTGTAGGGAAAGTAGGCGGCAAACGTTCATCCGGACTCTGACCCTCCCACCGGTCCTTGTGTATACGCCTCGTGGTCCACGCCCCTACGCATGCCACCAAGGAGTGCTAGGCCGGCGATCATGTCCGGTAAGGGGAGGTCCATGCCCTTCATCCTTCCATCTAGCCCGTGCTTGGCCGCTCAGTCCCCTTCCTTTGTTTGTTGGAAATCATCTTGCGCCTCTGCTTCAGCACTTCCGGGGGGACTTTTTCCCATTTGTGCGTGAACGTGTTGACCCGAGGGCGACCAATCCAGAGGCCAACTGATGAGCACACAAGACCTCGTCTGACAATCACGAACCGGTTGTGCAGGCGAGGAAGAAAATCTGTGCAGACGACTTGGAAAATGACAGCCACGCCAATAGACGACTTTGCAGTTTCGTATTTCGTTTTCGTATTTCATTACGTTTCGTATTCTGTTCACTAACGAAACACGATAGGGTGAAGACATGAGTGAGAACATCGTCGAAGAGCGCACCTGTCGGTACCCGGGGTGCCAGCGTCCCGCCATGGTGTCCGAGGGCGGTACCGGCCGGCCTCCGGAGTATTGCGACGACCCCTCCCATAACCGGGCCGCCGCCTGGCGGGCACGACAGAGGCTCAACGACCCCGTGCACGCCGCGGAGACTCGCCCGGTGGATGCCGCCCGCCAGAGGGCAAGCGAGATCACTGGGCAGGTGACCGGCATGATAGAGCACCTTGGGCAGCAGCTGACGGCGCTTGTCGACGAGCTGCGCACGGTTGGTGACCCCGAGGCGACAGAGGCCCAGATCGAGTCGGTGGCGAGCGAGGCCGCCGAGCAAGTCGCCGGCGCGAATGCGCGGGCCACCCGTGCAGAACAAGCTCAGCGCCGGGCCGAGGCCGAAAGGGACGAGGCCGATGCTGCAGCCGAGGAAGCAACACGCAAGAGTGAAGAACTAGCCGAGAACCTGGCCGGCCTCCAAGCCGAGCTGGAGACCGCACGCGGGAGCGGTGAGCAGCTTGCCTCAGAGCTCTCCCAGGTTCAGGCGGCTGCCGCGGCCGACCGGGAGCAGGCTCAGGCCGAAGCTGCGGAGCTGAGGGCGGACATTGAGTCCGCACGGGCGCAGCTGAGGCAGCTCCAGCAGGAGCGTGATGCAGTGGTCAAACGGGCCGAGGCTGAGGAGCAAGCCCGGGCCGAGGCCGAGCGGCGTGCTGGCGCGGCCGAGAGCCGCGCCCAAGCGGAGGCGGAGCGTGCCAGTCGCAGCGAAGCAACGATCGAGGAGATGCAGGGCCAGCTTGCGACTTCCCGAGCCGAACTGGACCGTGCCCGTGAGGTGGCAGCCGACATGCGCGGCAACCTGGCAACGTTGACCGCCGAGCGCGAGGCCGCCAGAGCAAACGTGGAGCTTGAACGCGCCCATGGAGAGCAACGCATCAAAGACCTCCACGACACCTACGGCCGTCAAATCGACCAACTGCGCCAGGAAATAGCCCAGGCCCGTGAAACACCGACCAAGGAACGCCGAACCTCTCGCCCGCGAACAGCAGGAGAAGGACAAGACGCGACCGTGCAACCCGCCAAGCCGCTTTAGAGGCTGACGCATGCCTGGGCGGGGGCAGCGCAACGGTCCCAGCTGTGGGCCAGATAGAGTAGTGAGGCCGCACCGCTGTTCGACCGGGCGCTCCTACACGGACTTCCGCGAGGCGGAGCGGTCTGGTCGTGGAGGGTCCTCCCGAGGCATGCGTCTGCAGCACGAGATGTGCGTGCCGCATCGGTGTCGTGACCGGCGCGGTCGAGATGCATCTGGTGGACTTGGGATCGATCGGTCTCATCCTAGAACTGCGGGGTTAGGTCGACTCATTGCTGACGAAAGGTACTCATGGCGAACACGCTTAGTCTGCTGCTCGACCGAGTGCGCTCGCTCGACCCAGAGCTTGCCAAGAGGATCGGTGACGAGATCGACCGACGCAGCAAGGGCGTCGGACTCGTCTTCGAGCACCACGAGCCAGAGGCTGTCGCACTGCCGAGCCTGGCGGTCAAGGAGCACACACGGGTCGCTATCTTGCCACCGCGGGGAGTCCACGCAGAAGCTCTTGCAACGAGCCGCAAGAAGGCGGATCGCGATTCCGTGAACCCCCTATGGGGAACGGTCTGGACCGTCGAGTCTGTCGGCGTGGCGACCGCGACACTCGTGAATGGGCCCAAAGACTCGCCGGCTTCGCTCGACTGGCCGATTGACGATCTGATCGTCATGGCTGAGTTCCGGTATCCGATCTACCCCGGGCTCGTCTCCACTGGGAAGGTCGAGCGGGGCTTCGACAAGCCGTTCCACACGGTGATCAACGGGGAGAACTTCCACGCGCTGGAGATGCTCACCTATACCCATCCGGGGCAGATCGATGCCATCTACATTGATCCGCCCTATAACACGCGAGCACGGGACTGGAAGTACAACAACGACTACGTCGACCCGGACGACGACGACAAGCACTCGAAGTGGCTCGCTTTCATGGAACGGCGGTTAAAGCTTGCCCAAAAGCTGCTCAACCCGGACGACTCGGTGCTCATCGTAACGATCGATGAGAACGAGCACGCCCGGCTGTCCTTACTCCTTGAGCAGATGTTCCCCGAAGCACGGATCAACAACGTCGTTGTGACCATCAACCCGAAGGGGACGCCGGACAACGGATTCGGACGCGTCGAGGAATTCGTCATATTCGTGGCCTTCGGGGCAGCCTCGCCGCGGCCCGTTCTCGACCCGATGTTTGGGAAGAGTCCCGATCTCAAAAGCACTCGTGTACGGTGGCGCGGCCTTACGCGAACAGGCGCTAACGGAGTGCGCTCCAAGTCCCCGGGAGCTTACTACCCGATCTTCATTGACCAGGAGACCGGATTCATCGCCGGAGCAGGAGAAGTTCCCTCAGACGATGACAACGGGGAGGCAGTGGTGCCGCCGTCCGGCACAGTAGCTGTCTGGCCCACTCCCCGCCCTGACGGGACGCCAGGACGATGGTCCGTGGTCAAGGCAAAGTTCGAGCAGTTGCTCGAGATAGGGGCAGTGCGGACGGGCCAAGTCAACTTCGACAAAAACGAGTTCCCGCTGTGGTACCTGACAGACCCCAACCTCGCCCTCGTCAAAGCCGGCGAGATGGTCGTGACGGGCCGCCGGGACGATCGGTCGATGATTGTCGAGTACGCCGCCGCTGCATCGAAGAGGACCTATCCCCGCACCGTATGGACCCGAGCTGCGCATAGTGCCAGCGAGCACGGATCGGGTTTGTTGACCAGCCTGCTGAAATCTCGTCCCTTCCCCTATCCGAAGTCCCTCTACGCCGTCGAGGACGCACTACGACTCTTCGTCGGGGGAAAGCCGGATGCGGTAGTCCTGGACTTCTTCGCAGGCTCGGGTACCACCGCCCATGCAGTCATGCGCCTGAACAAGCAGGACGGGGGCCGGCGCCAAAGCATCTCGGTAACGAACAATGAGGTATCCGCCGAAGAACAGGTCCGTCTGCGCTCAGCTGATCTCCGTCCGGGCGACCCTGATTGGGAGCAATGGGGCATATGCGAATACATCACCAAACCAAGGATCACCGCTGCCATCGTCGGTGAGACCCCGACTGGTGAACCAATCGAGGGGGATTACAAGTTCACCGACGAGTTCCCCATGTCGGAAGGGTTTAAGGAGAACGCAGAGTTCTTCACGCTGACGTACGGTGACCCTGACGCGATCGAAGTCGGGGAAGCGTTCGAGGCTATCGCACCCCTGCTATGGATGAAAGCTGGCTCGCGGGGGCAGAGGATCGAGTCGATCCCCGACGAAGGCTACGTCGTTTCTGAGACCTACGCCATCCTTTTCGACCTCGATCAGCACCGGAAGTTCACCGAGGCGCTCGAAGCCGCACAGGATGTGAACAGAGCGTTCATCATTACCGACTACGAGACCGAGTATGCGCGAGTCGCCTCTACCCTCCCGCCGGGGGTCGAGTCCGAACGGCTGTACAGATCGTACTTGTCCAACTTTGAGATCATCTGAGGACCTCCTTGAAACTGCCACTGATCCCGTTCCAGACCACCGCCGTTTCCCAGGTCATCGAAGTCCTCAACGCAGCCACAAAGAGCTGGGAGGCCACACGAGAGCTGAGCAAACCTGCCACCGCGGCGTTCGCTCTGTCGTCCGTGACCGGCTCGGGCAAGACGGTCATCGCGGCCACTGTCATCGAGGCGTTGCTCAGTGGCTCCGAGACCTTCAACGTGAACCCAGTGCAGGGGGCCACGGTTCTGTGGTTGAACTACGACCCTGCGCTCAACACGCAGACGAAGAGCGTGTTCACTAAGTTCGCCGAACGCATCCCTGTCAGTGACGTTGAGATCATTGGTAACACCTTCAACCTGGACAAGCTGGAGGCCGGGAAGGTCTATTTCCTCAGCCTTGGACTCCTCGGAGTGAACGGGAAGCTGACGAAGCCGAACGACGGCCGGCCCTTCACATTCTGGGACACGCTTCGGAACACATCCACCGCCGACGACCGTGTGCTCTACGTGGTGGTGGATGAGGCTCACGTGGGCATGAAGTCAGTCGTGTCAGAGGACAACCAGTCGTTGCTGCAGCGGGTCATTAGGGGTGACGGTTCGCGGCCGGGTCCGCCGATCGTCTGGGGAATCAGTGCCACACCGAAGCGGTTCCGGGAGAGCATCAACAAGATGTTGCCCGCCGCCGGCGGCGAGGACGTATGGATCGACCCTGCCGATGTTCGGGACTCTGGCCTACTGAAGCAGACGATCGCGCTTGCACTGCCCGGTGAGCAAGAGAAGATGTGGACGACCCTTCTCGGCGAGGCGATCAATGACCTGAATGCCTCGACGGAGGCCTGGGCCGAGTACTGCAAGGAGGTCGATCGGCCCGAGCCGGTTGTCCCACTGATCGTGGTCCAGTTGCCTGATCGCAGCGACGCCGCTGACACAACGTCTGAGGACCGGCTCATCTCGGAGATCGCGGCTCGCCTGTCGACCGACCTGGCCGATTTCACTGAAGACTGCGTAGCTCATGTGCTCGGCGATCGAGGAACGATCGAGACCAAGGTGTGCGAGATCCCCAAGGTCGAACCCGATTCCGTCAGCGATGACGTCACGATCCGGGTCCTCTTCGCGAAGGAGTCGATCAGCGCTGGCTGGGACTGCCCCCGAGCTGAGGTGCTCTTCAGCCTTCGCACCATCAATGATGACACTGCCATTACGCAGATGCTGGGGCGGATGGTGCGGAACCCCCTCGCGAAGACCACTGAAGTGGAGCGACTCGACATGGTCTCCTGCTATGTCCCGCACTTCAACGCCCAGACGGCGAAGAACGTGGTGGATATCCTGACCGGGGACCGGGAGCCGGATGGGCGCGACAAGAGCAAGAGCACCGTGAACATCAATGCAAAGATGTTCGGATTCAACCCCAACGTGCCTCAGGAGCTGCGGGAAGTTATCGCAGCGCTTCCGTCTGTCCTGCCGCCTCAGGGCAAGGGCCGACCAGTCTCTCGGTTGAAGACCATGACGTCGCTGCTGAACACGCACGGGATCGGTAGCGATCCCGTGAAGAAGTCCCAGGCGGACCTCTGCAAGCTGCTCGATGGCAAGCAGACCCAGTACTCGACCAAGGTTGCTGCAGCCAAGAAAGATGTACTCACGGCGGAAATCAAGGTGATCCAGAAAGGATTCGGGACGGAATCCACGGAGGACAATCGTCAGGTCCAGGCTGACCTCCGAACGGTCCGGTTCACTTTCAACGACTCGAACCGTGCTCTTTCGGGGATGGGGGCTACGTATTACAAGCACCTCCGACAAGCGGCTCGCCAGGCTGGCCTGCCGATCAACGAGCTTGACCTCAGAGCTCAGGTTGCAGCGGTCGGACGCGTCCCGGAGATCGTCAAAGATCTGGAAACGTTCTGCGAGGAGTACGTCGTCAGACTCTTCCAGCAGTACCAGGACGACATCAATCTGCTCAGCAAGGAAGCCCAGACCGACTTCACGGGGGTTCGGAAGCAGGCGGCCGACCCCCAGGACGCTCGGATCGAGTTCAAGACGGAGAAGTCCTACGGGACGACGACAATCGAAGGCAAGCCGCTGCCAAAGGTGTCGAAGCATGCCTATGCAGACGATGATGGTCTCTGGCCGATCGAGGAGAAGCTGGTCAAAAACACGTGGGAGTCCACTGTCCTGGCCCGCGAGGTGGCTCGTGATGCAGTGGTGGCCTGGTACAGGAACCCGTCCTCTGCGAGCTCCGATGCGTTCCGGATCGCCTTCGAGACAGACGATCGGTGGCGGACCTTCCAGCCGGACTTCATCTTCGTCGAGCAGACGGCTGACGGTCCCAAGCTGGCGATCATCGACCCGCACTACACGCTGGACAAGGACGCGCTTCCCCACATACAAGCTCTGGCTCGTTATGCGGAGGAACATCCCGACCTTCTGACCCGCGTCGATTCTCTGGCGGACCCGAAGAACTCGGGAAGCCTCCGGCGGCTCCGACTGACTGACCCTGTGGTCCGCGAGAAGGTAGCAGAGGCAACGAGTGCCAACGTCCTCTACGCCTCCGATGCTGCCGAGGATTACATCCTCTAGCCAAGGCGTCCTCTCTTCGACCCTCACCGGAACAGCAGCAATAGATCGATGGCTGCCCTGGCGGCAGCGATCAGCAGGGCAGCGGCGGAGATCCAGACGCCGGCGATCTGCCAGCTGCTGGCCCGCGGCGGCGGTTGTTCGTGCATGGTTCTCCTGCCTTCCGCTCTGTGGGGAGAACCATCGTAGGGGTGCGGGTCTGACAGCGGGGGAAGGGCTGGAGGCCCAGGATTTGGCCGTGCACAGGATCTCCACAGAGGCCGTGCCGCAGCAGTTGCTCGCTGTGGATGCGCGGGCGGCGGCCGTCCACAGAAAAAGTCGCGGCGTGCCGTCAGCGCCCGGGCGTGCCGCCGGTTCCGAGGAACAGACGCGGCCGGTTATGCCCAGTGTGGACAGCTTTGAGCTAATCCAGGGGGCTCCACCTGCCCACAATGGGCATAACCAGCGGGAGCGCTCAGGCCTATGCGGCCGCTCACCTGTCAGTGCGGATAACGATCAGCTTCGTTCCCTCAGGCATTGCAGCCTCAAGGGTGGCCTTAGCATCTTCGTAGGTGTCGCCCTGGGCGGAGATGTGGTCGGTGCTGCCGTCTGGCATCTGAATCGTTCCTGTGATTTCCACCGGATGATCCTAGTTGGTCGGCCGGCCGCAGGCAGCTGCACGGCGAATCCCTGGTCCGAGGTGAATGTACCCGTCCCCTTTGGGTTCAAACATCAGGCTCGTCAGCGAGGCCTTCCAGGGCCTCGATTTCCACCGCGTCCAGCAGTTCCGCTGTGCCGGTCCCGGTGGCGCGGGCGAGATCATCGAGGGCGGCGAACCGGGCACGGGCCAGGACGATGACCAGCTCCGCCAGGTAGCCGGCGCCGTTGCGCTGCACCAGGTCATCCATGACCTCGCGCATCCGCCCCGTCATTGCGCCGGGGCCTTCTGATTCCTCAGCTGCAATGCGCGTGAGCGTCAGCGCGGCCAGCTGCGGATCGTCGTACATGAGTCCCATGGCCCCACGCTACGCACGGCTGCCTCAGTTGTCAGTGATGGACTCCAGACGCCACGCGGTGGCGAGAGGTTCGCGGCGCAGCGTGAAGGTCCGCAGCGCGGAGTTGGAGCCGAGGCGGACCTGGACGCGCCAGTATTCGATATCCACCAGGTTCCCGGCGCCTACCGGTGCCGTGCGTCTGGTGTCCCACCAGGCGTCCCGGATGAACCAGTGCTGGGAGTCGGTATCGGGATCGACAATCCAGATCCGTCCGTCGTGACGGACGGCGAGGGGTTTGCCGGCCGGGTCGGTCCGGACCTGGACATCGTGGGTACGTGTGGGGGCTTCGGGCGTAATCGTCATGGGGCTTTCTTTCGTGCTGCGGTCGTGCGGGTGAGTGGGGTGGGGTCAGGCGGCTTTGACGAGGGGGAGTTCGTCCCAGTGGGTGGTGTAGCGGGGGGAGAGCATGTCGCGTTTCATGGTCCAGTCCAGGCCGGTTTTGATGCCGGCGTGGCCCAGGCCGATGGAGCCGCGGCCGTAGCGGCGGGTCACGTCTTCCAGGAGTGTTCCGATGTGGCGTTCCTCGTGGGGGTTCTCGAAGAGTTCCAGGGGTGATTGGTTACCGGAGGGGCGTAGATCTGTGACCATGATCCCGGCCCGGGCGTATTTGAGGCCTTCCTGGATCGTGGGCAACAGGGCGTGCGCGGCACGGGTCAGCAGGACCGGGTCCGCGGTCGGCATCGGCAGCGCCATGCATACGGACGGGTAGGACGTCTGGTGCTGGTTGTAGTGGGAGGTGCCGGCAAACGCGGTGAGGACCTTTGCCTGGAGCCCGTGTTTGGCCAGCCGGGCGGACGCCTGCTGGCCGTAGACGGACAGGACCTGCCGCAGTCCGGCCCTGGTGGTGACGGGTGTGGCGAAGGATCGGGAGAAAATCAGCTGGTCCCTGCCGATGCGTTCTTCCTCCATCGGGATGCAGGGGGTGCCCTGCAGCTCCAGGACGGTGCGCATCATGACCACGGAGAACTTGTCCCGGATCGCCACCGGATCCGCGCCGGTGAGGTCCAGGATTGAGTGGATGCCCATGGCGTTCAGGCGTTTGGTCAGCCGGCCGGCGACGCCCCAGATCTCCTCCACGGACAACCGACCCAGCAGCGCCTGACGCACGGGGATTGGGACGGAGTCCCAGTGGCACACGCCGTCGAAGGCGGGGTTGTGTTTCGCCCACTTGTTGCATAGCTTCGCCAGAGTCTTCGTGGGGGCGATTCCGACGCAGACCGGTACGCCGACGTGCCGGCGGACCGCGGCCTTCATGGCCCGGCCCAGGGCCAACAGCTCGGCCGGGGAGCCTTTGACTCCGAGGAAGGCCTCGTCGATGCTGTAAACCTCCAGCCAGGCGCTGTAGCGGCCGAGCAGCTCCATCACCCGGGCGCTGATGTCCCCGTAGAGTTCGTAATTGCTGGACAGGGCCACCAGCCCCCATTCCTTGGCCCGCGGGGCGAGTTTGAACCACGGCTCACCCATGGCGATGCCGAGTGCTTTGGCTTCGGGGGACCGGGTGACGGAGCAGCCGTCGTTGTTGGACAGCACCACCACTGGGCGGCCCTCCAGGGACGGGTCGAACGCCCGCTCGGCCGAGGCGTAGAAGCAGTTCACATCCACGTGCACGATCTGCGGCATCCGCCGCATCAGGGCCGGCTTAGACATCGCTTGCCTCAGACATGGTGAAGGCATCGGGTAGCGACACCCCAGATGACCAGATCCGACAACGCCGGAACCCGGATGTCCGGGTACGCCGGATTCTCCGCCTGCAGCACCACCCCGGCGGGAGTGATCCGCAAACGCTTGATGGTCAGCTCCCCGTCCAGGACCGCGACCACGACCGAGCCGTCCTGCGGTTCCAGGGCCCGGTTCACGATCAGTTCGTCCCCGTCGCTGATCCCGGCGCCTTCCATCGAGTCCCCGGACACCCGCACCACATAGGTGCTGGTGATGTCCTTGATCAGGTGCTCATTCAAATCGATGCGGCCGTCAAAGTAGTCCTGCGCCGGCGACGGGTAACCGGCAGCGACCGGCACCGGCGAGACCAGAACCGACAACAACGAGGCGCCCGCATCTATCACACGGGGACCGACAATAACGCCCACAACACACCTTTATTCGAATATATGTTCGATTAACTCAGTGTAGCCGTAGGGGCAGACAAAGGAACCATCCTCTTTCTCAGCCGAGCAAAGAAGCGAACGGGTTGCACGCCAATGGGGACAGCTTTGAGCTGTGCGGAGGGCTCCACCTGGCCCCCAGTGGGCACAACCCGTCCAACGCGACTTACAGGGGTTACCGGTCCTTGATGTGCGGCGGGAGTTCCACGTCCGCGGGATCCAGCTCTGGTCTGGCCCGCACAAAAGACAGAGGATGCCGGAACGATCTGCCGGACCACGCGACGTCGGCCGCGACTTCGACCACGAGCCCTTCGACCAGCGTCAGGTGCACCGGGCCTTTGTCCTTGCTGAATCTGTTCAGCGAGGTTTCGCTGATCTCTTCGGGCCACGGATGCCCGGGCTGCGCCGGGCGGAGCTGGCGGCCCAGCTCGCGCCCTGCGCGTGTCGAAAGGACTGTGGAGCGGCCGACGATCCCCAGCTGCCCATCAATGGGCAAGCCCGCGATGATCGCGTGGGGCTGCGTCAACGGCCCAAGGACGGCGGCGCACACGACGTCCAGAACGTTCTTGTGCTTCAACTTCAACCAGGAGCGCGAGGCGTCATATGTCTGCGATCCTCCCTTGAAGACCAACCCTTCAATCCCGGTGGCGGGAAGATCCCGTAGCCAGGTCTTTGCCAGTTCCGGGTCTGTGGTGGTGGGGGAGAGGGCCAGCGGGGCGGCCCATTCCCGGGCCAATTCTTCGAGCAGCTGCCGGCGACCGGCGAACGGGACACCGCGGACGTCCTGCCCGGCGACGGCCAGAACATCGAAGGCAACGAACGCGGCCGGGAACTCCTTCAGCAGCGCCGGCAGAGCCGCCCTGGACGTGACCATGCGACGCTGCAGCGCCTCGAAGTCCAGCCGATCCCTGTTCCATATGACGGCTTCGCCGTCGAGGACGACACCGGGCGGGACCTGAGCCCCGAGGGCTGCGGCCAGGTCAGGCAGGACCCGCGTGAGCTCTTTGCCCTGCCGGGACCAGAGCGTCACCCCGTCAAAATCTATGAGCGCGATCGTCCGGTACCCGTCCCATTTGGGTTCTGAATACATCACGCCTGGCAGCGCATCGGGTCCCGGGAATGTCTTGACGAGTTTCGCCAGGGCAACAGCAACCGGTGGTTGCAGAGCCGGCGGGATGGACTCGCTCATGGGCCCAGCCTAAAGGACGGGCCGTTTCTAGCGCTGCGGGCTGTCCTGGATGCCCTCGGCGGTGTACTTCTGGGTGCGCCTTATAGTCTCCGCCATGGCCCGTACGGACTGCGGGTCGTCCTGACAGCGGCTGCCGTCCCGCGTGCAGGCATGGAACGACACGCCTGCTTCCTTGGCCGCCTGCTGCAGTTCGGCCCACGCCGCTTCCAGGTCTGCCAGCTGTGCGGGGGTCAGCGGCTCGCGTTCCGTGGCCACCACGACGGCGGAGGGCTCCGCTGCGGCCGGTGCCCGGTGCCGGGTGAAGAAGCTTCGCAGTCCCACAGTCCATCTCTCCTGCTGACAAAGAATGTCCCGCCTGGGATTGGGGGAACCAGGCGGGACAATCCCACCGTACCCAACCCAGTCTGACAAGTCCCAAGGCAAAGGCAGGCTCGCAGGGCTCGCCTGGTTTCCGCTGCGCTTCAACAATGGGCGTCCGCTTCGCGGCCGGCTGTTGGGGTCCAGGGCGCGCCGTCGCAGAGCTCCGGACACCCTGGCCCTGCTTGTCTACGACGTTTTCTGGTTGCTGTCCTTCGGATTCTAGGCGTCCGCTCCACCCCGTCTAGCCCCTCCTTCGTCGGGGCCTGCGGCGCAGGAATTTCCCTACGGCGCTCCTTCGTCGCTGATTTCCTTCGGGAATTTCCCACACCTTGCCCTGCGGGTAGACAGGGCTCCGTCGGCCGCCGAGCAAGCAAGCTTGCCAGCAACCAAAAAACAACGGGGGAGAGGGGACGCTGGCCGGTCACCTGATCCGCCCCACTCACCCCAACTTCTCGGCAAGAAGGAGCAACACCATGAACGACTTCATCAAATTCACCGGCCCGGCCGACATCCTGGCCTTCATCCCGCACACGCTGTGCGAGGCCCCGAAGGAATCCTTCGTCGCGGTAACCATGCAGGGCAACAAGCTCGGCGCCACCCTCCGCATGGATGCCCCGTTTGGGCTGGAACCGGTCGCCTACGCCCAAACCATCGTGAGCTACCTGACCGCCGACGAAGCCGCCACAGGCAGCCTGCTGGTCATCTACACGGACGAAGACACCGCCGAAAACCCGCGCCCGTACTCCGAGCACGTGGAGGCGCTGCGCACCGAGCTGGAGACGGCAGGGATGCCCTTGAAGGATGCATGGCTGGTGACCTCCGAACTGTGGCGGAACTACCTGTGCACGGACACCAGCTGCTGCCCCGCCCAGTCGCTGGACGCGATCACCACCAGCAACGGCAACGCCGCCCTGATCTACCGGGGGAGCGCCGTCACCGGGTTTACGGCCCCGGCCCCGTTCAGCGGAGACGAAGGAGCCCGCGAGGCCATTGCCGCGCACAAGCCGGACGGGTGGCCCGAGGACCTTGAGGCCAGCCGGGCAACGTGGGCCAAGGTTCTGGAGAACCCCAAGAGCCTGACGACGCAAACCGCGCACGAGCTGGCGGGGGCGCTGCAGCACCCCACCATTCGGGACTACATGATGGGTGACATCATCACCCACGCCCCGGACCAGTTCACCTCCGTCATGCTCGGTGTTTTCGTCAGCCGCCCCGATTGGGCCCGCGTTGACACCGCCCAGGAAGTCGCGTTCGAACTGATGAAAGCAACCCCCGAAGGGCAGCGCGCCCCCATGCTGTGTCTGATCGGCTGGCTGGAATGGCTCAAAGGAAAGTCCAGCTTCGCCGCCCGGTACTTCAAGCTCGCGCTGGAAGACGTGGCCGGATACCGGCTCGCCGAGTTGTTGGCCGAACTGGTCAACCGTGGCCTGCTGGCTGACTGCAGCCGGGACCCCAAGAAGGCATATGATCGCCGCCTGAGCCGCTAACCGAAGGAGGCCGGACCTCACACCCGAGTGGTCCGGCCTTCCCCTTGGGGATCTCTCCCAGGTGCGCGGCGGCCTCCCCCGCTTCGCTCCGCCGGCCGCATTTGACGCTGACGCGGGCGCAGCGACTTTCAGCCAGCCCGCAGGAACTGCCGATACTGTGAAAGGACACCGCTGCCCTACACAGCCAAGGAGTCCTGAGCGTGGCCGAATACTTCCGCATGACAGAGGATGATGCCGTTGCCGCTGACGCGAGCCCCCTCGAAGACATCCTGGAGCTGAGCCTGCTGACCGCAGGCCCCGTGATCGGCCCGGTAGACCGGCCACTGGAAGACCACCGGCTCGACGAGCCGTGACACCCACGCAGCGCTGACGCTGCACCACAAGATTCCTCTTGCCGAGGGAAACGATAGAGAGCCGGCGCCCCAGGTGCCGGCTCTCTTGTCTTAAGGCAGGCTCGCAGGGCTCGCTCTGGTTTCCGCTGCGCTTCAACCAGTGAATGGGCGTCCGCTTCGCGGCCGGCTGTTGGGTCCAGGGCGCGCCGTCGCAGAGCTCCGGACACCCTGGCCCTGTTTGTCTACGACGTTTTCTGGTTGCTGTCCTTCGGATTCTAGGCGTCCGCTCCACCCCGTCTAGCCCCTCCTTCGTCGGGGCCTGCGGCGCAGGAATTTCCCTACGGCGCTCCTTCGTCGCTGATTTCCTTCGGGAATTTCCCACACCTTGCCCTGCGGGTAGACAGGGCTCCGTCGGCCGCCGAGCAAGCAAGCTTGCCAGCAACCAAAAAACAACGGGGGAGAGGGGACGCTGGCCGGTCACCTGATCCGCCCCACTCACCCCAACTTCTCGGCAAGAAGGAGCAACACCATGAACGCAACATCCGTACTCGAATGGCTCGACCCGGCAACTCTGACCGTGGACACCAACGTCCGCAAGGACGCCGGACTGACCAAGGAGTTCGTAGCCAGCATCAAAGAACACGGCGTACTGGAACCCGTGATTGCTCACCGCAAGGACGACGGCACCGTGCACGTGCTGATGGGACAGCGCCGCACCCGTGGCGCGGTGGAAGCCGCCCGCCCTCTGATCCCTGTCATGGTCACCGACAGCCCGGACGAAGCGGAGCGGATCGTGACACAGGTGGTGGAGAACATCCAGCGCGCGGAACTGACCGAGGCGGACGAGGCCGAGGCATACCACCAGCTGTCCCTAATCGGGGTCTCGGCGGCAGCGATCGCGAAAAAGACCGGACGGACCAAGACGACCGTCGAGGGCGCGTTGAAGGCCAAGGCATCACAGGCCGGAGATGCCGCCCTGGGCAAAGGGTGGAGCATCGACGAAGCTCTCATCATGGCCGAGTTCGATGGGGACGAGGACGCCACCGCCGAGTTGGAATCGGTCATCATGGACGAACCAGACCAGTTGCTCCACGTCGCCCAGCTGCTGCGCGACCGGCGCGAAAGCGCCGCCGCACTCGCCGCGCTGATCGCGGAACTGGAAGCCCAAGGCAAGACCGTCGTTGAGGACGCCGGACACTACGCCGACGACGAGAACCTTTACGTCTCGGCGGCCAAAAGGGCAGACGGGGAACCTGCCACCGAGGAGGACGCCAACGCCTATGTGGTCAGCACCGACTACCGGGGCCAACACAACGCCACTCCTGCCATCACCGGATGGAAGGAACTGGGTTTCACGCCGAAGTACGAACGCTACGACGGCGGAAGCAACGTGCAGAAAGGCCCCATGACCGACGAGCAGAAAGCCGAGCGGAAGACCCTGATCGAGAACAACAAGGCCATGGTGTCCGCCACCACCGTGCGGCGCGATTTCGTCAAATCTCTGCTGTCAAAGAAGCAGGCTCCGAAGGGCTGGCAGTACTTCACCGTTCACGCGATCACGCACCATTCCGAAACGGCCAGCGGCTACGAAGGAACGGTGGCCGCACAAATGATCGGCGCGAAATCGGAAGAGTCCGGCCGGTGGGGGTGGAACCCGCTGCGGGATCACGTGGGCAAGTCCACGGCACGGCCCGAGTTCTCCCTGATCGCGCTCGTCTGCGCCGGTTACGAAAAGACGATCGCCAAGGACTCATGGCGGTCCCCGTCCCAGACCCACCGGGACTACCTGAACCAGCTGGTCACGTGGGGATACACGCCAAGCGAGGTCGAGCAGATGATCATCGACAGCGGCAGACCAGCCGAGGAAACCGAAGCGGCATAAGAAAGAACCCCTTGCCGGGCGGAACCCCCACCGCCCGGCAAGGCCCCCGACCACTCACCACGACGGGGCCGGGAACCTCCCAAAAGTCGGGCGGTCCGCCGCCCAGGGCGAACCACAGCATCCACTCACCAGCGGCGGACCGCCAGGTAACGCACCACCACTGACCGCTCAACCGGGTGCCGCGGCACCAGGGACAACGACGTCCACCAGGGCGCCGCACGCACGACAAGAAGTATTCAGCTAGGCTGAATCCGTAGATTTCCTTTGCCGAGGAGAACGCAGAAGGGCCGGCCTAACAGCCGGCCCTTCTTGTGTCCCCGGCATAAACACGCTGGGGCGGCGAATAGTTAGTATGCTGCTGACCAAATCCTTCCCGGCAGTACCGGAATGGCGGCAGGACAAACATCCGGCATTGTTTCCCATGGTCCAAGACTTGGTCTGCCGGGACACCACGGACTATGGCTGGTCTCCTTTCAGCAGGGACGACACCTATTCACACGGGGCACCCACATTTCCGGGGATACCTCACCCGGTCCAGGAACTTGGGGTTTCAGGCACATGGGGGCTGCGGCGAACCCTGCGGGGATGACCACAGTCGCCGGCGGCGGTACCCACCACATCATTCGTGTCATTTTCAGAAGCTGACTGCACTGACTTTCCCGTGATTTCGGGGTAGTGCAGATGACTTCTGAACACTAACTGCTCGATACTCCTCTGCACTAAGGTCACTTCGGCCTGGCACTGGGCCCGCCCAATGGCTTAGTGCAGAGGACTTCTGACATTCAGTGCAGTCGACTTCTGAAACTGACATCTTCCGCACTTCCGAAACCGTGGACACCACCCACCCGCAACCTAAAAAATGTGGTCGAAAAGTCCCTAGAAATCACGCCCAAACCCCTTTTTATTCAGTTGAATAAACGGTAGTATGGAGATACAGAGTCACCCAGACGAACGAAACCAGAACTGATACGAAACCGAGGACTGAAAATGACTCCTTCAACGACCTCCGAATACACGGTCTACACCAAGCCGGACTGCCCCAACTGCGACAAGACGAAGGCCTACTTCGACTCCAAGGGCATCAGCTACACCGCCGTGGACATCACCGAAGTGCCGGCGGCCCTGGCCTACATCACCGAAGAGCTCGGCTACTCCCAGGCACCCGTCGTCGTGAACAACTCCGATGACCAGGACCACTGGGCCGGCCTCCGCAGGGACAAGCTCGTCCAAGCCCACATGAACCGCGCGGTACGGGTATGAGCACCCCCACGCCGGACTTCACCATCAGTCCCCGGCAGCATAACGACGACGATGCATGGTTCGGCCTCGTCGCCAACCCCGCCGGCTCCGTCAACGTCCCGTACCAGGTGCTCTCGGACCCTGCGGCCCCCTGGCACGACACTGAACCGCAGCTAACCGATACACAGGACCAAGCAACAGGAAAGGCAGTCACCATGTCAGGCGAGACCACCATTACCGTCATCGGAAACCTAACTTCGGATCCTGAGCTGAGATTTACGCCGTCGGGCTCGGCGGTGGCCAACTTCACCGTGGCCTCCACGCCCCGGACCTTCGACCGGCAGACCGACGAATGGAAGGACGGCGAAACACTGTTCCTCCGTGCCAGCGTGTGGCGGGAAGCAGCGGAGAACGTGGCCGAATCCCTCACCAAGGGCACGCGTGTCATCGTTTCCGGCCGGCTCAAGAGCCGTTCCTACGAGACCAAGGAAGGCGAGAAGCGCACCGTAATCGAACTCGAAGTGGACGAGATCGGGCCCTCTCTCCGCTACGCGAACGTGAAGGTTAACCGCTCCCAGCGCAGCAACCAGGGTGGACAGGGAGCAGGCGGCTTCGGCAACCAGGGCACGGGCAGCCAGCCCGGCCAGTCCTCCCCCCAGGCCGATCCGTGGTCTACCCCGCAGACCAGCAGCGCAGGCGGTTGGGGCAACGGTCCGGACTCCGAACCGCCCTTCTAAACCCTGCCTTGGTCGGGGCCGGCAGATACGCTGGCCCCGACCACGGTTTCTACCCGCCTCCGCACGACAGGATCCACGCTATGGCCCAGGAATTGCCCACCTTCGATGACATGCGATCTAAAGCGTTCGCGCTCCTGGGTGACGCCGAGGAGGAACTCCGCTCGGAGTGGCGTGACGGCACCGGACCAACTCACGAGCAGGCCGAAGCTCTGCGGGAGGCACGGCAGGCTGTCGCCAAAGCCAAGGCCGCGCTCGACCGGGCCGGCCGGTGAGCAAGAAGAAGAAGTCCGTCTCTCCGTACTTCACGGAAACCGACGCGGATCAGATCCGCGCTGCTGTAAAAGCCGTCGGGCACCTTGAGGGATACGCGTCCATCACCGATCTTGTCGAAGGCGCCACTTTGAGGGAACTGAAGCGGCTGCAGCGCAAGTACAACGGCGGCAAGAAATGGCCCGGCGTCCCAGCAGGAGAGCTCAGGCCAGGACGCAGGACCCGCGAAGAAATGCAGCACCAGAAAGAGGACGGCTAAGCCATGGCACAACGCCGAAGGCTGTCGACGAGTACCTTAGCGTCTGTCCAGCGCTAAGTGGCGGCACCGTCGACCGCAAGCCGGTTTTAGAGGGGTATGAATTCTGCACGGACACCGCTGCGCAGTGTGCGCTTTGGGGCGCGACTTGGAGACACCGTCGCGCCACTCTAAGCTCGCGAAGAGTATTTGATGTCCGGGGGCCAAGGGGGAACAACATGACGATGACGACAGCAACGGGTGTGAAGTACGAGACGAGGTCCGTGAAGACGGTTCGCGGTATGGAGGCCAGGACTAGAGCCAAGTTAGAGAAAGAGGGCTGGGAGTTCGTCTCTCAGACCCAAGGGACAGTGCGGTCGGAGCTGATCTTCCGGCGCCCGAAACCAGAGACCCCGTGGAAAGTGATCGGGATTGGCGGCGGCCTGTTCGCGCTCCTCATCGTCGGGCTGCTCATCATCAGTGCGCTCGGGGGCGGTGATGGTTCACGCAACCGCGCCGAGACTCTCCCGTCGCCAACTCCGTCCCAGATCGCGCCAACTCCGTCCCAGGTTGTGACAACTGAAGCAAGCATGCCATCAGTTGAGTCCGCGCCTGCTGCCCCTGTGGTCACGGCTATCACCGTCGATGAGTTGCTCGACAAGCTCAACTCCGCCCGGATGGGTGGAATTAAGGTTGGGGACCAGTTTCGGCTTACGGGCGAACTGGTCATGTCCGAGCTGTGGATGACCGGGGCGGCCGGGGAGTTCAACGTCTTGCTAAAGGCCAAAGGGGGAGCCGATGACCTGTCAGTGTTCGTTGACGAGTCAGAAGCTGCCGGGTGGCGGGACGGTACAAGGGTCCAGATGGTTGTGGAAATGGGTGAGGCCACGATCAACGGTGAGACCACAGATGGCTGGCTAAGGGCCGTGGCCGTGGAGACGGTCCCGTAGTGTGCTTTCCGAGCAGCTTCGAACATCGACACCTGACGTCACGCAGACTTGAACCGCAAGGCTACCAACTCACGCATCCTCGCCACATCAACGTCGCCGGCTGTCTGCTCTATAAGCACTTTGGCTAACCGTTTCGGCCAGAGCACCTGAACGCCATGAGTCGAGAACGCGCCCCCGATCAGGGGCCAGTCTGCTTCGATGAAGCACAGCGCCCCAGTGACCGGAACATCCCCGACGAGGTCGCGGACGACGTCGACCTGTTTGAGCACCCCATCGACCAGTTTCGTGCAATCACGCCGGCCAACGAGGAGCTTCTCGACGCGTGGGCGAACGATGCCACCCTCGATCTTCAGTTCAGGCCGTCCCTTGTATCGCTTGGCATCAATCACCCAGATTCCACCGGGAGTGATGGCGATGTGGTCGATGTTGGCCTTCGAGCCGGGGATGCATCGGTCGTGAAGGACAGCCAGGCCATCGGCGGCCAGGGCGTTTAGCCGAGCGCCGAGGCGTTCCTCACCGATCGCGCCTCGATCCCAAGACTTGGTATGCGGCCGCTCGTCAGAGAGGGTGACTGCGAGACCACCGAAACGACCCCACTTCTCGCGGATCCGTTCCTCGTCCTTCGTCTTGCGGCGCTCATATTCGCGTCGGGCGGACGACCCGGCTACTCCGGACTCAGTGGCCAACGACTCATCACCAGGTGGCTGCAGATCAGGGGACATGTTTTCCGTAGCCTCGGTAGCACACTCCAAGCAGCGGACGGTCTTCGTCTCGCTCTCACATAGACCGCTTCTGTCCCGGCCGGAAGAGAGGCACCGCACTCCCGACACGCTCCGGCGTACCGGAGCCTCATCTGCTTCATGAGGCTGCACTTTGGATCACCGGCACGGACCCAGCCTGCTTGTAAATCACGGCGGTTAGACCGCGGATGCGCTTTGCCATGGCTCAATCCTCACCCATGGCAGGAACTTTTTCGGGGTGTGCCGCGCAGCATTCAAAGACATGCCGCCTACATTGGCCGCCTACGAGAAGACGGCGGAGCGGATTTCGTCCGGCCAGGTTTTCCGAGGGCGAGGCTTCCGTAGACGACTGACCCGCGACCGCTTAATGCGGTGAAGGCTGGCACCCAATGACGGGTGCTGGCCTTGCGTGTCTTTCGAGTCGGGTTCACTTTTTTGTGAAGCTCATTGCTGCGGCTGGTGCCATTGCTTGGATCACGCGTGCCCGCGGACCTCGTGGTGATTCGCGCCGCCCTGCAGCTTGTGGTTGTCACCGCCCTGTTCCGGCCCGGGAAGCCCCCCTGTGCCTTAGAAGCCAGCTCCCTGGAGTGGTTCCGTTTGTACCCAAGGCTGCCGCGCAGTGCAGTCCTGTGTCGTCCCTGCTGAAGAAAAACCAGCCGCCCATTCAGGTGCCACGGCAGCGCCGGTCTTGGTCCATGGGGAAGGTGCCCGCTGGCGACGGTCCTGATTCCAGGCTGTGCACATCCGCCGGCTACTGGCGGTGATGGTTGAGCTGTTGGTGACCTGGCGGTTGTGTGCAGCCGGTCAGGTGGTTCCTGTCGTCCACGTGTGTGCGGGAAAAGCCCGGAGGATTTAGCTTTTGCCGTGCCCAGGTGGACGAGGGGCTGCTTACTCAGCCCCGGTGACCCCACCAGGAGAGGACGGGGATCCCTCGTCCGACGTGCGGGCGGCCGGCTTCCGGCGGCGCGATGCGGCGCCGGATTCAAGCCCGAGCTTCTTCAGTTCCTCGGGGCTCCACCCGTCCTTGGTGGCGCGCACATAGGCGCGCTTATCTTCGCGCTCGGCGTCGGCGAGCTGCTCGCGCAGCTCTGTGATCCGCTGTCGGGTCTTGACCAGGTTGGTGACGGACTCGATGCGCGAGTCCAGGAGGGCGCGTGCCTGGTTGCGTGTCTGTTCGATATCAATGGTTGGCATGCACCCACCGTAACCACAGGCGTAGTGGGTTTCCGGGCAGCGACGCGCAGCGGCGTGCCGATCCGCGGTCTGGGCTACGCCAGAGGGCAGGAGGAAGGGCGGCCGCCGATTTCGGCGGAGCAAGTTATACATTTACACGGGTGTAAATGGCGTGTCGCGCACGGCCCTGTGGTTGTTTGCTTGGCACACTGGTCGTTGTGGTCCCCGGTTTTGGGGTCGCTGCGCTGGGCCGTTTGAGGGATTGGGGGGAGTGCGTGTCTGAGGAGAGTGTGCCGCGTTCCCGCCTTTCCAGGCGTCGCCGTGCGAATTCCCCGGCAGGGACCAAGAAGCGCCGCGATGTGTGGGTGACGGCGGAGGAGGAAGCAGCCCTGGTCGCGAGGGCTGCGAGGGAGAAGGTCACGGTCCCGAATCTGCTGCTGACCGCTGCTTTGTCGGAGTCGTCGGAGACGCCGACGGAGCGTAAAGCCGCGATGGCTGAATTGATGGCAATCCATACGTTGTTGGCCCGGGTGTCGAACAACGTGAACCAGATCGCGAGGCACGCGAACGCGGGCGATGAATTCCCCCAGGATGCCAAGGCGGCGCTGGCGTATGTGCGCGAGGTGGCGATGCGGATCGACCGCACCATCGAGGGATTGATGTAGGCGATGATCCCGAACATCACCCGGGGCTCCCGGATGTCCGGGCTGCTGCTGTACCTGGCCTCCACTGACGCAGATAAGACGAAGAACGCGCACACCGATCCGCACCTGGTCGCCGGCGATGCGGCGATCATGGCGTGGTACGACGACGGCGTCCTGGACAAGGACGACGCGGTGGCGATCGCGAAGCATTTGGACCAGCCTCGCAAGGCCTTCAATGTCGAGGTGCTGCAAAAGGATTTCCGCTGGGACCCGGTGAAGAAGGAGCGGGTGCCGAACGGCCACAAGCACGCCGATGTGTGGCACTGCTCCCTGAGCCTCCGTGCCGAAGAGGGAGCCCTGACGGACCAGCAGTGGGGTGACATTGCGAACGACTTTGTCGACGCCATGGGCTTTACCGAGGCCAGCGGAAAGGCGCAGTGCCGGTGGGTAGCGATCAATCACGGCACCAGTGAGAACGGTAACCACCATATCCACATTGCCGTGTCCCTCGTCCGCGAAGACGGTACCAAAGCCTCCACCCACGGCGACTACAAACGCGCACAACAGACCTGCCGGGAACTGGAAACCAAGTACGGCCTGGAAGAGCTCTCCAGTGTGCACGCCACCCGTGGCTATGACCGTGCCGAGAAGGCCACCGCCGTCCGCGACGAACGTGAAATGCACCGGGCATCGCTGGCCCGCAAGGTGCGCGCCAGCGCCAGCGCGTCAGCGACAGAAGCGGAGTTCGTCCGCCGCGCCCGTGACACAGGGCTGCTGGTCAGGCCGCGCTACGCGAAGAACACCACCGACGTCATTGTTGGCTACTCAGTGGCCGAACGCCCTCGTCCTGGTGAACGGCCGATTTGGTTTGGAGGTGGCACTCTCGCGTCCGACTTGAAGCTCGGCGCCCTGCGTGAAGAGTGGCCGGACTCTCCGCACTTGGCTAGCGAGGCTGCAGCGGAATGGAACGCCGCGGCGCGCAACAAGCGCAAGGTCTCCAGGACCGGTCCCGAGAATGCAACGCCGTCAGCAGAGGTGTGGGTTCAGTACACCCGCAACGCGACAGCGCTGGTTGAAAAACTGCGCGTCCTGCCGCGGGATGACCACGCCACCTGGGCGAAGGCAGCGAGGGAAGTATCAGGGGCATTCGCGGCATGGTCACACCGTCTGGAATCGACGCCCGGACCATTGGCAGCGACCGCTGCCGAGCTGTCCCGCACAGCCCAGCTGCGCGCACCACGCCAGTACAGGAAACCCGTAGCACTCCCGTCCATCGCCGGGACGGCCATGTTGTTCATGGCGGCGTCGAGCAAGGACAAAACGGCGGCCCAGGCGGCCCTCATGCTGCAGCTGGTGAACACCGCTTTTGCCATATACGAGATGCACCAACAATCCGGGCGCATCAGGGAAGCACAGCGGATCCGCGCCGTGGTGACCGAACAATTGAAACCCTTCGCAGCGACCATGCCCAGGCCGGTCACCGTGGGCGCGCCGGAACAGGGTACGCCGGAGAAGACGCCTGTGAAGAAGTCCGTGGAACTCGGTCTCCGAGGCATGGCTCCCATCCGCCCAGGTTCGGCAGTGCCCACCACTCCGACACCCGTGAAAACCCACCAACACACGGGGCGTGAACCAGGCGCCGTGCTCGACCGATAAGAATCACATCAAGTGCAAGGGGGAAACACCATGAGTGAATCAGATGGAATCGATGATGTCCTGGACAGCGGAATGCGCCAGTCACTGTTGATCGCCTCGCGGATTGCCGAAACCCTGGCCCGCCGGCGGCAGGAATTGATGCGGCAACAGGAACAGCAGGACGCCCAGGCATCGCCCGAAGCGCAGGCACACCTGGCTGCCCAACGCAGCGCCGTCCAAGCAGCGCTGTCACCAGTGGAAAAGGATCAGTGGTGGGACAAAGCGCAGCCCCATGACATCGCCACCGCCCATGCCGTCGCGGAAGGCTGGAAAGACCATGACCCGGCGGCATTGGCGGCCGCGGAGCGTATCCGGCATGAAGTCCTGACCCGCTATGGGATCGACACCCACAACGTCGGCGCCGACGCCGCGTACCTGGAATCGGGCATCGAGACCATCACGGCTGAGAAGGCCCGGCTGGAAGCGCTGGCACTGAGCCAGGAAGAGACGCGCAAGGCAGCCACCGAACACGAGAAATCCATGCAGCTGCTCGCAGCTGCCCGCGCTGAAGAGCTCCGCGCCCAGGCGGAGAAACTGGCCCCGGAAATGGAGCGCCACCAGGTGCCGGTGGAGTACCTGGCCAACCCCGAGCTGGCACAGGCATTGCAGAGGGCACACAACGCTAAAACCCCGAAGGCAGTTGCAGCTGCCGACTCGGACATCAAGGAACGGATGTTCCTGATCGGGAAGGACGGCGTCAACGGTCCTGACCTTGACCAGCTGCGCAAGGAAACTACCGCTAACGTCAATGGCACCAACGACTCCCACTTCAAAGATCCCGAGTTCGTCAAAGCAGCCAAGGAAATGCACGAAGCCAAGCTCCTCGCCGAGGGCGGCTTCAAAGGCTCCCAATGGTCTTCACTGGAACAGCGGTACGAACGGGCCGAAAAGGAACTGTTCGTCCGCCTTGAAGGCGTCGGCCGCGAGATCGAGAACCTCGTCACCGGCAACGACAGCAGGCGGCTGCAAGACCAGGGCTTGAAGGCTGAAAGTACATCCGCCGCGGACTACGGATCAGCCGAGCGGCAGGAAGCATTTGCCGCGTCCCTGGCCACTACCGGTGCCAGCGAAACGCAAGTTCGTGGACGGGCAGCAGCAGAGCGCAGCGAGGGCACACACCCCAGCGCCGCCGTCACCATGGGTAAAGGCGCAGCAAAGGCCAGAAAGACCCGCACCGGCGCCGCAGTTGGAGCCGAACGAGGTAAAAGCGGGCCCAGCCGCTAGCCGAAGGCCGGACTGTCGGTGACCCTCGATAGGATCAAACGCATGACCGACGCCCGCGACCTCGCCCTCCCCAGTGGCTACAACGAACTCCTGGGCGAACTCAAGGGCCAGGTCCGGGTCGCCCGAATACAGGCGCTCCGGACCGTGAACACCCAGCTCATCGAGCTGTACTGGTCCATCGGGAAAACTATTCTCGAGCGCCAGCAGATCGAGGAGTGGGGGAGCAAGGTCATGAGCCGGCTTGCCGATGATCTCCGGGCGGAATTTCCAGAAATGAAAGGACTTTCCCGGTCCAACCTTTTTTACATGCGCGGTTTCGCCGCGGCTTGGCCGGAGCCAATTGTCCAACAGGCTGTTGGACAATTGCCGTGGGGTCACATCACGGTGCTGCTGGACAAGCTCGAGTCGCCGGAGGACCGGTCTTGGTACGCCTCAGCGGCCACTAAGTACGGGTGGTCTCGCAACGTCCTGATGAACATGATCATGAACAAAACCCTGGAACGCACCGGGGCGGCGCCTTCGAACTTTGTCCAACAGCTTGTTGGACCAGACTCCGAGCTTGCGCAACAGGTCGCGAAGGACCCTTACAACTTCGAATTCCTAGGCCTCTCCGGCGAAGTAGCCGAGCGTGATCTCGAAAACGCCCTCACCAGCAGAATCACCGAAACACTCCGCGAACTGGGCCCCGGCTTCGCCTTCGTCGGCCGCCAAGTTCACTTCGACGTCGACGGAGACGACTTCTACGTTGACCTGCTCTTCTTCCACATCGAACAATCCCGCTACGTCGTCATCGAACTCAAAACCGGCAAGTTTCAGCCCGAATTCGCTGGCAAACTCAACTTCTATGTCGCCCTCGTCGACGATGTGCTCCGCCGCGACTTCCACAACGAAACCGTCGGGATCCTGATCTGCGGAACAAAGAACGACCGCAGCGTGCGCTACAGCCTCGGACGCTCCACCTCACCGATGGCCGTTGCTGCTTACACCTATGACAAGTTGCCGGCAGCCGAACAGAAAGCACTTCCCGACGAGGGGCACCTCGTCGCCGCCCTGGAATGGACCGAGCCGGACGCGGAGTTGTTAGAAGGCGCTGAGTGAGCTCCCTCGGAAGGCGCGGCGGGCCCGCCCAAAGCATGCTGGCATCGTGACGGTCACGGCGCGCGCCGAGGGACTCGACTCCGCATCGGCCGACATCACCATCCACTGAGGCAGTATCGCTCTTCTCACAGATTAAACGATGGCTGCAGACCCGCCCACCTATTGACTCACATAAAGGGCAGAAGACAGGGCACGGAACATATATCTTCCGGCCCTGTCTTCCAGGACACTATCCAAACGAAGCTCACCAAATATTCTTCTTTGGCGGTTCGGGCGGCAAATGGTTGTTTTCCGGCGAAAATATTCGGTCATAGGCTTCTCCCACTGCCTTCCAAACTATCTTCGGCTTGTGCGGAGTGTACCCCGACGTCCAAAGCGCAGCGGAAAGCGGTGGGATGAGCGCGGCAGCTAACCCAACGACGTAAACAACAGTCATATAGGCCGACACAGCCGCGAGTTGCAGTGCGGCCCTGATGTAACGATCGTGGAAAGGTATGGTCAGCGCTAGTTGGTTGCCGTGATCGGGCTCCACGGCGTTTGCGCCTGCTACTTTGCTATAGGCCGCGTTGATAGCAAAGACAGCTTCTTCGTCCTCGGCTTCCCGGAGCCTACTGGCGATTTCCTCTACTTCTTCTCCCTGGACGGGGGGAAGGTCTTTTAGGAAAGTGCCGCCGGCCTGGTCCAGAACCCGCTGAATCACATCCGCGGCCACAAATGGGCCCGCCAGTCCCATTACCCGATCCATCACGGCCACAGAGGCGTGGAGGGGGGGAAGGTCTTTTAGGAAAGTGCCGCCGGCCTGGTCCAGAACCCGCTGAATCACATCCGCGGCCACAAATGGTGTTTTGATGTTCTTCACGGCACTGGGGCCCGCCAGTCCCATTACCCGATCCATCACGGCCACAGAGGCGTGGAGGGGGGGAAGGTCTTTTAGGAAAGTGCCGCCGGCCTGGTCCAGGACCCGCTGAATCACATCCGCGGCCACAAATGGTGTCATGGACCTAGGGGCCAATCTGACCGATTCAGCTTTTCCGCAGCCCGCTCCGAGTTGGTCTTTGCAAAAAGCGGAGAAGCCTTGTCCGTCGTCATTACCTAATTCTGCCTTCAACGGAGCTAGGCCCTGCCGATTCCCGAATTGGTAGATGTCGCGGCCAAGCAGCTCGAGCGAGCCCCCTGGTGCTTTTTGGATCATGAACTCCTATTGGCTCTCAGGAGGCCGGCGTAAAGATGAGACGCTGACCCTGAGCCCGCGTGGCCGTTTCCTTCAGAGTTTTTCTTCACTATGCGTGGGCTGGCCGCCTACACCACCTCGAATCGAGTTGTTGAAGTGACCCCCATCGGTCGGACTCCTTGGGGTCTGGCGCTGTCCGCGCCGTCCGCCCTATTTGGCGACCATTCAACTAGCATCAGGCTATGGCCCAACGACCGACGGACATGAGTGGCTTCGTCACGGCGCTCGTGCCCATGCTCTCCCGGAGCCTGGCCGAGGAGTTCAATGTCTTCCGGGTGATGCACCACGGCACCCACGAGAAGCAACTTTCCAACGTCTTCGCCTGGCTGCTTGCCGCCGAAGGGACTCATGCACTCGGAGATGCCTTCCAGCGCATCTTCCTCGCGAGGATCAATACTGAGTTATCGGCTGATAAGCAGCTGCCTCCCACCGGCTACCGCGTGGCCCAGGAAGTCGACACCAGAGGGGACGAGGAAGTCGCTGGCGGCGAGGTCGGCATGGACATTGCCGACATCCTCCTGTCGCGACAAGATGCCGCCGTCGTCGTCGAGAACTACGGAACCTCCGATGGACACGGTCACGACTACCGCCGTTATCTCGCCCACGCTGTTGGGCCCGGGAGACCCAGGAGAGCGGCCGCAGTGGTTCTGCTTTGCCACCGCCGCGAGCCCCACCGCCAGCAAGATGGATGGAAACAGGCTGTTGTCGTCACCTATGCCGAGGTTTTAGGGGACCTTCACGCACACGTCGCTCGCGATCCGTCATGGTCTCGGCGGCATCCTGAGCAGCTTTTCTTCATCCAGCAGATGATTGACCACTTCGTGGAAGGCCAGGCGGCAGTGAACCTCGACGACCAGATCTCCTTCATCAAGGCCATGTGCGAGACGGGGGAGTCTGCACGTTACGGGTACCGGCCGCAGGATCGTGCGGCCCAGGAGTTCGCCGATCTCATCGCCGAGCATGCGCGGCGGCAGCTGGAGGACAGCCGCAAGACCCTAGCCGCTGTGAAGGCCGGGCTGCGCAGCTTTGCGCAGACGACGCTGACGAAGCAGGTGAACGAGACTGTCCAGAGCGGGCCGGTGACGACGGTCGAGGCGAGGCTCGCCGGAATATGGGAGTGGTGCGTCGCTATGCACCGCGCTGATGCGCAGCCGACGATCCTCCTCGTGTTCGGGCCGACTGCCGTCGTGGAAAAGGAGCGGGCGCCAGAGGTGGTATCCGACCCTGACTACTCACGAGTGTTCGTGACGCTTAGGACCGCGGGTCAGCAGCAGGGCTCCGAGCAGATCGTGCAGACAGGCGTCAGCCTCGGAGAGGTGATCAACGGGCTCTCTCAGGACGATCACCGTCTGCGAGACGCCGTGCTGGCGGTGGCATCCGGAGGCTGACGGGGACTGGCGTATTTCGCAATCCAACCCATCCATACCCGGCGTTGGGAGTCGAATCAGGCCGCCCCACAGTCAGAGCGCGAGCCTTGATGTCCACTTGACCGGGGCGTCGAGCCACATCCCGCCAGTTATGGGTGTACTCACTCAAGCTTTTAGCTGCTCCGCATTTTCCTGCATCCGTCGGCGAAACACCATAGGAGGGGTGAACAGCAGACCCATGCCCAAACGCCCGTCAGCCACGATCTTCCTGGACATCCCCCCGTAAACTTGGCACTGGCTGAGCAGTTCTGATCCCGCTATTCCGGGGAAAAACGCCACGAACGACGGGCGGAAACAGCCTTTCGTGAGCGCCCGGGGAGGGCCTTTTCCGCCCCCTTCTGACCGCAGCTTTACATAAGATCCGTTATCGGCTCTTTGAGATAGGCGGGGGAGTGGCCTCAGAAGGGGCTATCTGCCGCATCTTCACTATGAGACGGCCTACGGATCCGAGACTGATAATTGCAGCTTCGGTCAGGGTCAGGTTCGCGTTCCCGGCGTCTGTTAGGCAGCTCCGGTGGCGCTGCCGTGCCACCAGCCCTCCCAGGCAGAGGAAGTGATTTCTCCGGACGGAAAGCTTCTTTCCGGTGCTGAGCCGGCTGAATGGCCATAGTGGACCGCGCTGTCCACCACGGGAGCATCTGCTGATTCCTGGGTACGGCTGTTATTGCCACAATCGCTTAGGTCCGTCGGGTGGAAGCCGCAGGTGCGGCTTTGCTCCAAACCTGTCGCGCAGCGTGGGAGGACAGCGTGGGTCTTTACCGCAGCTGTCTGAGGAGCATTAATGCAGTGCTTGGACGATCGCAAGTTCGTAGCCCTCTCGTTTGTCAATCATTTTTCTGCTCTCGAACCCATCTGCCGCCATCCAGACGATGTCTCCGGATGTGGTGACGTCGTCCACGAGCCCTGTCCGGATAACCTGTCCCTCCCGTCGAACCTCCACTACGGCACCGACCAGCAGATGCCAGTCCCGGACCGCTCTTGGCCGCTTCGCGGGTGTCATGCCTTGCCATACAAGAGTCGGAATTTCATCTGGTCCGAAAATGCGGTCCGGGAGATCTGCGCGTGTCATTCGCGTGACCTTTCAGGCAGGACTGAGGACAGGATGAGTGGTGGTCGAACCTGAGTCACGGAACCTCAGCCCGTGAAGAGGAAGCTTGGGCTAGTGGTGGCAGGGGCGGCCCGGAATCTGCCGGCCGCCCCTGCTGTTGAACGACTGGTCAGGATTGGGCAGGGCTGTTTGCTGCGTTTCGTTGAGTTTCTGCGAGTTCTTCGCCGTTTTGGTGGGCTGCTTCCTTCCGTCCCCAGCCACCGGGCAGGAGTGCAACAGAGATGACGGAGATGGCCGATACGATGAGCAGGTAGATGACAATGGAGTCGCTGGATTTGCTCGCCGCAAACAGTGCTGTGGCAATCGTGGGGGCGAAGGCCGAGCCGGCGATCTGCGAGATGGTGTAGCCAACTGATGCTCCGGTATAGCGGACTTCCCGGGAGAAGACCATCGAGAACAGGGAGCCGGTCACGCCGGCTGCCGGAGCCATGGCGATACCGAAGATCATCACGACGGCCAGGATGAAGTTGGCTCCTACGCCTGTGTTGATGAGCATGAACGCTGGACCGATGAGCACACCCATTGCTACGGCACCGGTGAGGTACATGGTCTTCCGGCCGTACCTGTCCGAGAGTGAGCCGAAGACCGGGTAGAGGATGACGGCGACGATGCCCGCGATGAAGACTCCGAGCAGGACGGTAGTACGGTCAATTCCGGCCACGGCCGTGCCGTAACTGACCAGGTAGGCCATGGTGATGTAGGCAAAGACGCCCTGGCTGAGGTAGGTGCCGGCGACGAGGAAAATTTCCTTGGGGTGCCGGCGGAAGGCTTCCTTGATGGGGAGCTTCACCAGCTCCTTCTTCTCCCGGGCCGCCGCAAAGGCGGGGCTTTCGGCGATGGTGAGGCGGATGATTAGGCCGACAATGACCAGGACCGCGCTGACGAGGAACGGCAGGCGCCAGCCCCAGGCGATGAACTGGTCGCCGGGCAGCTGGGTTGCGCCCAGGAAGGCGACCGTGGCGAGGGCTACGCCGGCCGGGGCCCCCATCTGGGGAAACGCTCCATAGAAGCCCTTCTTGCCCTTGGGTGCGTGTTCGACGGCCATGAGCGTCGCGCCTCCCCATTCGCCGCCGACACAGAATCCCTGGAACAGGCGAAGGACGGTCAGCAGGATGGGTGCGGCGATGCCGATCTGTGCATAGCCGGGCAGGAGGCCCATCAGGAACGTTGCGGCGCCCATGCCCACCAGGGAAATGACGAGCATCTTTTTCCGGCCGACCCGGTCACCGAAGTGGCCGAAGACGATGCCTCCGAGCGGGCGGGCAAGGAATCCCACGCCGAAGGTGGCAAAAGATAGCAGCGTGCCCATCAGCGGGCCGGCTTCGGGGAAGAACAGCTTGGGGAAGACCAGCGCTGCTGCTGTTCCATAGATGAAGAAGTCGTAGTACTCGACGGTCGTGCCGATGAAGCTTGCCATGGCAACCTTCATGGGGCTGGTGCGGCCCTCGAGGTTTGGGGATGTCTTCGTTGACATGTCTGGTTCCTTGGGGAGGTGGTGTTAGCGGACGGGGAGGGGTTGCTGGTGCTTCGCAGCGGCGTGCTGGAGGTCGAGGGCGACGTCGGTGATCATGTCTTCCTGGCCGCCGACGAGCTGGCGCTTGCCGACTTCGACGAGGATGTCGCGGGTGTCCAGGCCGTAGCGGGCTGAGGCCCGTTCGGCATGGCGGAGAAAGCTGGAGTAGACACCGGCGTAGCCGAGGGTGAGGGTTTCGCGGTCTACCTGAACGGGGCGGTCGTGCAGGGGCCGGACGAGGTCTTCCGCGGCGTCCTGAAGGGCGAAGAGGTCGGCGCCGTGTTCCCAGCCGTGCAGGGTGGCGACAGCGACGAAGGGCTCTACGGGGGTGTTGCCGGCTCCTGCACCATGACCTGCGAGGGAGGCGTCCACACGGTAGGCGCCTTCTTCGACGGCGACGACAGAGTTGGCCACCGCGAGGGACAGGTTCTGGTGGGCATGGATCCCGATCTCCGTTTCCGGGTTCAGGATGTCGCGGTAGGCACGGACGCGCTGCCGGACACCTTCCATCGTCAGGCCACCACCGGAGTCGGTGACGTACACGCAGTGAGCACCGTAAGACTCCATGAGCTTGGCCTGCTGGGCCAGCTTTTCGGGCTCAGACATGTGCGACATCATGAGGAATCCGGAAACATCCATTCCCAGTTCGCGGGCGTAGGAAATGTGCTGGGCCGAGACGTCCGCTTCGGTGCAATGGGTGGCGACGCGTACAGACCGGACCCCCAGGTCATAAGCCTGGCGCAGCTCATGCAGGGTGCCGATTCCGGGCAGCAGCAGCGTTGTGAGCCGTGCCTTCTTGACCACAGAGGCGGCAGCTTCGATCCATTCCCAATCGGTGTTACTTCCCGCACCGTAGGTGAGGCTGCTGCCTGCAAGACCGTCACCGTGGGCGACCTCGATGGCGTCGACGCCGGCGGCGTCCAAGGCTCCCGCGATCTTGGCGACGTTCTCCGTGCTGAGACGGTGGCGCACTGCGTGCATGCCGTCGCGCAGCGTGACGTCCTGAATGAAGACGCGGGTGGGTGTCTGGCTCATGATGCTACTTCCTGTTTTGTAGAGACCAGCTGCTCGGCGACACGGAGCGCGGCAGAGGTCATGATGTCCAGGTTTCCGGCGTACTCCGGGAGGTAGTGCGCGGCGCCTTCAACTTCGAGGAACACGCTGACCCGCGTGTATTCTCCTGTGCCGCGGCCTTCCGGGATGAGGCCTTTGACTTCAGATCCTTCGTCCTGGAACTGCACGGCCTGCTTCAGCCGGTAGCCGGGGACATAGCCGGCCACCTCATTGACCCGCTCCTGCACAGCAGCGGACACCTTGTCCTGTTCGGCCTCGGTGAGCCGGTCGACCAGGCACAGGACCGTGTCGCGCATGATCATCGGCGGTTCGGCCGGGTTCAGGACGATGATGGCCTTGCCGCTGGCGGCCCCGCCCACCTGGACGATCGCATCCGAGGTCGTTTCAGTGAATTCATCGATGTTGGCCCGGGTTCCCGGCCCTGCAGATTTTGATGAAATGGAAGCGACGATTTCGCCGTAGTGCACAGGTGCGGCGCTGGCGATGGCCGCAATGACGGGTATGGTTGCCTGCCCGCCGCAGGTGACCATATTGACGTTGCCCGCGTCCAGGTGCTGCTCAAGATTCACCGAGGGCACGACGTAGGGGCCAATGGCGGCAGGGGTGAGGTCGACGAGTTTTTTCCCGTAGGGAGCCAGGGCCTCTGCGTTATGGCGGTGGGCTCCGGCAGACGTTGCGTCGAAGACGACTTCGATGTCCTGGAATTCCGGCATTGCGATGAGGCCTTCAACGCCTTCGGCGGTGGTGGCAATGCCCAACCGGGCCGCCCTGGCAAGGCCGTCGGACGTGGGATCGATGCCCACCATGACGCCCATGTCCAGCTTGTCGCTGAGCCTCATGATCTTGAACATGAGGTCGGTGCCAATGTTTCCCGAGCCGATGATGGCTGCTTTTGCGCTCATGAGAACTCCTTAGATGCTGAAACGGTAACGGTGCCCAGGCCGCTGATGCTGGCTTCGACGACGTCGCCGGCTTTGAGGGGGGCCATGGGGCCGAGTGCGCCGGAAAGTACGACTTCCCCGGCACGGAGGGGACGGCCCAGCGCCGCGGCTGTTTCCGCGACCCAAAGCAGGGCGTTGATGGGATCGCCGAGGCAGTCGGCCCCGGTTCCCTGGGAGACCTGTTGGCCGTTGATGGTCATGACCATTTCCGCCCCTGCAGGTACGTAGTCGTTCAGCGTCGCCTTGCTGTTTCCAAGGACGAAGTAGGCGCTTGATGCGTTATCTGCGACCGTGTCCACGATCCCGATGTCCCAATTGGCGATGCGGCTGTCCACGATTTCGAGTGATGGAACGACGAAATCCACGGCGGAAAGAACTGCACCCCGCTCGGTGTTCTCGACGTCACGCCCCATCACGAAGGCAATTTCCGCCTCAATGCGGGGGGCGATCAGCTGCGAGTACGGAATCTCTTCGTCTTCGCCACGCTGCATCTCCGACAGCAGCACGCCAAAGTCGGGCTGGTCCACGCCGAGCTGACGCTGCACCGCAGGTGCAGTCAGCCCGACTTTGCGGCCAACCCGCCGGTTCCGGGTACTGACGCGGCTCTGAATCAGGAGTTCCTGCACGTCATAGGCTGCGTTAAGATCACCGCCCAGCACATCCCTTACGGGTTCGCAGGGGCGTGCGGTCTTCAATGCCCCTAACAGGGTGTTGGCCACGGTCCTCAGGTTCGGTGAACTGACCGCTACCGCTGCGCCGTCATTGGCGCCGCTGGTTTGATTTGTCATTACGTAACTCTCAATCGTGCAGCTTTTTCGTCCGGTGTCCGGCGCTGCGCTAGCTGTGGTCGAGGGTGGCGGTTGTGACACCGAACCCTGCAATGTACTCGCGGATGGGGCGGTAATAGCTGTACTGCACCGTGTAGGGACCAACGGCTCCCAGGGCTGCATAAGCTGCGATCCAGGTACGGACTTCATGGGAGGAGTTACCAGCGATCTCCGTCATCTCCTCCGGTGTCCAGGCGTCGATCGGCGATAGATCCCCGGAGGCGAGAATCTTCATCAGCTGCTGGTCCCACTCAGGGGCAAGGTCCTTAATGTTCGCTTCGCCACGGGCGAACGCGTCCGCAGTGTCGTAGACCCTCTGCTGCCGGGCAGCGCGCGCCTCGGGCGTCTGCTGACCATCGGCCCCGATCAACATCCGGCGCTGGGCTTCGGTGGCGGTGGCCAACCTTGGCACCGGCGGATCGTGGGAAAGCCCACCGGAAGCAATGAGCAGCACTTTCTGATCAAGGGTCTTCAGATATTGACCAATGGCCTCGCCGAGCAGCCGGACACGCTGAAGGGGCGTGAAGGGCGGCGCAACAGAGTTGATAAAGATGGGGATGAACGGCTTAGCGGTGATGTCGCCGTAGACGATCTCCATGGGCTGGACGGCGCCGTGATCTACCTCCATCTTCAGGGAGACGGCAATATCAATACCTTGACCGATCACGAACTCGGCCAGGCCTTGTGCGATGTCCTTCGGGACGTTTAGTGGGCCCGCCTGGCTTCCGTAGTCACCGATGCTGACAGCGTCATAACCGACGCAGAACGCCGGCATCAACTGATAAAAGAAGCCGTTGTAGTGGTCAGGGCCCAGATTGATGACCACGTCCGGATCGTAGTCGTGGACAAAGCTGCGGGCAACGTCGAACGCGGCCTCCACTTCTGACTTAACTTCCGGCCCCGGATCTCCATGTTCGAGGAGAGGACTGTGGGACATGGCAAGCAGAGCAACGGTCATGGCAGTCTCCTAGCCTTGAGTTTGTGCGGAGGTCAGTTCCGCGTCGGCGCCCTCGTCGAGCCCGAGCAGGAAATCCAACTGGATCTTGTTGAAGATCTCGGTCTGCTCGTACTGGGGCCAGTGACCGGCGTTTTCGATGACGGCCAGCCGGCCGTTAGGGATCAGGCCAGCGATGCGGCGGCCCTCATCGACCGGCCCTGAGGGGTCCTTGGTGGTCCATACAACGAGGGCGGGTGCCTGGATGGAACGAAGGTCATCGTCGGTGAGCATGTTCCTGCGGCGCGTTTCGGGATCCTGCAAGGCCATATTGGCTTCGCAGGCTTTAAGCCAGTCCGGCTGCTGGAAGATGGCCTGGCGGGTGCGGATAAGGTCGTCCGTAACCATGGCCGGATCTGCCATCAGCCACTCGAGGCGGGTCTTCACACGCTCCCAGGACGGATCCTTGGCTGCTTCCATTGAAAGGGTGTACAGGCGTTCCATCACCACTGGGTTCGCCATGGTGCCGCCCATGGTGTTCAGGACGATACGTTCGACCCTTTCAGGGAAGTCGATGGCGAAACGGGCGGTCACCCAGCCTCCGAGGGATTCACCGGAGAAGTAGGCCTTTTCGACGCCGATGGCATCCAGGAAATGGTTCACCTGGTCGATGTAGTGCTTGATTTCCAGCGGGTGGTCAGGCTTGCTGCTGTATCCGTGGCCAATGAAGTCGATGGCATAGACGTTGAAGTGCTCGGCGTGGGCCTGCAGGTTCCGCACATATGCTTCGGCGTGGCCGGTGATGCCGTGAAGCATCAGCAGTGTGGGCTTGGAGCTGTCGCCGGCGTGCAGGTACCGGGTGCGGTAGGGGCCGGCCTGGATGAAGCCCTGGCTGAATTCGACCTGGTTGAGGTCGGACCAGACGCTAGTGTACGGGCGTGAATTCACGGGTTTCTCCTACGGTTTCGGGGGTGTTCTGCTTGGTGTTGCCCAAGACGGTGTTCAGTGCCGAGCGCAGCTGGGCGCGGGCTTCTTCTACGTCCCATACAGGGGCGCTTTGGCGCCACGCGATGTAGCCGTCCGGGCGCACGAGCAGGGCACCGGCTTCGTGGATCTCGCGGAGTTTGTGCCAGGCTCCGTAGGGGTCTTCCGCTCCCTTTTCGCCGACAACGACGGTGCGCAGGTAGGGGGCCTCAAGTTCGGCGGCTGCTGTTTCCCAGGCGCGTCCGGCAAGGCCGGTGACAAGGCTGAACTTGCCGTGGCCGGTGACGTCAAGGGTCGATGTCCGGTGGCCTTCCCGGTCCACCAGCCATGCATGCGGAATTTTCGCACCTGGCCGGGTCGTGGGCTGGACGTAAAGCTGCGGATCCCTTGCCCACTGTTCTTCCCCGGCTTCAGGATCAGGAATGACGGCGGCGGATTCGTAGCGCTGGTTTAGTTCGACGCCGTGAGCGTTGAACTCGTAGTTCTTCAATTCCAGGGCTTCCTGGAGCTTCTGACGCAGCTCAACGCCTTCGGGGGTTGGCGCATGCAGGCGTGCCAGCCCGGCCTCAGTGCTGTGTTCCTGGCCCGGGACGCGGAACGTTTCGTTGAGCGGGCCGTAGTCCTTCCTGGACTGGTTAGCGCGGGCGACGATTTGCTTCCCGACGGGGGCGCGCTCGAGAGAATAGGAATCCAGCAGGCTTGCACCCGCGTAGCCCTTGATGACGTATGCGAGTTTCCATGCCAGGTTGAACGCGTCCTGCATGCAGGTGTTTGAACCCAGGCCACTGCTTGGTGGATGCCGGTGCACGGCGTCTCCTCCGCAGAAGACACGTCCGACGGAGAAGTGTTCGGCGTGCTGCTGGTTCACGTACCACGTGGACTTGGTCTGTACGTCGATTTCAAGTTCGGGGTCACCGACTAGGGTTCGAATTTTTTCAAGGATGATGTCTTCGCTGAAGTCAGGCTCGCCGTCTGCCATGTTGAATCCCCATCCGGCGATCCACTCATCCCAGGGCCGGACGGCGCGCAGCAGGCCCATGCCGATCTCGCCAAAGCCGGCAACCGGGTTCATGATCCAGTGCAGGATGCTGGGTCGGTGCGCGACGTACTTGCTCAGGTCGGCCTTGAACAGCACATACGCGGTACCGGCGCGGGCGACCTGCCCGTGGAACGGGAGTCCGATGTCTTCTGCGATCTGTGAACGGGCACCATCTGCGCCGATAAGGTAACGGGCGCGGAGCGTGTAGTCCTGACCCGTGATGTGGTTCCTGAAGGTGACATTCACGCCTTCGGCGTCCTGAACGTGGGAGAGGTACTCGGTGTTAAAGGTGACCTGCGCTCCTCGCTCCCCCGCGTTCTTGAGCAGGATCGGTTCCATCAGCGGCTGCGGAACATCGAGCATGGTGCAGGGGCTGGCCTTCAAATAGTCGCCGTACCGCTCGTCGCCGGTCCCCCAGGTGCGGAGCCGGGCGATCTCCTGACCCGCAAGGCTGGTGGTAAACAGGGTGTCCCCCATGTCCTCCCACGGCACCGCATATTTCGCGGCTTCTTCTTCCACCCCAAGATCCCGCAGGACCTCAACGGCACGCTGGTTGGTAATGTGCGCACGAGGAGTGTTCGCGAGCCAATTCCACCGCGAAATCATATGAACCCGCACGCCCTCGGTAGCCAGCGCGAGAGCTGCCGTGGCTCCGGTCGGTCCCGTGCCCATAATGAGCACGTCGGTATCGAATTCCAACTGAGTTTCCATCACACCTTCTAAGTTCAAGTCCGGACAGCTCCGTCCGCGCTGGAAGAGGTCGTTCTCTACCAGGACAAGGAACCTACGCTTCAAACGTGAGGCCCATCACTGCATCTAACCTACTAGCATGCTAGCAGGTATGTAAAGTCCCTTTTGACCGCCCCGCAAGAATCGATGCGCTGCGGGCACCGCCAGGAGGCCGGGGCACCGCGGCGTGAGGGAGCAAAGTTTTCCCAAAGAAGCGGGGAATTTGGCGCAGCAGCTACTTGCTCACGCTCCTAAACCAGTGCCCCGCACCGTGAAATAGCTCGCGTTGCTAGCATGCTTGCACGCTTGCAGTCTTGCATGTAACGTGGCTCACGCCTAGTGATTCAACTCACCTGCCGCGCTGGCGCGGAGAGGCAACTTTTCGAAAATCCCCCATTTGCAAGGAGCACAAAGATGAGCTTGATGCAGGCCGCACGGCTTCACGAAGTAGGCAAGCCCTTCCAGATCGACCAGGTGGAAGTTCCAGAACCGGGCCCCCGGGATGTGATCATTGAGGTGAAGGCGTGCAATGTTGTACCCAACCTGCGGAACGTCATCACCTCCTACCCCGAGTGGTTCCCGTACCTTCCCCTGCCAGCACTCCCGGCCATCTACGGTCTGGATGCTGCCGGAGTGGTGAGCAAGGTCGGATCCCAGGTCCGCAACGTCAAACCCGGTGACAGGGTTTACATCAACCCGGGCCGGGACTCCGGGGACTCCCACGCTTCACGGCGAGGGGAACGAATCAACGACCCTTCCTACACCTTCCAGGGCTACTTTGGCTTCGGGGCCGGCTCACAGGAAATCTTTGAGGACTATCCCCATGGGGGCTTCTGTGAATACATGAAAGCTCCCGCCGATGGCCTGGTCATCCTGCCCGAATCAATCTCCTTCGAAGCCGCCTGCCGCTTCGGATACATGGGGACGTCCTACTCCGCTCTCCGCAAAGCCGGAGCAGGGGCCGGCACGTCCGTCCTCATCAACGGTGGCACCGGAACGCTAGGGCTAGGCGCCGTTCTGAACGCCCTGGCCATGGGCGCTACGAAGGTCTTCGCGATGGCGCGCGACCGGGAGCTCCTGGATAGGGTTCGACTCCTAGATCCCAAGCGCGTACACGTCCTCTCCCATGGCGACCAGCCTGTAGACGAATGGGTTAGGGAACATACAGACGGCCTGGGCGCGGACATCTTCATTGACGCAGTAGGCCCCGGTGCTCCCCACGAAATCACGCTCGCGGGCATCGAGGCCCTGCGCCGCGGCGGCCGGATGGTCGACATCGGAGGCATGTCCGAACCCCTCCCCCTGGAGATGTTCAAGCTGATGTGCTTCCAGATCAGCGTCATCGGCTCACTCTGGTTCAGCGTCGCAGAAGGTCAGGACATGGCAGAAATGGCGCACGCCGGCACCTTGGACCTCTCTGTCTTTGAACACGAAGTCTTCCCCCTCTCGGAAATCAATGAGGCACTGGACTCGGTGGACAAGCGCCGAGGCGGGTTCACCAACGTCGTAGTAGTCCCGGGCTCCTAAAAAGATCCCGTGCCGCGGGCAACTGCACCCGTGGCATGCCTCCAACCGAAGGGAAGACCGAAATGGAACTCAACCCAGAACGCACGGCCGTTATTGCCATCCACTGCCAAGGAGACATCGTCTCGGGGGAAGGAGCTTTCGCTCCCTTCTTCCACGACCAGATCGTCAGCAGGAACGTCATCAGCAAGATCGGCGGACTACTGAATTCCGCCAGGGACGCCGGCATGACCGTGATCTATACCCGCGTCGCCTTCAAGCCCGATTTCAGTGACCTCAATGCGAACTCACCCCTGCTTAAGGTCGTGGAGCAGTCCGGTTGCCTCAAGGACGGCAGCGCCCTGGCCAACATCATCCCCGAACTCAGACCAGCCGCAACTGATGTAGTCATTACCCACCAGCGAGTAGGTGGTTTCGTACCAGAACTCACAGCCGTGCTGGAAGAACGCGGCATCGACACCCTTGTATTTGCCGGCGTGGCCACCAACGCCTCCCTGGAGAGCACGGCGCGCTCCGCCTCAGACGCCGGCTACCGTGTCATCATCGCGGAAGACGCCGCCTCCGCCGCTACCCTCGAGGCCCACCAGGCCAGCATCGAATCCCTTGGTTTACTCGCTGAAATTGCCTGCACTGATGAAATCATGGGTGCTTCCGCTCCCCAAACCGTCTAAAAAATACGCCCGGCGTTGAACTTCCCTCGCCGGGCGTACGGGACGAAGGGATGATGCTAGCATGCTAGTTGGAGAGGAGAGGATCACGATGCGCAACACAAGGTCTACTGCACCGCTATCAGCTCCTCTAAAACAAAGCTCAACCGGCGGCGGCCGCCTCCTGGGGCGAATCTACGAGGCCGTTCAGAGTCGACTGCTCGAAGGCGAGTACCCAGCAGGGACCAAACTTTCGGTCGAAGCAATAAGGGCGGAATTTGGAGTAAGCAAACAGCCCGTCATGGAGGCCCTCCGTCTGCTTTCCGCGGACGGCTTGGTCGAAATCCTTCCCCAAATCGGATGCGTAGTGACCGAGTACTCGCTTGAAGAAGTAGAAGACTTCTTCAGAATGTTTGCCGGCTTCGAATCCGTTATCGCCGCCGCTGCTGCGCAACGGCGGACCGACGAGCACTTGGACGAGCTATACCTGGCGGCCCGAAGAATGGACCGGCTAAATACCGAGCCGGACCCGGACATCCGTGCCAGCCAATATCGCCTTCAAAACCGGAACTTTCACGAGATCATCCACCGCATGGCCCATTCCAGGGTTATGAGCAACATGAGCCGCCGCATGTGGGATCTTAGTGACTTCCTCATCAACACCACCGGTGCGCCTCACCCAGTTGGGTCTTCCATTGTTGAACGCAACGAAGACCACGCCCGGATAATCAAGGCCCTTGAAATGGGTGACGTCGAGAACGCCAAGGCAGAGATGGAAAAGCACATCCTGTCAACAGCAACCATGATTCAAGCAACTCGAGCTGAATCCGCTTCCTGACTCGACGATACGCGTAGCAGAACCACCATGCTTTTCAGGCAATTTGGATCAGTACTGGTACGCGTGCATATTCGATTTCGAACTATTCGTGCCTTCTGAATAACGCTTTAGACCATGCAGCTCAAAATCATGGAGGACACTGGGCTCTTGTGTGGCCGGACTCCTTGAGTCCGGAGACCTGGTTCACTGCCGGGCAGTTCGTCCATTTGAGGCACACCCCAACCTGACGACGATGGTCGGGACGTGTTTTACGATTCCCACCCTGGCTTCCAGAACCAGAGTGCACATGAGGCTGACGCGGCCCACAACCGGGGACAATTCTCATAGGTTATCCACCGCTACTGCTGCCAGGGAGCTACCCTAATGGCTCCCATTCCCAGCCGTGGATAACCAGAAATGACCCCAGCCGTGGATCGCCCACCGTCTCCCTTGTAGGCAGGAAGCAATGGCTGATCCAGACATGGTCAGGCTGACAGAAGGTTGGTTATCGGCGTTCAAACAACGGGAGTGGAAGTAGCTGCGAGAACTCCCGTCCCATGACGAATCCGGCGTTTCCGCAGGTCAACCAGGCTTTGCTGGTGGCGCGCGTTCTTCACGCCAACGATGAATTTGCCCTCGGATCGCTTATGGCTGTAGGTTTCCTGCATTACCTGGGCAAGGTAGGAGTAGGGTTCCGATTTTGAGGCCACGGACTGAACTTGCAGGGACACGTTCAGGCGACTACAACTTTGGGTCCGTCGTAGACCCCGTGCGCCTTAGGCCAACGTCCGGTTGGTTCGGCGCGCTGGTGCGCGGCCTTCAGATCTGCTCCCTGGGCCAAGGCGGCGACGTCCGCGGACCTTTAGATCCGCCCGATCCACCACAACAGCGCAGATTAAGTCGGCGTCGGCCGTGATCACAGCTCTACCAGGTGGGGATGTGTGACGGGTACGTTGATGGCATGGCCGTTTGATCTCAGGTACACGACGTGGCTGGCTGTTTCGGAGACCGCTAGGCGCAGAGAGAACGACTGCAGGGAGTCCCAGCCGCGGGACCACGTTAGATGGCGGGTGATGTCCCAAACGGTTTTGGGCTGATGTTCCTCCACGACGCGAAGGACCTCGGCGGAGCGCGCCCGGTTGTGTTCGACCAGCTGCGCCACCCGCCGCTGCATCCCCCTGAAGCGGTACTCGTGCGCGGGGCACACTTCCATCTCGTCCTCGAAGGCGATCAGGTCCAGAGAGGCGTAATAGTCCGCGAGCGGGTTTGCTGGTCCAGGCAGCTCTAGCGCAATGTGCGGAGAGATACGTGGCAAGACGTGGTCCCCGCTGAAGATCAGGCCGTGCGGCTCATCGACCAGGCAAATGTGCCCAGGTGAGTGGCCGGGAGTTGTGATGACCCGTAGGTCGAGTCCTTGCGCAGGCACCAGGCTGCCTTCAGAAAGCCTCAGGTCGGGATCCGCGAGATTCTGCAGATGTACCAGGCTGGGACGATTCATCGCCACCTCCGATAACCTGGCTGCCGGAACGCCCCATAGGGTCAGCTCCTCGCGATGCATGCTCAGGACAAGGTCAAGATCCTCGGAGGCGGTGAACCGGCGAACCTCACGCTCACCCAAAGCAACCCACGCTCCCGAGGCCACCCGCAGACGAGCAGCCATGCCGAGATGGTCCGAGTGGAAATGAGTGACCACTATGCCGGTAAGGTCGGTGAGCCCGAGGCCGGCCTGACGCAGACCAGCAGTCAAATTGGTTAGGCCCTCCTCGCTGTCCCAGCCCGGATCAATAAGAATTGCCTCGCCGTCGCCCAAGAGCAGGTAACTCAGCGTATAACGCATGGGATTGTGGGGGAAGGAGACAGGGATGGACCACACGTCCCTGCCAAGCTGCTCTATAGGTGGCAGAACCTTGTTCTGCCACGCTTCCTTTTGAGCATGGCCGGTAAGGGTAATCGGCGCCAGTATCATCTGTTTCCTCTCACGGATCCCAAGAATAGGGACGGACCGAGTTGGCCGGAACGCGCGACCCTAATGTCCGCCCACGCAAATCTGCTCACTGGGGGCGTGTGGCAGAGAGCGCTGCACATCCTGCTCAAGCGCCAGCACGGTTATCCCGTCTTGCGGCTTGTACGACTGCATCTATGTATGGTCATTATTCCCATGTCCAGTTTGTACAGCAGAGCACCGCCTGTGAAATGCGCTATACGAAAAGGTCATGCGAAACGGTTATGAGAGGCTCGCCGGCGATCTCCGGGCGCCGCGGTCACGTTAAGCGAAACTACGTGAACGAACGTGCGTCGTCTATGCACGCGCCTTGCACACTCACCGATTTCGGTGAGGCACGTTCGGCGAGACTGGCTGCCTGCCGCTGATAGCTATCAGGAGCTCGACGAACCACCGAGCACCACATATCCGAGTTGGGCATATGGTGGTCCAGGTTCAGGGGACCGGCAGAAGGAAGGTCAGCCGTCCTCGGAAACAGCTTCGGGCTGCATCCAGCTTTTACCGACGGCTGGCGCTCGGACCGGGCAAGGAACAAGCTCAGCACCGTGTTCGTCACCGACGACGCCGCCGGGAAGCTGCGCGCGCGTGGGTGGTCAAAGAACAGCTCTGGGCGCCGCTCTCCACCGGGTCTCTCGCCGATGCAGCTGCTGAGAAAGCCGCTTGTAGGCCCTCGTCCCAAGAGCCGGGCAAACGGAAACACACCGTCTCTGGCGCAGGGTCTGCAGGTGGCGGAAAGAGATCGAAGTCCTCAATTACAAAAAGCGTATCCTGTTGCACACTGCGGCCGGAACAGCGGCATGAGCATCCATCACGGCGGAACATTCACACATCGTGAAGGGCCTCCTTACGTGAACGGATAAACGAGATGAAGCGGTCTCCGGAGGAGGGCAGGCGCCGCTGCGGGTCATAGACGAGGCCAGCGGGGCGGACCGCGTCGTCATCAATAAAAGGAATGACCTTGACTCCGGACGGGGGCTCCTGGAAAGGAAGGATGGCAACGCCCACGTTCTTCTGCACCAGACCCCACAATGTCGGTAGTTCGGTCGCTTCGAGAATGATATTGGGAACGACTCCATGCCTCGCTAGGTAGGAGTCCGTAATTTGCCGCAAACCGAACTGTCGGCGCGACGCTACGAAGGGGAGAGTTTGGAGATCTGAGGGTGTAATTGTCGTCCGATTGGACAAATCACCATCGATCGACGTCGCGAGCCCAAGTCGCTCGTAGGCGAGGGGTATCCATTCGAGGGAGGGATCCGCAGGCTGGGGGCTCATGATGCCGGCGTCGGCTTCCCCGGAACGGATGGAGGCCAAGACGTCGTCGGCAGCGCATCCACGCAAAGTAAAACGTGACTGTGGCCAGGATTGCTGGAACTCGCTAAGGAGTTGCGGCACAAGCCAAGAACCGAACGAAGTGACATACGTCAGGGAAATGGCACCCCCTAGTGGGTTCTGCAGGGCCCTTATCCTGGCGTTGGCCTCGTCGATTTCGTTGACTGCCCGGGCCGCGTGCGGGAAAAGAATTTCTCCTGATTCGTTTAGCGACAATCTCTTCTTCCGCCGCGCGAAAAGTTCGGTACCCATCTCCTCTTCCAGCCGTTGCAAGGCCCGCGTCAGGGCCGGCTGGGAGATGTGAAGCTCTTCTGACGCCTGGGTGACGTTTTCTGTCTCGGCGACGCGGATGAACCACGCGAGCTCGCTAATGCGCATTGTTTCTACCTCCGGGAGGTCTGGCGAGAGGTCAGGCTGCCTTCCAATCATAACCGTTATGCATAGTTTTCTTTGAAAAAGTCATTTCACAGGCTGGGGATGGATGCGCAAACTGGATACATGCATGAATGTGAGGCGGCACACAGGCCGGATTGAGTCACCGCTGACGCAATCAGAGTTTGCTCCCCGAGCGCGGATTACCCACCCGCCGATCAACCTCGTCCCCGGCACGCCGGAACCGAAACGCTACACCGGACGAAGCCCGGGGAGGCGAAGGAACTCAAGCGCCGGGGACCGACCGCTCGATCAAGGTGTTCTCGCTTTTTTGTCATCCTGGATGTGATTCCGGGGACCGGGCATTGTGCCCGCGCAACCCAAGTTTCCGCGACCCTGAGCACAGGGAGCGGGCGAAAGGAAAGTATGCAATTGGAACAGTTGCCGGTCAGTAAGACGGCGCGTAGAAAGACGCTCATTTCGAGCACTGCCGGTGCCGTTATCGAATGGTATGAGTTCACCGTGTACGCGGCCGCAGCAGCCCTTGTCTTCGGGCCGATGTTCTTTCCATCGCTTGAGCCAGGCGTGGGGCTTATCGCATCTCTTGCTACCTTCGGCGTTGGCTTCGCGGCCCGCCCGATAGGTGCCGTAGTATCGGGTCACCTGGGTGACTCCATCGGCCGTAAATCAACTCTGATCCTGACGTTTTCGATCATGACTGCGGCAACGGCCGGCATCGGCCTTATTCCGACTTATGCCCAGATCGGCATTGGGGCACCCATCCTGCTGTGCATTCTCCGATTCGCCCAGGGCTTTGCTGTCGGCGGGGAGTGGGGTGGTGCAGCCATCATCGCTGTTGAGAACGCACCGAAGGGCAAGCGCGGTTTCTATGGATCATGGCCTCAAATTGGTCCGTCGACGGGCCTACTCCTTGGTACAGCGGCCATAACCGCGGCCAGTGCACTGACTGGAGACCAGTTCGTAGAATGGGGGTGGCGAGTCCCGTTCCTCGCGTCGATCGTTCTCACGGCTGTTGGCCTGTGGATCCGCCTCTCCGCGCAAGAGTCGCCGGCATTTCTTGAGCAGAAGAAGCGGCTGGAGAAGATAAAGGAACATCCGAAGACCCCGATCGTAGAGCTCTTCAAATCGAACGGGCGTGCGCTGCTTATCACCATCTTTGCCCGTGGCGTAGAGGCTGGTAACTACTACCTGTTCACCGTGTTCGTCCTGTCGTATCTACAAACCAATCACCACGTCCCGCGCGAGTACGGCCTCGTGGCAGTCATGATCGGTGCGGCCTGTACCATGCTGACGATCCCGATTATTGGAGCGATCAGTGACAGGCTCGGCCGGAAGAGGGTCTTCCTCTGCGGTGGGTTCTTCGTGGTGATCTTTGCATGGCCGCTACTCGAAATGATCGGTACTGGGCACCCAGTGTTGATCACCCTGGGTGTAACTCTATTCCTCGTGCTTGGCAACGCGGTAGTTTACGCACCGTTGGCTTCCTTTTACTGCGAACTTTATCCAACGAAAGTGCGCTATTCGGGAATTTCCATCGGTTACCAGACGATGTCGGTCTTCCTCTCAGGGGCTACACCGGTGTTCGCCGCGTGGCTGATCCATGTCAGCAACGGCAGTCTGTGGTCGCTTGCCCTGCTCGCAAGCGGTTCGGCGCTGCTAGGCGTCATCGCAGTTTGCTTTGCTCCCGAGACGAAAAACGTAGACCTAGATGCCGTCGAGCCACTTCCGTGGAAGGGCGAGTGGATCTCGACGATCGCCCAAGCTGAGGCACGCGACAAGACATTGGCCAACGCGGGTGCTCGAGAGGCCGCCATGTCGGCAGCCGACAACAAATAGGCACGCGGGGTAACCTGCGCGAGTAGCGCAGGTTGCTCAGGCGCACTCCTACCGCTCCGACCTGATCGCGGACCCTGGACCAGTTTTGTGGTTCGTCGTGTGTGCCGTCGCTCTTGTTGCAGGGACGTGAGCGGGTGTAAGTGATCCGTTGCTCCTGGCAGAAGTCGAAAAGATCGATATTGATTCGCCGCCGTTGTCCGAATCGATGCCGATCACCGGGAACGGGAAGGCAGAGATGACCTGCTGGAGGGATGCGAAGACATGCTTCTGGGCCTTGTTGGGCACGGACCTGTTCACCGTCCAGCCGGTGGCGATGTCCGTGACCGTGAGCGTGAAGCAGAACTGCCCGGAACTGTTGGCGCCTTCGTGGCTGGTCCAGAATCCTTCCCTTCCGGAACCTGTCACCGGCCCGATAGGACCTGGCCAGCTGCTTCGTCACGGCCTTCCGCTCAGCCATCGTCAATCCCATACCCGGCGTAGCCCCATCCGCCCACCCGGCAACCGACCCACGCGGCCGGAGGATTATTTATGAGGCAACGTATCGCCCTTCGTGGAGGTTATTTATGAGTCAATGCGGCCTCTGGCGCTTGGGTGAAGACCGGCGTAGCGTCAATCGGAACCATGAAGGCGGCAGCCGGCGCTCCGACTCAACATCGGGAATGCGTTTCGGGTCAATTTGGAGGAGCCGGGGATGGCTGGATGGAATGCTGACACGGCGGCCGGGCCCTTAGGTCCCGGGACGGTCACCTTGGTAGAGGGCACGTCCTTTTGCATTTCCTTGCCAAACGGGGACATCAATCCCGACTATCCGCACGGTGCTTTCTTTGAGGACACCCGCATCCTCTCGCGTTGGACTTTGACGGTTAACGGCCAGGCGTTGGAGCCGTTGGCGGCGGAGACGAAGCAGCCGTACCGTGCTCTTTTTGCCGGCCGCGTCACCCGATCGGACGGTTATGCGGACAGCCCGTTGATCGTGGAGCGGCTGCGTGACGTGGCTGCAGGGATTTTGGAGCAGATCACGATTCGGAACTATGGCCTGAATCCTGCAGAATGCCTTGTTTCCCTGAGAATTGAGTCCGATTTCGCGGATCTTTTCGAGGTCAAGGAGGCCCGGATTCCGCGCCGATGGGAAGAAACCCGGCAAGCGGACGGTGATTCGTTGATCATCAGGGCTCTCTGGCAGAACGTCCGGAAGGGGGTCGTCGTCAAAACCGAGGGCGCCGACGTCACGGCGGAGGCCCTGACTTACCGAACGGTTGTCGCGCCCCAGGACGAATGGACCACGGAGCTGAGGGTGGTGCCCCTCGTGGAAGGAATCGACCCCGACGGGCTGTTTGTCCATCCGAACGCCGGTGAGCTGTCTCCGAGTGACCGGCGCCGGCAGGAGTGGGTGGCCAAGATACCGGTGCTGCAAATGGGAAACCGGTCCATTGAACGGACCTTGCAGCGCAGCTACGATGATCTGGGCGCGCTTCGCATCGAGGACCCAAGCCATCCGGACCGTGTTGTAGTGGCCGCCGGCGCTCCTTGGTTCATGACCCTGTTCGGTCGGGACTCGCTGTTGGCTTCGTCAATGGCGCTGCCGGTAGACCCCTCCCTGGCCCTAGGTACTCTGCAGACGCTCGCGGATCGACAGGGAAGAGTGGTGGATCCGACGAGCGAAGAGGAACCGGGCAAGATCCTGCACGAAGTCAGGCTTGACGTCTCCAGCGGGCTTTCCCTGGGTGGGAAGTCCGCGTATTACGGCAGCGTCGACGCGACGCCGCTGTTCGTGCTGGTGCTCGGAATGGTCAGCCGCTGGGGCTTCGCCAAGGACACCATCGCCGCGCTGCTGCCCCATGCCGACCGGGCGCTGGACTGGATCAGGGATTACGGGGACAAGGACGGCGACGGGTTTATCGAGTATCAGCGCCTCAACGAGCAGGGGCTGATCAATCAGGGTTGGAAGGACTCCTGGGACGGTATCAACTTCGCCGACGGCACGCTGGCCGAACCTCCGATCGCTCTTTGCGAGGTCCAGGCCTACGTCTACACGGCGTATCAGGCGCGCGCCTGGATGGCGTACGACGCCGGCGAGACAGCTCTGGGGAACGAACTCGCCGAGCTTGCGGCGCAGCTGAAGAAACGGTTCAACGAGCAGTTCTGGATGCCCGAGCGCGGGTACTATGCTGTCGCCCTCGATGGCCGGAAGCGGCAGGTCGACGCGTGCGCCTCAAATATGGGTCACTGCCTATGGCTGGGCCTCGTGGATGAGGATAAGGCCCCTATGGTGGCCGAACGTCTGATGTCCCCCGAGATGTTCAGCGGCTGGGGCGTGCGGACCCTGGCCAGCGACATGCGTGCCTATAACCCCGCCAGCTACCACAATGGCTCAGTTTGGCCGCATGACAATGCCATCATCGCGACCGGCCTGCTCCGGTACGGTTTCGTGGCGGAGGCACAGCGTATCTCCACGGCTCTGCTCGAAGCAGCCGAGTACTCGGACGGCAGGCTCCCGGAGCTTTTTTGCGGCTTCAGTCGGGAACAGTTCACGATACCCGTCCCCTATCCGACGGCGTGCTCCCCGCAGGCTTGGGCCGCGACCACGCCGATCCGTCTGGTGACGACCCTCATGCGGTATGACGCCCATGTTTCCCGCGGTGGCCTATGGATGGATCCTGTGCTGCCGGAGTCCTACGGTGATCTGCATATCACCAACGCGCCGCTGGCCGGAGGCCGGATCACCATCGACATTGCCAAGTCAGTCGCAACAGTTCAGGGTTTGCCCGAAGGGATAGTTCTCCACCGCGGGCACCGGCCGTGGATGACTGAACTCGTGGCACAGGCCAAACTGCATCCGAAGACGTAGCGGGAGCTGGTGAGTCCAACGTTATTTGGAGATCATCTCAGCTCGTTCGTTCAACGCCACGACGTGCAAACGCTCGGCCAGCCCTGAACCAACTCGCGTACAGAACCAGGGCAAGACCCTCCGAGATAGAGAAAGACCTCACCTACCCGCCAGCACTTGGCACAGCGGCGTTCACGGTTCCTGGAATAGGAGTACGTCCAGCGGCTAGCGAATAGCCGAGTAAGGATAAGGAATCGGCTCATAAGTTATGGGACGGGACAGATTCGGCGCTCTTGGATGTCGAGTAAATTTCGTTCGCCGACGCTATCCGTGGACCCAAAGGATCCCTTGGTACGGGGAGCTGAGGCTCACCGTACCGATCCAGCGGTTCCATGGCTGTCAGGGCCTGCGTGAAGCCCTGGCCCACGTCGTCGGTGAGCATGCTTCGGTACGAGCCTGTCAACGAACGCGGTTGCCGCGTCGCAGACCCAGGGCAGGAAGGCGAAGCGGCAGAAATCGCCGGAGAACTGCTCGTCCCTTTCGAAGCAGCCAAGCTCCTTGCGCGCGAAGGCCAGACCAATGGGCAAGTCGCTCTCCGGTTCGGAGTCGGTGTGGACCTGGCCCGGTGACGGATGGATTCAACCAGGACACGTATCATCGCCACCCGCGCCGAACCGCAGCCTACCGGGGCAGAGCTCGTAGTTGACCGCCAACCATCGGCTGCCGGGGGCGCCTGACCAAGTCATTCTGCACGCGAGCCAAGAAAGCAGAAAAGATCCCTGGTGGCTTGGACCCTGCAGCTGTGGACAGGGCGGCCACGGCCGCCCGCCGCCGAAACGAACGCGTGGTCATAGAAGCTGCACTTTCAATAACGTCTGGCAGGGATCGTGAGTTCTTGCAGGCTATGGCAGAATATGCAGGCCCATCCTCCACCATGCATATCGGCAAGTAAACCGCCATGCGGCCCAATGCTGTGGGAAATTACCGAACCCGCCTGCTGGATGGGGGGCTCATAGAACCTGCCACACGGGCTCGGTGACTTTGCAATCCCCAGGAGGATTACCTGAATACCTCACGCCGCTCGCGGATCATTAGTGGCAACGCACGATCGGCGTACCGAAATAGCGAGGGAAGGGCTTGTAAGGGGTCCACCTCTGACACGAGACACAGGACGCCGTGAGCCTGTTTAGTGGTGTAGTTGCATGCGTTGGAGGACGGTGGCGGAGATTTCTTCGACTGACATGGTGGCGGAGTTGAGGTATGGGATGTTGTTGGCCCGGTACATGTATTCGGCGTTGCGTAGTTCGAAGGTGCATTGGTGAAGTGAGGCGTAGTTACTTCCTGGGCGGCGTTCCTGGCGGATCTGGCTGAGCCTGACGGGCTGGGAGGTGAGCCCGAAGCATTTGCTCGCTAACGGCAGCAGGGGCTTCGGAAGAGCCATGCTGTCAAAGTCTTCTTCTACCAGGGGGAAGTTGGCTGCGAGGATGCCGTGCTGCAGTGCCAGGTACATGGTGGTGGGGGTTTTTCCGCACCGGGAGGGGGCGATCAGGATCAGTTCGGCGTGTTCGAGCGCGCGCAGGGACTGGCCGTCGTCGTGCTCGATGGCGTACTCGACCGCAGCCATTCGTGACTGGTACCGGACAGCGTCCCCGACGCCGTGGGCTTGCCCGGGAAGTCCGCTGGCGGAGGACCCGAGGGCTTGTTCCATCTGGCCGATGTGCGCGCCGAACAGGTCGAAGAAGTGCCCGGCGCTTTGAGACAGGACAGCTCGAACGTCCGGGCTGACCGTTGTCGAAAAAACCAGCGGCCGGGGCCCGGTCACGGCGACCCGGTCAATGGCGGCCACCACTTGGCGCGCCTGTTCGACGGTGGTGATGAACGGGATGGTCCGCCGTTCCAACCGCTGGGCAGGGAACTGGGTGAGCAGTGTGTTGCCGAGGGTTTCTGCGGTGATGCCGGTGCTGTCGGAAAGAAAGAACACTGTGGGGGCGGATGGGTTGCCCGCCCCCACAGCTTGCGGTTCGGCCATTTAGACGGCGGCAGGGCTGCCGGAGCGGGCCAGGCGCAGCCAGGTCTCGGTCACGGCGTCCGGGTTCAGCGAGATCGAGCTGATTCCCTGTTCCAGCAGCCATTCGGCGAAGTCCGGGTGGTCGCTGGGACCTTGGCCGCAGATGCCGACGTACCGGCCCTTGGCCCGGCACGCGGCGATGGCCATTTCCAGGAGCTTCGTCACGGCCGGATTCCGTTCGTCGAAGCCGTCGGCGACCAATGCGGAGTCACGGTCCAGACCTAGGGTGAGCTGGGTCAGGTCGTTGGAGCCGATCGAGAACCCGTCGAAGTACTCCAGGAATTCATCAGCCAGGAGTGCGTTGGCGGGGAGTTCGCACATCATCACGATCTCCAGCCCGTTCTGGCCCCGGCGGAGCCCGTTGGCGGCGAGCAGCTCGGTGACACCGCGGGCTTCGTCCAGGGTCCGCACGAACGGGACCATGAGCTTGATGTTGCTCAGACCCATCTCGTTCCGCACATACTTCAGGGCCTCGCATTCAAGTTCAAACGCCTGTCGGAACGATGCGGACAGGTAACGGGAGGCGCCCCGGTATCCGATCATCGGGTTTTCCTCTTCCGGTTCGAACGCCGGGCCGCCCAGAAGGTTGGCGTACTCGTTGGACTTGAAATCTGAGAGCCGGATGATCACCGGTTCGGGCGCAAACGCCGCGGCGATGGTCGAGATCCCCTCGGCCAAGCGCCGGACGTAGTAGTCCCGTGGGCCGTCGTAGGCTGCGGTTCTTTCCCGGATTTGCCGCACGGTGTAGTCATCCAGGGTTGCCGGGCGCTCGATTTCGCCTGCGACGGCGAGCAGGGCGTTGGGGTGGATGCCGATCTGGCGGTTGATGATGAACTCCAGCCGGGCCAGACCAACACCGTGGTTGGGGAGCTTGGCGAAACTGAACGCCTGTTCCGGGGTGCCGACGTTCATCATGATCTTCACCGGCGCTTCCGGCATGGTCTCCAGGCTGGTCTCCTGCAGCGTGTACTCCAGCAACCCCTCATACACGAGTCCGGCCTCGCCCTCGGCGCAGGAAACCGTGACCGGAGTCCCGTCCTTGAGGATCTGGGAAGCGTAACCTGTGCCGACAACAGCGGGGATGCCCAGTTCCCGGGCGATGATCGCGGCGTGGCAGGTCCTCCCGCCACGGTCCGTGACGATCGCGGCCGCCTTCTTCATGATCGGTTCCCAGTCCGGGTCCGTCATGGTCGCCACCAGGACATCGCCTTCCTGGAACGAGGCCATCTGGTCAATCGAGGACAGGACCCGAACCTGCCCGGCACCGATCCGCTGGCCGATCGCGCGGCCCTCCACCAACACCGCCGAACGCTCCGAGAGCGTGTACCGGGAGACGGTGCCGGAGACCTTGCGGGACTCAACCGTTTCGGGGCGGGCCTGCAGGATGTACAGTTCCCCGTCCACACCGTCCTTGCCCCACTCGATATCCATCGGCCGGCCGTAGTGGGCCTCAATAGCCACCGCGTGCTGGGCGAGCTGCTCAACCTCGGCATCGCTCAGGCTGAAACGCTTACGCAAATCTTCCGGGACCGGAACGAAATCCACCGTCCTGCCCACCTCAGCGGAGTCCGTGTACACCATCTGTAAGGCCTTCTCCCCCAAGCCGCGCTTGAGCACTGCGGGGCGTCCGGCAGCCAGGGCGGGTTTGTGGACGTAAAACTCGTCCGGGTTCACGGCGCCCTGCACCACGGCTTCACCGAGCCCGTAGGAGGATGTGATGAACACAGCGTCCTTGAACCCGGTCTCGGTGTCCACGGTGAACATGACACCGGACGCGCCGACATCGGAACGCACCATCCGCTGCACACCCGCCGACAGCGCCACTTCCGAATGGGTGTAACCCTGATGGACCCGGTAGGCGATCGCCCTGTCGTTGTACAAGGATGCAAAAACATCCTTGATCGCCAACAGAATGTTCTCGATACCCCGGATGTTCAAGAACGTCTCCTGCTGCCCGGCAAAGGACGCATCCGGCAGGTCCTCGGCCGTGGCGCTCGAACGCACCGCCCACGACACATCCCCGCCATGCCCTTCGGTCAAACGCTGATAGGCGGAATGGATTTCCTCTTCGAAGCCGGCCGGGAACGGAGCAGCACGGATCAGGTCCCGTATCTGCTGGCCGATGCGGGCCAACGCGGCCACATCCCCGCTGTCCAGGCCTTCGAGAATGTTTTCAATCCGGGCATCCAGGCCCGACTCACTCAAAAACCGCCGATAAGCATCGGCCGTCGTCGCAAAACCGTCCGGAACCTTCACCCCCGCAGAGGCCAGGCTACGAACCATTTCGCCAAGAGAAGCATTTTTGCCGCCAACCTGGTCAAGGTCAGAAAGGTCAAGATCAGAAAACCAGAGAACGTCAGTCATAAGTGGTGTCCTTCGTTGGGCACGCGCTGACAAGCGCTAAAAACTAGGTCATGCAAGGATCCCTGTGCCTACTCCCCGTATGCAAACACCTGTGGCGGACGCAACATTGCCAGAAGTAATGAAGAAGTCCAGTTGGCAAACCCCAACGGCCAATCTTGAGTCTCGTTGGCGATCGATTCACGTCTTCAGCGCCAGATGTCTCTAACAATAGTCTGCAGCTCCGCACGCAACAGTCTGCAGCTCCGCACGGCGCCAGGGCCTTAACTAGTGGCGCTCCTCCAAACCCGGGCGACTCTACTTAACGAAAGGCCGGATATCGGTGATCGGTAATGAGCAGGGGGAATGACAATCCGAAGCTGGTTCGGATTGCCCTGGTCAGAAACCGGAGGCTTCCAGCCGTTTTTCGAGTCGTCGTGCAGTCATTGCTGCCGCGGCCCCCAGCACGGCTATGGTCGCCGCACAGATCCAACCGCCATTGGGGCCGATGGCAGTAAAGATGAATCCGAACACAAAAGGGCCTACCGCGCTGCCGATGTATGTTCCGCTTTGGGCGATTCCGGTCGCCTGGGCGGAGTGAGGATGCGCTCGATGCGAAACGACGTAATGCATTAGACCGTTCCATCCCCAGCCGCACCCGAAGGCCATGGCGCAGCCGACGGCGAAGGCTACTTTATGGCCGGAGGCCATGGCCAACATCCCCGCAGCCCCTGCCGTGAGCATCATGGCGACGGTGGTCATGGACCCGCCGATGCCTTTGTCCGCTGCTATGCCAACTAGTGGTCGCATGAAGCAGCCGGCACAACTGCCGAGCCCGAGCAGCAGGCCGGCAGCAGCGGGATCGAAGCCTGTTTCCACCGCGGTGGCAACAGTGAAGGCCCCAAGTACATTACCCCCCGCTGAACCCAGTGCACTGGCGGCTGCAGCGGCCACCAGAAAGGACCTAAGGACCGACGGCAGAGGCGTCCTTGCTTTCCTTGGCCCCCGTTGCGATTGGCTGGTGAGTGGCGTCCGCGGCATCACTATGGCCAACGCGGCGAGAAGAAGACCGGCGAAGAGCCCCGCCCCGGCAAAGGCCCATGGCCAGCCGACTGTGAGGGCAAGCAGGGGGACGGATAGGCCGGCGGTGAGCGTGGCAGCGGGAATAGCTGCTTGTTTAAGGCCGAAAGCAAATGCGCGGCGCCGGACGGATACTTGGTCAATAATGAACTCGTTGGACACAGGATGAGACAATGCGTTGGCCACTCCCGCGAGGGCCAGCCACAGGAAGAGCCACGCCCAGTGCGGAGTTCCCAATGCTAAGCCCAGCAGGGCCACCAGCCCGATTGAGACCGATAACAGCATTCCGTTTCGCGCGCCCAGCCTCCGAGCGCTGCGCCCGCAGGCCGCCGACAGCAGCGCCGAGACGCCCCAATACACGGCGACAGCGGCACCCAGAATGGCGGGGCTGACCCCGAGCTGCTCTTCGAGCTGGACGGCTAGTCCGCCAGCAAGGAAGACGGGCAGGACGACCACCACCGTGCTGAACATCGCTAGAGCTGTGGCCCGCCGTCCCGGGCGACCGTGCGCCGGCCCCGGCGGGGGCACTGTAGCCCCGCTCACGATTAGTTGCCGCCCCGGGACATCAATGTGGAGCAAGGTACGTCGGTCCTGCTTTGGTCGTTAGACATAGGCACGGCACAGTCCTTCTAAATAGAGGTGTACGGGGGTTGATACGAACCGTGGCCCGGGATGCAGCGAGTACTTATCCTCCATGACGACGCATTCGCCCTGTGGTCCATCATGGGGTTCAGGCCCGAACGGCGGACTGGATTTCTTCTCGCGCTCTATGAATCCGCTCACCGCACCACATGCCGACGCACCCTGCACGCGGCACTGTAGGGCCAAGAGACAGATGATCTGCCTGAATTAGCCAGAATTTAGTCTGTGGTACCGGCCGTGACCGGTTTATCCTCTCCCCCGGACCCTTCCACAGCCACCGTTCCCGGCACCTGCATTGGAGGACATGTCAATGCCCTGGCGGGGATGGCAGCACCTTGTCCTTGATTCCCGGCTCCAGCACATGCTTGCGTACGTCCTTGGTGTCCTGCCCCAAAGAGGGTGCGGGCAAGGGGCGAGGCAGTGTGCTGCGCGAAAACACGAGCGGCGAAGCGGGAGTCAAATAGGTGCCGGTGCCCGGGTGCTGTACCTGGGCGAACATGGGGTTGCTTTCCGAGCACCAGGGGTCCTCGGCCACTAGCTGCGCAAAGTCCTGGTAGATGCCGAACAGAACCCCTGTTTCGCGGAGCCGCTGAACGACGTCATCTAGAGACCTGGCGGCAAACCAGGGCTCAAGAACCGCAGCGAGGGCGCGACGAGCGCCCCATCTTCCACGGTCGTTGGCGACGTCTTCGCCCATGGCCTGCCCTGCAACCGTCAGTTCGGGTCCCAGCCCGGTTGCTGTAGTGAGCGCTTTCCATTGACGGTCAGTGAGCGCTGCGATCATCACCCTGCGATCGTCTAGCGTCGCAAAGTCCCTTCCGAAGGTTCCGTAGATTTCGTTACCCAATGGGGGCCGTGAGTGGCCATTGACCTGGACATCCGCCACGTAACCGAGGTTTGACACTGTTGCCAGCATCACGTCTGTCAGGGATAGGCGGACCTCCTGCCCTTCGCCCGTGAGTTCGCGATTACGTAGGGCCGCCAATAGGCCAGTAGCCAGATATAGTCCGGCGGCGACATCCCATGCCGGAAGAACGTGGTTGACCGGCTCCAGGGAGGGTCCCGTGGCGCTCGGGAATCCGCTCGAGGGGTTCACCGTGAAGTCAACTGCTGGAGACCCGTCAGGCTGTCCAATCAGGCGGACGCAGATCAGGTCATCCCGCAGCTTTTTGAGGTTGGACCAGGCCAACCACCCTCGATCAGGGAGGTTTGTGAGGACGATGCCCGACTTTTTGATCAAGGCGGCGGCAGCTTGCTGGTCCGTCTGATCTTTCAGATCGAGTTCGACACTGCGTTTAGCCTTGTTCAGCCCCGCCCAGTAAAGGCTCCGTCCGCTTGAGTCCACCGGCATGCGGAATTGATCGGGTCCGCCGCCTATGGGGTCGATCCGTGTGACGTTGGCACCAAGTTGGGCAAGCGTCATTCCTGCAAGCGGTGCAGCAACGAACGCGGAAAATTCAGTTATCTCAACCCCTGCCAGAGGGCCGGTTTCTACAGTCGTGGGTGCAGCTACTTTAGGACGGCCCTTGTTCGCGCCATCCGGAATCTCCGTGACCATTTTTCACCTTCCAACGTTTAGGTTTCCGGCGCTCGTGCCGGAAAAACCCTGCCTTTTTTCGGGCCTTGCAGATGTGGGCGGCCCTCACGTATCCTTATTTCGGATATTGGATCCAAAACCCGATTTTGGATATTGGATCCAAAACCCACTATACAACTATACTGAAGGAGTGAGCAGCCTTGACACTAGAACTCTGGTAGACCGCATCGCCGACGCACTGCGTCTCGAGGTGATGACCGGACAGCTCAAACCAGGCAGCCGCATCCGTCAGGAGGACGTTGCCAACCGGTTGGGCGTCAGTCGGACACCTCTTCGGGAAGCGCTCAGGAGGCTCCAGGCGGAGGGCTGGTTCGAAAGCCACCCCCGACAGGGCATTGTTATTGCGGGTATTTCGGTGGAAGAAGTAGCGGCTCTTGGCACGGCGCGCCTTGCATTGGAGCCGACGGCGGCGAGGATCGCTGCTGCAACCCACGATGAGAAAGCCGCCGTCAGGCTTCAATGGTTGGTGCAGGAGTGGCACTCAAAGGACGTCTACCTTCCACTGGCTGATTTCCAGGAGCTGAACACCGACTACCACCTGGAGATTTACGGCGCCGGGCCCGAGTGGCCTGTCACGGAGCTGACGAAGCTAACGGTAAGCGTCTGGGAAAAGTTCTCACGATACCGGTTCAATTACTGGCGGGACGAGCAGCACGTACTGCTCTCGTCCGACGAACATAAGGAAATCACGAGGCTGTGGCTGGCACGCGACGCTGAGGCAACCGAGCACGCAGTCGCCGGGCACATCCTGGCCTCCATCACCGATCAGATTTACACCCTCGCACCTGACTACGAACCGGCCGGGCCCCTGCGCGCCATCTGTGAGCGCTACGGGCTGGCCGACCAACTCTCACAAAGGCCGTAAATTACTGCGGCCACTAGAAAGGCCGTACTATGACTGTTCTCCGGTCCCTTCTCTTCTGCCCGGCTACCGAACCGGCGAAGGTTCGTAAGATCCCCAACTATGGTGCCGACGCTGCGGCCATCGACCTTGAAGATGCGGTCAGCGACGACCAGAAGACCTACGCCCGTGACCTCGCCTTCGAACTGGTTTCCTCTGAACTGTTTGCAGCGAACAACGTGTACGTCCGAGTAAACAGCATGGGCACCGGACGCACCCTCGATGACGTGGCAGCTGTGGTGCACCCTAACCTTAAGGGCATCGTGTTGCCCAAGACCGATGATGCAGAATCCGTTGCCGCCGTCGACGACGCGCTCAACAAAGCCGAAGCACAGGCGGGCATAGCCAAAGGCAGCATCAAGATTCTGCCCCTCATTGAAACCGCCCTCGGCGTCCACCGCGCCGTTGACATCTTCAGCGCATCTCCACGTGTAGAGGCCGGCATCTTCGGCTTTGTCGATTACATGCTTGACGTCGGAATCCATCTCATCGATCACACTCCTGATGCCCATGAACTGCTGTACGCTCGTAGCTCGCTGGTCAATTCCAGCCGGGCTGCAGGCATTACCCCTCCCCTGGACGGGCCCTTCCTAGGAATCAAGAGTCCCGACGCGTTCCTTGCCCAGTGCCGTCAGGCACGGACTCTGGGTTACCGGGGCAAGATGCTTATCCACCCAACCCAAGTCAAACTGGCACACGAAGGATTCGCACCGTCCCCCCAGGAGATCGTGCAGGCCGAGAACATCGTTCGCGCCTTTGCCGAAGTCGAAGACCAGGGAGTCGCAGCGCTCATGGTGGACGGCAGGCTCGTCGACTACCCCATCGTTTACCGCGCGGAGAATATCCTCAAGGCGGTGAACCAGTAACCGCCGCCATCTCGCCAGCAGCCGCGCCCTCGCCCCTTGTAGCGCCACGGCCTGCCACCGGTCTTGGCGCTGGCGGAAGGGCCCGGGAACCGTTGAGAGACAAGGTGGAACAGGCCATCGCCGTGGCCGCGGAGTTGAAAGGGCTTAACGCCTTCACCGCCGTACTGGCGGACCAGGCTAACTTTGCTGCTTCAGACCTAGAGAAGCGTCTGGACCGCGGGGAGGAGTTGCCCTTGGGTGGACGGACTTTCGCAGTGAAAGACCTTATGGGTTTCGACACTTTGGGGGCTGGCGTCGGAATCCAGCTTGGCGCATTACCTATGGACGAGAGCACCCTGCTCGGCGTCGCTCACGCGATGGAGACCAGCCGACCCCCGGCCAGTAGCGGGGAAGTTGGCCGGGCAAAGGCCTCGACCCCCGCCCCGCATATGGAAGCGGAGTATCAGCATCTAAGGATAGGAGAGCACATGCAGTTCGGCCGTAGCTTTGAGGAGTTCACCGTAGGGGAGACCTACGCGCACTGGCCCGGGAAGACGGTTACAGAGTATGACGACCACCTGTTCTGTCTGCTCACCATGAACCACCACCCCCTGCACATCAACTCACATTACGCACAGGAGACCAGCGACTTCGGGCAAAACGTTGTTGTCGGTAACTACGTGTACTCGTTGCTGCTGGGTATGTCCGTTCCGGACATTTCTGGCAAAGCCATTGCCAATCTTGAAATCGAGTCGTTACGGCACGTTGCACCAACCTTCCACGGAGACACCCTCTATGGGGAGACGACGGTGCTGGGCAAATGGGAGTCGAAGAGCAAGGACGATCGAGGCGTCGTCCATGTCGAAACGATCGGCTACAACCAGGACGGCAAGGTGGTCTGCATATTCCGGCGCAAGGTCATGGTGCCGAAGGAGAACTACCTCGCCGCCAGGGGAGGAGAGCAGCCAGCACGCCCGGTTGCGCAGCCTGACAAGAACTGGTCGGGAGGGGCACAGGAGCCCGCTCCGCTGACCCGCTAAGCCCCATCGGGCGAAGTAAAAGGTCCGGAACTTACAGAAGAAAGGCTCGCTGACTTGAGCCTACGATCGGAGGCAGCATGAGTAGCACCAAAACGTTCAACGCCGAGTCGGCCCGCTCCTGGCTCTTTGTCCCCGCGACACGACCAGACCGCTTTCCCAAAGCCGCAGAAAGCGGAACCGACATTGTCATTCTCGATCTCGGTGATGCCGTTGCCCCCGAGGACAAAGCAGATGCACGCACCAACGCGGTAAATTGGCTTTCGGAAGGTATCGACCACGCCGCTGCAGTTCGGGTTAACGACGTCACCAGTGACCACTATCAGGATGACATTTACGCTCTGACGGACCTCCCCCGGCTGCAGGCCGTAATCCTACCGATGGCGAGCGATGCCACTGTGTTGGATGACCTTCATCGTCGACTAGGTCCCCGCGTCGCCCTGATCCCACAGGTTGAAACGGCGGCAGGAATCCTCCACGCCGCCGACTTGGCTTCTGCGCCGGGAGTAGTGCGGCTAGCATTTGGACACCTTGACTTCGCTTTCGACATTGATGCATCCCCTGAGCCCGAAGCAATGGCTTACGCTCGATCGGCACTGGTTCTGGCCTCCCGCTATGCCGGAGTAGCCGGGCCCATAGACAGCGTCACCACTGACCTGGACGACGCAGACGCAGCCAGCCATGCCGCCATCCAGGCAAGGTCATTGGGGTTCACGGGGAAACTCTGCATTCACCCGCGACAGGTGCCGGCGGTGAACGAAGCCATGAGCCCCAGCTCGACAGAGGTCGCATGGGCACAGCGGGTTCTGGCAGCGAGCACTGGAGGAGCGGTCCGCGTCGACGGTCAAATGGTTGACGCGCCGGTCATCGCCAGGGCTGAACGAATCATTGTGAGAGCCGGATGAGCAGAATGGAACAGGAACGCATAACGGAGCTGCTTACCCCTCAGCCGGCCATCGCACTAGCCAACCTCATCGGTGCCGAGATACCAGACCATACCCTCCCGCCCCTCTGGAACTGGGTCTACCTTCTGGCGCGGCGACCGCATAATGATTTGGGACCCGACGGCCACCCCACGTCCGGTGTACCGGCTCCGCCGGCATCTGGGCAAAGGCGGATGTTTGCCGGGGGACGCGTTACGACCTACGGCAATCTGTGCTTCGGCGAGGAGGCGACGCGCCTAACCCAGGTCCTGAGGACAACGACGAAGCAGGGCAAAACGGGTCCGCTCACCTTCGTTACTGTCCGCAACGAGGTCACTCAAAAGGGTGAAGTACGGATCATCGAAGACAATGACATTGTCTACCGTGGCCAGCTTTCCGGGACGCAGCCAGAACCGATGCCAGGAGAGATTCCCGAGCGCGAGGCCCGCTTGGACCTAAAGGTCGACGAGGCACTGCTGTTCAGGTTCTCGGCCCTGACATACAACGCCCATCGCATTCACTATGACCACCACTATGCAGGTCACGAAGGCTATGACGGGCTGGTCGTGCACGGGCCCCTGCAAGCGCTCATGATGGGTGAACTCTTGAGGCGCTCCGGCATCGGCCTGACGGGTAAGACCTTCGCTTATCGGCTGCTTGCGCCGATGGTGGGCGTCCAGACGCTTAGCGTCGTTGCATCGGAAGAGGGCTTGGCCTCGGGCGGCGCGAACGTGCTGAATTGCAAGGGTGTGCAGACCGCTACCAGTTCACTGGCACCCATCAGCTAATCAACCTGGCCTCCCTCATAAGAGGAGGTCGGACAGGAGTGCCCCGGCGCCGGCATGCTGAAACTCGCAACGGTGCACCCCGAGGGCCGGGCGCGGCGTCGGGGACATGAATCAGGAGGGAACAAAAGTTGGCCTACCACCGCCATGACGACTGGAAGCCGCTTGTTGGCAGGTGGGTACAGATCAGGAACATGGGTGTTCTTATAGACCAAGGAGTCATTGATGCCGTTACTGCCGATGATAACATCCTCTGGCTCAGCTCCGGTGGTGCGCTGACTCGCAAGCTCTTCATGCGCGGCGACCATGTCGACGTATGGGTTGACTACGCATGGGAAGCAAGCATTTAGGGCCCCGGCCGCGGACCTGCTCCCCATCCCTGATACGAGGATGAACGCCGATCGCTACGGGGCTGCATGGCGTATCCGGCGGCTGTCGGCCTCACTTGGCCGGCAGCCGTTATTTCGTTGGAATCCTAGGTGTAGTAGCTCTCGATGTGTTCCGCCACCAGCTCGGAGGCCTGGTCACGGCGGCCCTCCTGCAATGCCGAGAGAATCCTCTGGTGCTCGGCCTGCAGCCGGACCCGTACACTCTCCCAGTCGCTGAGCTTCGTCGCAACAAGCGTTGTGTAGTCTCGGATGGATCCGCAAAGGGACGCCATCAGAACGTCCACCACGAGGTTTTCAGCAGATCTGACCAAGGCCAGGTGAAAGCGGACGTCCAGTTCAAGGAAGGCAGCCGCCTCCCCAACCGTCTGCATCTCCTCCAGCAAAGCTTCGGCTTCTCTTAGTGCCGGCGATTCCTTTTTCGCGTTGCCGGCGGCCCAGGTTTCCAGAAGCACCCTAGTGTCTACGATGCTGACCACCGGCAGGTGGGATGTCGCGACGTGGAGCCGGAGCACAGAAGTCAGTGCTGCAGTGGGATCGGCTGTAACCACGGTGCCAGCGTCGGGCCCGGAGCCAACTCCAGCCCGGACGACTCCCATCGATTCTAAAATCCTTACCGCTTCCCGGACGGACGTGCGGGATACTTTAAGCTGCTCAGCCAGCGCACGCTCGGCAGGCAGCCGATCACCGACCTCTATCTGTCCGTTCGAGAACCGGTCTTCTATCCACCGCAACACCTGCCTGTGGGCGCGCATGTCATTCATGTCAGGGACTCCAAGTCGGATATGCATCCCAAGGTGCTAGCCTTTCGCGTTTTCGTTTGTGCCGAGTCGGGGCGAGTGATGTAGGGACCACTGCTAATCCGTCAGTGCCCCAGGGCCGCGGGTTATCTCGTCAAGGCATGACGTCGCTGACTCCGGGCCTAACGTCTGCCCGACATAAAGGTTTCCTCCGGAGAGCTTGCAGGCAGCACCGTTGCTGGGGCCACCTCCTCAGGCTGCCCAAACCGGCCCAGGGGCAGTCCTCCACGTTTAGCACGAATCCATTCCTCACACCCAAATCTTTCACCAGCGGCGCCTCAATCGCCCGCTATCCAGAAATCAAACCGGCAGATAATGGCTGAAACCTAGGACGGGAGCGTTGTCCAAGGCCAAGCCACCTCAGTCCACGTGGTTCGGCGCATCCTGCTGAAAGTCGCACGGCTTGGCATCAGCACAGATGGGAAGGGAAAGTCCCGGGGCTGGTCAGAATGCATCGATATGAAGCTGGGAGCTGCCTTCATTTTGCCAGCGGTGGCTCCTTTTGGTTTGGCAATACTTGCCGCTACCTTTCCAGAGCTTCTCAGACCGCTGATGGTCGCCATGCCTGTCGTGCTTCTCGTAGCCCTGGGAGCTCTGCTTTGACAGAGCGGAAAAGACGACGGCGCGAACAGAAGTAAGCGGCCGCTTCTCATCGATTATTGCTGAATGCCTGCCCACTAAAGCTCGTGTCGAGGGGAAGTTGGTCGCGAGGCTCGACGCCGAATAGTTTCAAACCGAATATGAAGGTTACCAGCAGTATGCGCCAGCCAACACACCGACATCTACATCAGCGGGAAGCCACGCCCGGCCCCCAAATGACGAAGGTCCCGGAACCAAACCCGGTTCCGGGACCTTCGTCGGGTAAATCGCGGCTCATCTGTCAATGGTGTCCTGGTTTAAGGGCACGGATGGAAAATGACTTCCCCAAAAAGCAGCCTTAAGTCAGGTAAACGGACTGAATTCATATTGAGTCATCAGTGTCTTTTTTCACCACTGCTGTCGTATCGGACCTATACCCCGCCGAGGATCTTGGGCGTAACTGCTCGGTGGAAGGCTTCGAAAGGTTTGTTGTTGCGTGCCACTTCGGGTTCCACCCAGGCCCGGGCACCATTCGGCGCGGCACCATCGACCCTGATTACCGACCCTGAAGTGAACGCCGAAGCAGGGGAGAGCAGATACGTGATCGCAGCAGACGCCTCCGACTCGTTACCCCAGCGCTGCAGCGGAACTTCCTTGCGCAGGTCTCGTTGGAACCAGGCATTGTCCTGGGCGTCGTAGGTATCTAGGCCGGACGAGGCGATTGTTCTCGGTGCCACTGCGTTGACGCGTACTCCGGCATGTCCCCATTCAGCGGCGGCAGTTTCAGTCAGGTTCCACATCGCTGCCCGTGCAGCTCCTGAATGACCATACATTGGCCAGCCATTCCACATGTCGGCGATGACGTTCACGATTGCTCCGCCGTCTTTTTCCATGTAGCGGTTGTAGACCTCGCGCATCATGATGAAGCCGCCCACCACGTTGCTGCGCATAACAGCTTCGAAACCCTTGGTCTTAATGGTGTTCAGTGCAGCCCGATACTGGCCACCGGCGTTATTGACAAGCCCGTTGATCTGCCCGTTTTCGGAGAGTACTGCCTCGATGATCTCAATCACGCGCGCCTCTTCGCGGATGTCACCTGAGTAAGCAGATGCGGAGCCGCCGTCCTCTTCAATCTCAGCGAGCACAGAGTCAAGCTTCTCCTGTTTGCGGCCGACGAGTACTACGTGCGCCCCGAGGGAGCTCAACTCGTGAGCGACGCATCTGCCGATCCCGCTGCCGCCTCCGGTGACAATGATGGTCTGGTCTTCAAAGAGACCTGGTCGAAATGCGGACTTGTATCCGGTCATTTACTGTCCTCTTTCAAATGGTGACTTGCGCAGTGGCTCTCATGGTTGAGGCATGGAACGAATTGCAAGTTCAGTCAATAGATGATGATGATGGCGTCGCTGATATTCGGCGATACCATAGTGATTGCGAGAATAAATGTCGCAAAGCAAGTGATCAGAGCGATTACTAATACCTCCAGAAGTGTTCTCCGGATATAACGCCGGTGTTAACGAGGAGGTGGAGCCGCTGATGCTCCATGATGGAGACTGCTCGAGCGGCGGCGGCGGGCGAGTCAGATGATGTTCTGCGACTTGAGCCTCAAATACTCTGCCATGTCGCTTTGAAGAAGTTCCTCCAGGAAGACTGCTTCGTTGTCTGCACCTATCGATTTGCCGAGGAATTTGACGGAGCCGGGCGATTCGCTCATTCGTGCCACTGGAGCCTGCACCTTGACGGCGCCAAGATCGGGATCCTGGATAGAAACGAACATTGCACGCTGGCTGAAGTGTTCATCGCTTAGCAGGGTCTCCGCGTCATAGACAGGAGCCGCGGCGACCTGATGGTGCTCGAAGGAATTCATGATCTCGTCGAGACTGCGTTGGGAAGCCCATTCCTGAACAAGCGCGTCGACCTGGTTTCGATTTCGAATTCTATTAGCGGGATCGGCGAAGTCGGGGTTGGTCTTCAGATCAGGCCGGCCGATTGCATCGAAGACGCGGTGGGCGATCGACTGCGCGCTTGCCGAAACGGCGACCCAGCGGTGGTCGGCGGATCTGTAGACATTTCTTGGTACGCTGTGCTCCCACTGATTCCCGTTGCGAACCGAATTGACACCCAGTTGGTCAAAAATCAGCGTCGACATCTCGATATAGCGTGACAGGGGTTCGACCAGGCTCAGATCGATCAGCTGCCCCTTGCCCGTCCGATCCCGATGGCGCAGACCCATCATCGCAGCGAAAGCTCCGTGTGTGGCGGCGACATAGTCGGCCAGCATGAAGCGCGGCAGCTGGGGAGGAGAATCCTGCTCACCAGTCAGCTGCGCGAATCCGCTCATCGCCTCGCCCAGCGTTCCGAATCCGGGATCGTTGCTCTTGGGGCCCCCGGCTCCGAAACCAGTTACATGAACGACGACAATCTGATCATTCACAGCCTTCAGATCCTCATAGCTCAAACCCCACCGCTTCAGCGTTTCCGGGCGGGTGTTTTGGATGACGACATCAGCGTCCTTGCAGAGCTCTCGAAACAACCGCTGGCCTTCGGCTTCGCGAAGATTGAGGGAGGCGAAACGCTTGTTCCGGCCCAGAGTCTTCGCCATCAGGCTGTGATCATCCTTCTTCGCCCCCCAGTACCGGATCTCGTCTCCCCTGGTGGGATCCTCGACCTTAATGACATCCGCCCCGTACTCGGCGAAGTACGTGCCGATCATGGGACCAGCTACTAACGATGCGGCTTCGATGACTCGAAGACCGTCCAATGCTCCTGACATTGTCTACCTTCCCTCCAGAATTGCGCGGTGGTAGTTGTAAACCACATGTATCCAGTTTGCGCATGTATGCACAGCCTGTGAAATGACTTTTTCAAACGAAAACTATGCATAGCGGTTATGACCGGATGGCAGCTAACCTCTCGCACAGACCTCCCGGGGTAGAAACAAAGCGCATGAGCGAGCTCGCGTGGTTCTTTCTCAGCAGCTGCATCGGCGAGAGGCCCGGTGGAGAGCGGCGCCCGGAGCTGTTCTTTGACCAGCCACGCGGCCCGCAGCTTCCCGGCGGCGTCGTCGGTGACGAAGACGGTGCTGAGCCTGTTCCTTGCCCGGTCCGAGGGCCAGCTGTCGGGGCGGGCGTGAATACACGCGGGGGCTGATCACGCCATAGGAAGGGCAGCCAGGCTCAGCGATAGCTTTGACGAAGACCCGGCGCTGCGCGAACGCGAGGGCGTCAGTCCCAGTGACGCGCTGATCGGGCAGGGTGAAATGGCGGTGGCAGCATCGTGGCGCGGGAAGCAGGCTCGATCAAGGCTCGAAGAACATACATCAAGCAGGGCTACTAGCCCTTCAGCTTTCAAGACACGGAACCCGATCATCACCAACCACGAAGAGCCCGTAAAAGCTGGGTATAGCCCGAAGCTGTTTGCGAGGACGACTGACCTTCCTTCTGCCGGTCCCCTAAACCTGGACCGCGATATGCCCAACCCGGATATGTGCTGCTCGGTGGCTCATCGAGCTCCTGATAGCTAGCAGCGGCAGGCGGCCAAGCTCGCCGAACGTACCTCACCGAATTCGGTGGATGAGCAAGGCAAGTGCATAGACCCTGCACGTCGGTTCAGGTCAGCCTTCAAGCGAATCAGCTACGCGCCCACACTTGATGAGTCAATGCGAGAGCTTGACGTGATGTGCACCACGACCTACATTGGATTTTGTATCCAAAACAGCCTTCCCCCGACTTCTTCCCGTCGATCCGGGTCATCCAGACGACTTTAGGTACCGACTGTCTGGGCGTGCCGAGGTCTTCGGTGGTGGCTTCATCAAGCTGCACGAGACCACCCCTGAATACTGCCAAGCAGATGTGATCACTCTCCGGCCACTTCTACGCACTCCGGCATACCGTGCTTCCCTCGGCTCTAACGACCGTGGTGCCGCTACTACAGCGGTCAACCACCGGTAAAACCTCCTCACTCCGAGGAGAAAACTAACTACCGGATAACCAAGGACTTCAAAAGCGACGATCAGTCTTTCTGGCCGGCCATCCGATTCTGTGAGGAAAAAAACCCTCATCAGCCCAAAGAGGAGAATTTGTGATTACTGAAAAAAATGAAGCGGAAATACCGAATAGGGGACGCACTGTCGCTTTTGGCACCATGATAGGTGCCACCATTGAATGGTATGACTTCTACATTTTCGGAATAGCAGCAGCGTTGGTCTTCAACAAGATCTTCTTCCCCCAAGTGGACCCGACGGTAGGTACGCTCCTCTCCTTAGCCACATTCGCCACGGCCTTTGTCGCAAGGCCGTTCGGTGGGATAATATTTTCACACTTGGGTGACCGCTTCGGTCGGAAAAAGATCATGTTTGCAACTTTGATCTTGATGGGAAGTGCCACCGTGGCAATGGGCTTGCTGCCCGACTACAACACGATAGGAGTCGCGGCGCCCATTATTTTGGTGTTCTTGCGACTGCTACAAGGCTTTGCTTGTGGCGGGGAATGGGGCGCAGCTGCCGTTACAGGGGTGGAAAGCGCACCAACAGGAAAACGCGGGATTTTCGGAGCTTTTCCTCAAATGGGTGTGCCCATCGGCTTGTTCCTTTCAACCGTTGTCTCTCTCTTCTTTTATTTTCTGCCCGAAGAGCAACTGCTGGCCTGGGGCTGGAGAATTCCATTCCTTTTAACCATAGTTTTCATTGCGGTCGGCCAGTACCTCAGGCGTAACCTGCCTGAGACTAAAGAGTTCAAGCAGACGGTGGAGGCAGGCAAAATAGTACGTTTCCCCGCCCTCAACGCTTTGAAATTCCACGGCAAGTCTGTCGCCATTGTCTTTTTCACCACCGCAATTATCAACGTGGGCTTCTTCACTATGTCAACTTACATTCTGACGTACGCGACGAAAGACGGCCTGTTCGCTCGCACGGAGGTGCTGATCGCTGTCGCAGTCGCCGCGCTTGTTTACCTGGGGTTTGTTACTTTGGGCGGTTTACTTTCCGATAAGTACGGTTCTCGGAATGTCTATCTGGCCGCGACTGTGGCTGCGATATTTGCATATTTTCCTGCTTTTCTTCTCATCGACACCGGGCATTTTGCCGGACTACTGATCGGCGTAGCAGTCATCTGGCCGGCCGTGAACGGCATGGGCTACGGCGCCCAGACATCGTTCTATTCAACTTTGTTCCCTCCGGCGGTTCGCCTCAGCGGAATGTCCTTGGGCTACCAGGTAGCGGGGTCGGTCTTCGGTGGTCCTCTCCCCCTCCTGGCTGGAGTTCTGGTGACTGCAGCCGGCGGTTCGCCGTGGTTGCTCGTCGGATACATCAGTCTCGTAGCGATCGTGGCAACAATTGCAACGCTGCGCGCACCTGCTGCTCCCGTCGGCGCCTCCCTGGTAGAGGGCGCCTATGTTCGAGAACCGTCGAAATAACGAACAAGCTGCCCCACCTCGCGGCAGTACACCTGATATGTGGGTGTGTCCAGAGGGCAAGGGTGAGCGGTCCAGGGCTGGTTTGTCCTGGACCGCTCTTTAGTGTCCGTTCCCTGCATTTCCCGATTGGCTGGCGCGTCGTGATCGACGGGAGGCACCGTCATGCTGTTATGCGCGGGTTGGTTACCCCAGGACGAGGTGTTCGGCTGCGGGGTGTCCCTATGTTTTTTCAAGCGGAACAGGTGCCGAAGAATGATCTACTGCGGTCCTGACGCCGACCGCCGGCAGGGACGTCAGGAGTTGGTGAAGAGGGTGCGTTTCCACGATTTTCTTTACCTGGGCCAGGAACTGGGTTTGGGAGGCGCGCAGCTGGGCAAGCTGCGCCATCGGCTGGGGCAGCACGACGGCCGGTGCCGGGCACGACCACGGTCTGCTCGGACGGGGCGGTGAAGATTACTTCCGCCCAGCGCGTTCCGACCCGCGGGGCGGGGTTGGCCATGAACGCGGCGACCCGGTTCTGCCGGGGCCGGCACCGCACCTCCGGCGCGTATTTTTGCAGCAGCCCGGCCATCACGCGTGGGTCCAAGGGTGTGGTCCGATGGCCCGTTCCAAGGCGGGGATGGATCTGGGTGAGGAGCCCGCGGCTCCGGTTGGAGGCGGCCGTGGCCTGGTTGGCCAGGTCATCGTCGAAGCCGCAGAGCATCGACAGTTCCGCGGCCTGCTCGTCGGCTACCGCGATTGAGCGCAGGGTGCGCGGCATGGGGCTCCAGCAATGATGTAGGCGTCTCGGGCGTCGGTCTTGGCCGCGCGTGGATGCAGGTCAAATGCGAAGGGCCACATATCGTGCACCCTTTCCAATCAGCTCTGGAGTCGCCAGATTTCGTTCATGACGCGCCGTGCGTCTTAATCAACACCACTTTCCCTCAGGTGTTGCGACTGTTCGTTAGAAACCGCCAAGTTTTCCTTTCCGCGTCTCACCGCGTTACAGATGTGTTCAGAACTCGTGGTCAATGGTCGGAAATTTACCTTCACGAACTTCGGTCGCAAAGGCTTCAGCCGCGCTGGACAGTGTGCCTCTGATGTCTGCATACTGTTTCACAAACTTAAACGGTTTCCCTCCGCGCAGGCCCGCCATATCTTGCCAAACCAGAACCTGTCCTGTTGTCGAGCTTCCGGCTCCGATACCTATAGTCGGGATACTTACGGTACGTTCTATCTCCGCTGCAACTTCGGCTGGAATCATTTCCATGAGCAGGCAGAACGCTCCCGCTTCTTCCAGAGCCAGAGCGTCATCAACGATCCGCTTGCCATCCGAGCCTCTGCCCTGAACGCGGTATCCGCCCAGTAAATGCTCTCGTTGGGCGGTGAAGCCAATGTGGGCCATCACCGGAATTCCCGCGCGAGTTATTGCGGCGACGTGAGGAGCAAAGTCTTTCGTGCTTTCGATCTTGACCGCGTGAGCCATACCTTCTTTCATTAGCCTGATAGAAGACTCCACGGCTTGTGTGGGAGAAACCTCAAAGCTACCGAATGGCAGGTCGGCGACTACCATCGCCCTCGTCACCGATCGTGTAACGGCAGCACAAAGCGGTAGCAGCTGATCCAAAGTCACTGGAATCATATTCTGATAGCCAAAGACGTTATTGGATGCTGAGTCCCCTACGAGAAGGACATCAATGCCCGCCTCATCGAAAATCTCCGCCGAGTATTGCTCGTAGGCCGTCAGCATCACAAACCGCTCGCCATTCCTCTTCGCCTCTTGCAAATGCCCGACGCGGACACGCTTCACTTCAGAAAGAGGCACGTGCTTGGATATACCAGGATTTGTCATTCTTCGATCATATCTTCGCCACCCACCGTAGTCCTGACTGCATGACGAAGGTCACCTAAGTTACGCAGAAACGCACTGCTTGAGAAGGGGCCCCTACATCCGAGGGTCTTAAACAGGAGGCTCACCAGATGACCTCTATCCGGCGCTACCCGGTTACAGCCTCAAAATGCGATGAGTCTCATAACCGTTATGCATAGTTTTCTTTGAAAAAAGCATTTCACAACCGGGACTCAAATGTGCAAACTCGGATACATGCATGAATGTGAGGCGGCACACAGGCCGGATTGAGTCGCCGCTGACGCAATCAGAGTTTGCTCCCCGAGCGCGGATTACCCACCCGCCGATCAACCTCGTCCCCGGCACGCCGGAACCGAAACGCTACACCGG
>NZ_JBIVOO010000015.1:0-104218 GCF_044754165.1 Arthrobacter sp. NPDC093139
GGGAAGAGCAGGTCTGCCGTGGTGTCGTCCTGGACGAGTTCGCCGTTGTGCCAGGTGCGGATGCGCAGGCTGGCGGGGTCGACGGCGTCTGCCGGAATCAGTGCCGGGCCTATCGGTGTGAAGCCGTCGCCGCCCTTGGATCGGAGGTTGGAGCCCTTGTCCGCGTAGCGGAGGTCGTACACGCCGAGGTCGTTGCTGGCCGTGACCGCGGCGACGTGGCCCCAGGCGTCCTCGACCTGGACGCGGCGGGCCGCCTTGCCCATGACCAGGGCGATCTCGCCCTCAAAGCCGAGCAGTTCGCAGCCTGCCGGGCGTTCGACGGGAGTGCCGGTCAGGGACAGCGACGACGACGGCTTCAGGAAGTACGAGGGCTGCGCCGGCGTCCGGCCGCGCTGGGCTGCCCGGCTGGGGTAGTTGATGTGCACCGCGATCACCTTGCGTGCTGCAGCCAGGGTGTCGTCGTTGACCTGCTCCAAAACCTTCTCCTCATCACGTACGAAATCGTTCATTGTCTTCTCGACTGGACAGCTGACCCATATGCTGCGGCGAGTGTTTCCTGGTTGATGCGTGGCTGCGCCCCGGTCTCTGCAAGGTCTCCGGGGAGAGCGACGATTTTGTTGCCCAAGCGATTCGAGGAAGCGCCGCTGCTGTGGCTGACCTCAACTTCCACGAAATCGCCGGGTTCCACCACGGTGGAGCCGCGGGGGGTACCAGTCAGAATGATGTCTCCACGGTTCAGTGTCATCACGCGGGACAGATCGGCTACGAGGTAGGGGAAGCTGAACACAAGGTCCTCTGACATTGCGGCGTCCTGTACGAGCTTTCCATTGATCCAGCCCCGTAGGTGAAAGCCCGCCGGGTCCAGATCGTCTGCTTTCATGAGCCGCGCACCTATCGGCGTGAATGTGTCGAAGCTTTTTGAGTGAACATTCGAACCCGGGTCGGCGTAGCGGAGGTCGTATACGCCAAAGTCGTTGGCAGCGGTGACCCAGCCGACATAGTTCCACGCATCGCCGATAGCTGCATTGCGGCAATCGTCCCCAATGATCAAGGCGACTTCGGCTTCCATGGCAAGCAACTGGCAGCCGGGCGTCCTCAGCACATCCTGCCCCGTATGGTTTAGCGTCGAGGGCGCTTTGAGGAAATAGGACGGCGTCTCCGGAGCCTTTCCTCGTTCCGCGTTCCTGCTGTGATAGTTCAGATGGACGGCGATGATTTTCGAGGGCCGCAGGTCGGTGGCCTCCATGGGCTGCTCCTTTGAAAGTGGAAGGTCGTGCCGCGAGGAAGTGGTGGCGCACACGGGTGGACAGAAACAGGACAGCTCTTTGCGGGCTGGACGTATTGGTCAAGCCCGTTTCCAGACCTAAACGTTCTCGGCCGTTGTTTCACTCGTGCAGATATGCGGACTTTCGACCCCTAGATCATTAGTGGACGCTGAGGTAACTTTCGAGGGTGATAGGCGAAGCCTCCAGGCGTGGCTTCTGAACTGGCTGACCGGGGAACTCGGAGGCTTCAAACCACCAGCGTTCGGAGGCGGGCAGGCCCCACTGCTGCGCCCTGCGTGGATCTGAGGTGTCCCAGCGGATGGGGTCAGTTTCAAGATCAATGAACTGGTAGTGAGTGTTGAACAGTTCCACCCGATGGCCATCGGGGTCCCGGAGATACAGGAAGAGTGCGTTGCTCAGTCCATGCCTGCCGGGCCCGCGGTCGATCTCATCCCCGAATCCGAGGCTTCCGGCCACATCGGCTGCGTGGATCAGGCAAGACGCGTCGGGGACGGTGTAAGCGAAGTGGTGCAGACGGGGGCCGGTGCCGTTGGTAAACACGATGTCGTGGGTGTTTCCCTTAACCTCGAGCCAGCTGCCCCAGAGCTCTTCTGTCCCGTCGGCGGCCGTGTATTCGGCAAGGCGGAATCCCAAGTCGGAGTAGAAGTCCGTTGCGGTTTGGACGTCGTGGGTCACCAGCTGGTAGTGATCAATCCGCTGGGGTTGGCCGCTCCTGAAAGTGTGAAACTCCTGCATGCGGCGGTCGACGACGTCCATGGATGAGCACAATTCCATGAGGTTGCCGACCGGGTCCGTGAAGTGCAGGGTGCGGCCCTGGAACGGGACGTCCGGCTCGGTGGTGACAATGCCCCGTGAATTCAGGTATTTGGCGGCCTTGTCGATGTCGGATGCGTCCTGAACGCGAAGGCCGATGCGCTCGGCCTGGGCGTCGCCGGTCGTACGCTTAATGACCAGGCTGTGATGGGCTGCCTCTTCCAGTCCTCGGAAGTACAGGGTGTTCTCGTCCCGTTCTGTGAGGACCAGACCGATGACGTCGGTGTAAAAGTGGGCGCTGGCATCCAGATCCCGTGCGGTAAGCACGACGTGGCTGGCGCGGGTAATAGTGAATGCTGGATTACGATTCCAAACGGGAAGCATTTCTACTCCTTACAATTCGTTGGGCATGCTGCTGCTGAGCCGCGTTTTTTCGGCGAACCGTTTCGACGGCCGCCTGTTGATGAGATTTGCGAGAGCGTCTTAGAATCCGAGACCAGCCAGGTACTCCCGGCTGATGCGGGCGCTCTCGAATGGGGTGGGCTGCTGCGTCACGTCTGTTTCCACTGTCAGCCAGCCGCTGTAGCCCACGTCGTCGAGAATCTGGAATATGCCCGGGAAATCGATGTCTCCGTCCCCGACCTCTGTCCAGATTGCGGCCTTTTCGAACTCGGCGTAGGCCCAGCCCTCTGCCCGCCCGCGTTCGCGGACTTCCAAGTCAATGTCCTTCAAATGCACGGATGTGATGCGGCGGGCGTGGCGGCGGAAGAAGTTGTTCACGTCGATGCCGGCCCATGCCAGATGCCCGGTGTCAGGACCAACGAAAAGGAGTTCAGGGTCCACTGCCTCAAGAAGCCGTTCGACTTCATCCTCCGTTTCCACAAATGTTCCTACATGTGTGTGGAAGCAGGGCCGGACACCTTCCTCCAGAAAGACCTCACACACCTCAGCGACGGTCTGCGTCATTTGGCGGAACTGTTCGTCGGTGAGCATGTCCAGCTGTCCCGCATTGGCGGCCGCCTGCCGGCGGGTCCTTCCCGCGCGGGTCACTGTCTCGAAACCACCGACCGCGATGAAAATGTCGGTCAGATCGAGTTCGCGGGAGACCTTTGCGTTGATCCGTGCTGCGTGCAGCTGGTCATCCCGCTGACCGCGATCCCAGTATTCGCCATTAATATAGCCGGGGGCCGGAGCCAGGCCGTGGCTTGTCCATAAGCGGTGAATTTCAGCCGCATCCCGGCTTTCCACCCCGCTGATGGGTGCGCCGTAGTAGCCAGCGGATGCAATATCCGCTAACCCGTCTCCGAGTCCACGCTTGCGCCACGTGATACCGCTGCAACCGATACTTACATTCATCTTTGAACTTCTCCTGAGCCTAATTTGCAGTTGCCCCGGACTTGCCGGCACGGCTGATGCTTATGGGGCAGAGCTTTGAGCGGCGATCGTTAAACGCCGGGGACGGATGCTCCATCGAAGCGGCCATCAATGATGAGCCCGCCGTCTACAGGAAGCAGAACGCCGGTGATGAAGCTTGCTGCGGGGGAGATGAGGAATTCGATAACACCAGCAATGTCATCGGGCTGGGCGAGACGGCGCAGAGGCGTACGTGAAAGGACCAGATCCTCGTTGATCGTCCCGCTGCGGAAACCCGACCGGACCATTTCCGTGTCGACATAGCCTGGGGCTACGGCGTTGACCCGGATGCCCTGCGGGCCCCACTCCGCTGCCAGCGTGCGAGTCAATCCCACCATGCCGGTTTTGACCGTTCCGTATGCCACACGGCCCGGCAGGCCGAAGGTAGATGCCACTGAGGCAAAAGTGACAATGCTGCCCTTTGACTGCGCCAGATACCCGTGACAGGCCTGCGCGAGCAGGAGCGTACCGGTCAGGTGGATGTCGAGGTGCTTTTGCCAGACACCCAGATCAAAGCTCTCCGCAGGACCACGAGCGATGTTACCCGCGGCGGGGATGACTGCATCAATTCTGCCGAAGTGGGCACCCACCTGGTCGATTGCCTCCTGAACGGCAGAGGGATCCGAGACATCACAGCCAAGGCCGAGGTTGTCCGGACCGAGCTGATCGGCCTGAGCCTGAGCACCCTCGGCATTCAGATCCAGCAGCGCAACTTGCCAACCATTTTTGGTCAGCCTCTCTGCTGTTGCCGCCCCGATGCCCCGGGCTCCGCCGGAGATCACGGCCACGGGGGCGGTCATGCCGTCGCTCCAGTCTTGACGGACGTCGCGGACGGCACGACGGAGCTGCCTGAGAGCCCAGCAGGGGCGTTATCGGTGACTGACATGGTAATGGCGACCACTTCTTTCTAGTGAGGGGCAGACTGCTCTGAAGACTCTTCAGCTGCAGTTAGCCTCCGCATCCAACAGTTCGTGCAATCACTCTGGCACCGATCCGGCCGCGAAAAAAATACTATTTTGCTTCCGCTCCTATAGCTATTGCATATACCTCGCCCGGGGTCCGGAATGTCTGCGCTGTGAATAGCCGACCGCCGCGGCAGGAGAAGTTAGCGACGAACTGTCCCCGTCCACTGCCCGGAATTCGACTACGCTCTGAAGTCATGGACCTTCGCCAACTGCGTTACTTTCAGGCCGTCGTCGAAGCGGGTTCCTTTGTAGCGGCCGCAGCCGAGTTGCACATGTCGCAACCGCCCCTAAGCCTGACCATAAGCAAGCTTGAATCAGAGCTGGGCGTTCAGCTCCTGATCAGGACAGCCCGGGGGGTGAGCCCGACCAGCGCCGGCATGTATCTGCTGAATGCCGGCTCACGCATACTTGGCGATGTGGATGAGGTCGTCAATCACCTGACCAATTACGGTGCCGGGCGGGAGGGGGCCATCACGGTTGCCAGCGTCCCGGCCCTCATGTGGTACCGGATTCCGCAGCTCCTCAAGGAGCACAGCGTGGAGAACCCCGACGTCGACGTCCGGCTCATCGATCCGCCGCCCTGGACAGCTATCGAGATGATCCACAACCGCAAGGCTGATGTCGCCTTCATTATGGTTGCCGATGCAGAACAGTTCGCTGAGCGGCAGGACCGCTTCCACATTATCCGTTGGGAAGATGTCCCCCTGGTTGCTGCTTTTCCGCCGGACCGCACAGACCTTCCAGACCCCGTGGGCATTGGCGTTTTCGAGGCGATGACAATGATCCTGCCGCAGCGGACACCGGCTGTTCCCAGCCTGCCCGACATCGTCGATGAGGCCCTGAGACGCTTCGGTGTAATTACTGGCCGCACACGAATCGCTGACACCATCCAGACAAGCATCCCGCTGATTACATCCGGGCAGGCCAGTTCCATCCTTCCCGACGCGCAGCGGCGGAGCCTTCGAAAGTTTGATCTCGTTGTTCGCGAGATCCGCGAACCCATTCCGCCGCTGCAAGCGGTAGCTGTCGTTTCGGCGCGGGCAGAGGCGAGCCCCGCATTGAGCCGGCTGCTGAAGCGGATTCGCTCGTCCGCCCCCGCGCACCGTCCTTCGACATAACAGCCCCCAGGGCGAAGCGCCTGTCTCCCGGCCAGTGACCGCTGCTGATACAGACCTATACATTCCGTATATGCAACGTAGAGCGAAATAGTACTTTCCCTTGGGGCAGAGACTTGAGATGGTTACCTCAGTCACAACAAACCCGATCGCTTAGGCGACGAAACCCCAACCCCAAGGAAGCAACATGAAGCCTCAACTCGGTGTCGCAGCAGCAGCTGCTGCATGTCTTTTCGCTGTGGCTGGCTGTGCCAGCGGTGCAAACACGACCGGTTCCGGCACCTCGGGAGCCAATGGCGGCTCCAGCACCACCTTCGTCAAGAAGGACCCGCTGATCCTGGGCTACTCCGTATACGACCAGACTGACCCCTACTTCATCGCCTACGCCAAGGGTGTCAAGGCGCGGGCAGCTGAGCGCGGTGCGGAGGTCGTCATCTCTGACTCCAAGGACTCGGCGCAGATTCAGGTGACGGGTAGCTCGCAGCTGATTTCACGCAATATTTCTGCTTTGCTGATTACCCCAGTGCAGCCGGACTCGCTGCCGGCGACAATTTCAGCCGCCCACGCAGCGAAGATTCCTGTTCTCGTCGGTGACATTGGAGCCAAGGGCGATTACGACTACTTCGTTCAGTCCAACAATGAAGAAGGCGGCGGCCAGGCAGCCGAGTACCTCTGCAAAAAGTTCGATGACGGCCAGCCGCATGAAATCGCGTTCATTCGGGATGACCCGGGACACGCAGCAGGTGAGGCCCGCGGCAAGGGATTCAAGGACGGTCTCGCCAAGTGCCCGAACCTGAAGCTTGTCAGTGAAATTCCAGGCCAGACCGTCGAGGCGGCCTTCAAAGCCGGCCAGGACATCTTTGCAGCCAACCCAAACGTCGAAGCCATCTTTGGTTTCAACAGCAACGCTGTCCAGGGCGCGGTCCGAGCATCGGAAACCTCCAAGAAGAAGCCCACCATCGTCGGCTTCAACGGTGACCCAATCGAGCTTGAACTAATCGAGCAGGGCAAGCAGGAAGCCACCGTGGCCCAGGACCCGTTCGGTCAGGGTCAGGCTCTGGTTGACGCTGCGCTGGACCTTCTCGACGGCAAGGAGCCGAAGTTCACTGACGCGGCTTCCAAGACCCTGGAGCAGCCGACCACTCTCGTCACCAAGGAGAACCTGGCTGATTTCAAGGCCAAGCTCAACCGCCAGTAGACCCTCCAACGTTAAGGCATTGCAATGAACCTCGGACCCGTAGTGTTCGAAGCGGTGAACGTCAGCCGCACCTATCCAGGCGTGCGAGCCCTCAAAGGCGTGGACCTCACGCTTCGTGCCGGTGAAGTCACCGCTCTGATGGGCGAGAATGGCGCCGGTAAGAGCACGTTGATTCGCCTCATCGGCGGGCTTGAACCGCCTTCAACCGGTGAGCTGCGCATGAAGGGCAGCCCGGTCGAATTCAACTCCGCCGCAGATTCTCAGGCTGCCGGTGTCACCGTCGTGGCTCAGGAGTTTCGCCTGGTGCCCCAGCTCACCGTGGCCGAGAACATCTTCTTGGGCAGCGAGCTGACCCGGAATGGACTGATCCGGGTAGGGGAGAGCAAACGGCACGCCAAGCGTCTGCTCGACCAGCTCGGTCTGGACCTGGACCCTTCCAGGACCGTTGAGACTCTCTCCGTCGGCAACCAGCAGATGGTCGAGATTGCCCGGTCGCTGTCCAAGGACGCCGAAGTCATCATCATGGATGAACCATCTGCCGCACTGAACCGGGGAGAAGTCCGGCGCCTGCTAGACCTCATCAAACTGCTGAAGAGCCAAGGAAAGGCCATCCTTTACGTCTCCCACCGCCTGGACGAAATCTTCGAAATTTCCGACAACATCGTTGTTTTCCGGGACGGAGAGCGCGTGGGAGACCTGAAAACCGCAGATACCACGGAGGCGGAGTTGGTCGAACTCATGCTGGGACGCGAGCTTCAAAAGTTCGAGCAGAGTACGCACAGTACAGATGCAGCAGAGCAGCCCGTCCGGCTCAGCGTGGAGGGTGTTACCTGCCCCAAGGTTGTGGCACCTGTCAGCTTCAGCGTCCGCCGCGGCGAGATCCTCGGTCTCGCGGGTCTGGTCGGCTCGGGACGGTCCGAAATCATGCAGGCCATGTTCGGAGTGATTCCGGCTAAGGGCGAAATCAAAGTCGACGACAAGGCCGTAAGGCTTACCGCACCGACTGGCGCCCTGCAGGCAGGCATCTTCATGCTGGGCGAGAACCGGAAGGCCGAAGGAATCCTGCCGCACCTGACCGTGCTGGAGAATCTCCTGATCTCCGCTAAAGAAAACGGCAAGAACCCCATATCCCGTGCCATTCCCAGCACCCGTCGGGAGCTGGACATCTACAACCGGCTCAAGGACGAACTCCGCATCAAGGTCGACAGGCCCCGCCAGTACATCGGCAATCTGAGCGGCGGCAATCAGCAGAAGGTGCTGTTCGGTCGGGCGATCCTCTCCGGCTGCAACGTACTGCTGCTCAACGAACCCACACGGGGCGTCGACGTAGGTGCGAAGGTCGAGATCTATCAACTGATCCAGCGCCTGGCCGAATCGGGTGTATCCGTCGTCGTGAGCTCCTCCGACACACCGGAACTCGTCACTCTGGTCCGCCGGTGCATGGTCTTCCGGAACGGGCACGTCGTTGCCACACTTACCGGCGACGACGTCACCGAAGATCGGATCCTCGCCGAATCCGTCGGTACTGCCGGCCCCAGTCCCTCCGCCACAGCCGACGGCAACCTCGTCGTAAAGGACGCATCATGACTACCGCACAAATTGACACCAGCTTTGACGCGGCAGCAGCCCGGTCGCGCTTGCGGCGACAGACACTGGCCACGGCTCTTAGCCGCTATGGCGTGCTCATCCCATTCTTCATCGTAGCGATCATCTGCGTGGCGGCCGTCCCCAACTTTTTCGCTGGAAACAACCTGGCGAACATGCTCGTCAACGCGTCAATTGCCGCGATCATCGGCTATGGGATGACCGTCATCATCGCCCTTCGTGGCCTTGACCTCTCCGTCGGATCCATTCAAGGTCTCTCGGCCTGTCTGCTGACACTCTTCCTGGCAAGCGGAGGACTCTTCGCAGGCATAGGCGCCGGCCTGCTCACCGGGCTGCTCGTCGGTCTCATCAACGGAATCCTGGTGGCATACCTGAAGGTTCCGTCGTTCCTGGCCACCCTCGGAACCCTCGGTGCCATCCGCGGCGTCGCCCTCCTGGTAACTGACGGCCAGACGCTCAGCGGCGACGACGCATTCTTGAGCACGTTGGCAAACGGCAGATTCTTCGGAGTTCCGATTCCGTTCATTCTTGCAATTGTCTTGCTTGCTGGACTGTACGTGCTCATGCAGTACACCCCGTTCGGACGACACGTCTGCGCTGTAGGCGGCAGCCCTGAGGCGGCAGCAGAAAGCGGAATCAACGTCCGCAGAGTTACCCTGATTGCCTTCATTATCGCCGGTCTTACGGCGGGTCTGGGCGGTGTTCTCCTGGCAGGCCAACTCGGCAATGTCACCGGTAACCTCGGTGTCGGGTTGGAACTGCAGATCATTGCCATTGCGGTCCTTGGCGGGACCAGCCTGGCCGGCGGCAGTGCCAACCTGCCCGGAACGTTCATCGCAGGTCTGCTCCTGGCAATGATTGCCTCGGCGCTAAACCAGCTCAACGTCCCGTCGTTCTACCAAAATCTGGCCATCGGCGTACTGCTCATCTTCGCCCTCTCGCTTGACAGCATCCGGCGCCACATCCACCGACGCATCCTTTTGGAGGGGTGACCATGAACGCTGCAGTAAACACCCAAACCGTTCCAACCCATACCGGAGGGCGAATCCCGGCGCTGGGCGACTTCCTCCGCCGCTACTACCTGCAGGTCGCTGTGGTCGCGATGTTCGTGATCCTCTCAGTTGTCGTTCCTAACTTTGCATCCCAGGCGAACCTCAGCAACATCGCGCAGCAGGCTTCCTTTGCCGGAATTGTTGCCTGCGGCATGACGCTCCTGATCGCCGGCGGATTGTTCGACCTCTCCGTCGCTGGTATCACGGCAGTGAGTGCCATCGTCACGGCACTCGTCCTCCCGAGCAGCACCATCGGGATGGCAGCGCTTGCCGGAATCATCGCCGGCGGGGTACTTGGTGTGCTCAACGGCATCGTTGTCACCAAGATCCGCATTCCACCGTTCATCGCGACCTTCGGCATGTTCAACATCTACACCGCCATCGCGTTCATTCTGACGGGCGGCTCGATCCTGGCAATCACATCAATCAACTTCCAGTCGTTCGCGACGGCTGCTGTTGGGCCCGTGCCGGCAATCTTCATCGTCTTCGTCGTCGTGTGCGTGGCATCCTATGCACTGCTCTACCGCACGAAATTTGGCCGACAATTGCGAGCAGTGGGCAGCAATGAGCAGGCTGCCGGCATGGCGGGTATCAGGGTCGACCGGGTGAAAATCACCGCCTTTGCCATTACCGGTATTTTCACCGGTATCTCTGCCGTGGCCTTGGCTGCCCTTCTGTCATCCGCCGCCGGCAACATGGCCTTCGGCGTGGAACTGACCGCCATCACCATAGCCGTCGTGGGCGGAACAGCCCTGCGGGGCGGAGAAGGGCGGCTGCTGGGCACCTTCACGGGCGCCATTTTCATCACCGCAGTTAATAGCGCGCTGAATCTCTTGGGCGTCAGCTCCTACTGGCAGAGCGTCAGTGTTGGCCTGATCCTGGTGCTGACCCTCATCATCGGCGCTCTGGCGGACCGCCGCGGCGCTATCCGAGGCGCCTGAGCGCGCATGAATCAAGCATCAGCGCCGACGGCTATATCCCGTCCGACAAACCGGCCGCGAACCCCTCCCCGAGGGGTGTAGGCAGCACAGGTCGTTGGCGTTACGATGCCCGAAGATTCAACAAGAATCGAAGAAAGGACACCCGTTGATCGGCATACACGATATGGGCGGGATGCACGGGTTCGGCAAGATCGACACCGTGGATAACGAGGTCTTCCATGAGCCGTGGGAAGGTCTGACATTCGCCCTTGAGAAGCTTTGCGCCCACTATGGCGTCTGGCTCACTGCTGACGAGGTACGCCATGCAATTGAAAAGATTGGCCATGGCACGTATTTGACCGCAAGCTACTACGAGCACTGGCTGCATGCCTGGGAGCCGCTTCTCATTGAGAAGGGCTTCCTCACGGAGGAGGAACTGCGGTCGCGGCAGCAAGCCGTCCGGGATGGGCTGGATCTCAGTGTGCAGGGGCCGCCGACGACACAAGCCGAAATCGACGAGCTCTCGAAGGCGCTGGCGAAAACCATCTGGGAAGGCGTCCCCGCCGACCGGGAAATCGACGCACGCCCGGCGTTCTCCGTAGGAGACCGTGTGGTTGCTGTGCCCCGGCCGGTCCCTACGCACACCCGCTCACCCCGATATATCTGGGGCCATACCGGAACAGTAGTAATCAGTCACAGAGCCTACATCCTTCCCGATGCAGTGTCACAGCACCTGGGTGAAAACCCGGAGTACCTGTACTCGGTGAAATTTGAGGGAAGCGACCTTTGGGCCGACCAGGCTGAGCCCGGCACGCACTTCATCGTGGATCTGTGGGAGAGCTACCTGGCCCCTGCAGTGACGACAAACTAAAACCAGGCAAGAGAGGACGAACAATGTCTCATGATCATGGCGCTGGCGGCCACCATCCCGGGGAACTCTCAGACGGTGAGGTCAGGGCGCGTGCCCTGGAATCACTGTTTCGCGAGAAGGGGTACATCAAGGGCAACGTCGTTGACGAAATCATCGACACCTATACACACGACATCGGACCGCTGAATGGCGCCCGCGCTGTTGCAAAGGCCTGGGTCGATCCGGACTACCGCGAGCGGCTTCTTGCCGACGCTACGTCTGCACTGAAAGAGCTGGGGATTGGCGGGCTGCAGGGCGAGCATATGGTCGCCGTTCCCAACACCGACGACGTACACAACGTGGTGGTCTGCACCCTTTGCTCGTGCTATCCGTGGCCAGTCCTTGGTTTGCCGCCCCGCTGGTACAAGGACGCCCCATATCGCGCGCGTGTGGTCCGCGAACCCCGCAAGGTACTCGCCGAGTTCGGTACAACCCTGCCCGATGAAACCAACATTCAGGTATGGGACTCCAGCGCGGAAGTCCGTTACCTCGTGGTGCCACAGCGACCAGCCGGCACGGAAGGCCTGAATGAGGAGGACCTCGTCCCCCTCATCACCCGGGACTCCATGATCGGTGTGACACTACCGGCGGTTCCCTCCGAGGCGGTGGCAAAATGAGCCCCAACTGCCCCTCACCCGCTGAGGTCTCCGAGTCCACCTCCCGAGTCCGTCTTGACGATTTGAACGGCGATGCCGCGGTACCCCGCAGCAACGGAGAGATCATTTTTGACGCGCCCTGGCATGCCCGTGCCTTCGGGATGGCAGTAAGCCTTTGCCAGGACGGCCACTTCGAGTGGTCCGAATTTCAAAAGGCCATCTCACATGAAATCGCCCGCACAGGCCAACAAGGCGTCGACGAGTACTACGAATGCTGGCTGGCAGCGCTTTCGGAGGTGATGTCAACACGCGTGGACGCGACTGACTTGGCCGAACGCGAAGGCGAGTTCCGCAGCCACGAGCGCGACGAAGTGTTCTAGTCCGTTTCGAAAAACTCCGCCGGCAGCAGCGCCGAGCCGGTTTCCCCACCGCTTACGGATGTCTGCTGCCGGCTCGTACACACCACCGGACGGAAGGGCACAAGTGACTATATCCCCCCACACACATCGAACGGTCGTCGAAGCGTTGCTGCAGCAGCACCGGCTCGAGGTACCAGCGGAGGAACTGGACCTGCTGGTCCAGGCTTACCCCGCACGCCGCGCCGCCGTACAGGCTCTCTATGAACTTGACGGTGTCCGATACGAAGAACCGGCCGTTATTTTCGAACCCCGAGTCTGACCAGGAGCCATTTCCTCAATGAGCACTTCCCCCCTCCCCGGCAGCGGCGGAGAGCAGCGTCCAGCGACGCTGGCTGAATTGGCCGCCGCGATACGTTCCGGCACGACAACCAGCGTGGCCGCCGTCGAACAATCAATCGCTGCAGCGGACAAGTACGACGAGGCGGTCGGCATGTTTCTGGCTCGCTTTAACGAACAGGCGCTGGAAGCGGCCGCAGCAGCAGACGAAGCCTTGTCCGCCGGAAAGCCCGTTGGGACGCTGCACGGTGTGCCCTTGGGCATCAAAGACATTTTCGGGACCAGGGAGGGCCCAACCACGGCGCAATCCCTCGTTCATGACCCGCATGTACTGCATGGCGACGCAATTGCGGTGCAGCGGCTTCGCCAGGCCGGAGGCATCATCATGGGCAAGCTGACGACGATGGAATTCGCCACCGGTGAGCCGGACCCGACCAAGCCCTTCCCGATCCCACGATCATCTTGGTCACTGAAGCACTGGGCCGGGGGAAGCAGCTCCGGTTCGGGCAGCTCGGTCTCACTAGGTGCAGCGTACGGGGCACTGGGAAGTGACACCGGAGGGTCAATCCGCATCCCGGCCGCTTACTGTGGCATATCAGGACTTATGCCGACATACGGACGGGTACCAAAGTCGGGAACGGTGCCGCTAGGCTTCACTGTTGACCACATTGGTCCAATGGCACGTTCGGCGCAGGACTGCGCCCTCATGCTTGATGTTCTCGCGGGCCCGGATCCATCGGATCCCACGGCATCAGATGTTCCTGTCGGGCAGTACGCTGCCGGACTCACAGGAGACTTGGCAGGCGTCCGCATAGGTGTCGACCGCATGGAAAACATAACGGACGAGTACGATGCCGCACTCTCCCCGGCATTCGATGCCGCGCTGGAGGTGCTTGCCAAGCTAGGCGCCGACATCGTGGAAGTGAAGATTCCGCACTATGCGGAGATGACGACCGTGGACGAGATCCTGATGTACGGGGAGGCGCTTACTTATCACCTTCCCGACATGCAGCGACGGTGGAAGGACTACGGGCTGGCGACCCGCCTTGCAATTGGGACGGCACTCTTTTACAGCGCCGCCGACTATGTCCAGGCCCAGCGTGCGCGCCGTGTAGGGCAAAAGGCCATCAAGGAGACATTCAAGCATGTTGATTTGATCCTGATGCCGACCGCCGGCGGGGGAGCGGCGGCCCTGGAACGGATGGAAAAGGGCTACTTCCACGGTTTCGGTCCCATCTACACGGCCTACTGGGACACGCTGGGCAATCCCGTCCTCGGTATTCCTTTCGGATTCACCGACGAACAGCTTCCACTTGGCCTTCAGATTGCAGGCCGGCCGTTCGAAGAGGAGCTCATTCTCAGGGCGGGGGACGCTTTCCAGCGCATGACGGACTGGCACCTGAGGGTGCCGGACCCACTCGCCCGTACAGCTGCCGCTACGGCAACGGAACGTTGACTATCCCTATTTCAACTCCAACCAACCTAAGGAGAACTATAATGAGCACCTTCATCCCTACCTTGGTCCGGCGCGGGCCAAGTGCCTTGGCGGTGGTCGGGGCGCTGTTCGCCGTTGCGGCGTCGCTAGTCGTTCTTTACCTGGTGCAGTTCGATGCAGGGCACCTGTCCCGGGCAGGCATGCTGCTGCACGAGGTCATGCATGATGGCCGGCACCTCCTGGGCGTCCCATGTCACTGACCGCAGTCAATAACGTTGTCCATCTTCCGCTGCGCAGCGCTGTGCTTCGCGGGCTGCTCGCGGGGCTGATCGCCGGGCTCCTGGCCGGCGGCGTCGCCTATTTCACCGGGGAAAGCCTTGTGGATCAGGCCATCGCCATCGAGGAAGCGGGCGCGGCTACACACAGTCATGACTCGACTGCGGCAGGACACAGCCACGGTACGGAAGACGGCCCGCTGATTTCACGCGACGGGCAACGCGCCGGACTGTTCCTGGCGACGTCTTTGACCGGCGGCTCGTTTGGGGTGCTGCTCGCCATCGTTTGGTTTGCGCTGAGTCGAAAGTCGGGGCATGGTTCAACGACACTGAGCGTCCTTCCTCTCGCGGGGGCGGGGTGGACTGCAATAGCTGCAGTTCCGTGGCTGTTGGTACCGCCAAATCCTCCGGCCGTGGGCGCCACCGAAACAATCGACTATCGAACCAACCTATGGGTCATTGCGGTGCTTCTTGGTCTGGCGGCCGTTATTATTTGGTTCGTGGTGCGCCGGTGGGAAGAATCCCGGCCCGGATCATCAGTAGTCCTCAAAGTTCTTCCAGGCCTGACAGCGGCAGCCATAGTCATCGTGGGATGGCAATTACTGCCGGACAGCGGAACGGACTACAACGGGTTCCCGGCCGACCTCCTGTGGAATTTCCGGCTGGCTTCTGCAGCAACCCAGCTCACCCTGTGGCTCGTCCTCGGGGTCGCGTTCCAGTTCCTTCTGGAGCGCAAAGTCTTGAGGCATTGAAGCTCACCTTTATCCGGCACGGACTATGCAGGCAAACCCGGGAGGCCCGTTTCGGCGCAGACGGGCCTCTCGACAGGTCATGCGTTCCCCTAGCCCGGATAGAAGATAGCCCGGCCGTTTGTTCTCCAACCGCCATCAGCCGGGAGTCAGCCGCGGCACTGGGACTCAAAGCTGTTCCGGACCCGCATTTGTCTCCAGCCAACTACGGTTACTGGAACGGACTGCCGCTGCAGGCCGTAAGCCCAAACGATCTCCGGCAGTGGCGTTCAAATCCAGGCTACAGAGGTCACGGGGGCGAGAGCATCGTGGACTTGCTGCAGCGCACAAGCCTATGGCTGGGGCAGCTGGACCGGACGCAGGACTTTATTATCGTCACTCATGCGGAAAATATCAGGGCCGCCGTAGCCGTCACTAGCGACAACATCGATGCCTACTGGTCAGGCCCCCAATGCCACCTTCGCGCCTTTGACTCCTACATGCTGAGCCTTTGACCACGGCTTGCATCTGACCGGAACGGAGACATCGGCCTTGGTTACAAGGCGCTCTGTTCTTTTCTCCCAGTCATTGCCGGTACTGGTTTAGGACCAATGCCGGTGATGGCTTCGGTATGGACAGCGTCCAGGATTCTTCGATCGTGGGTTTGCGCCAGCAACTGGATCTCGGGGAGCGTGGATCGGTCCCTAAGATCAATTCGAGTTGGCACCACACCTTCCGCGATACGACAAGACCGGGCAGCCAAACAACCAACACGGACTACTTCTCAGCGGACTTCGGGCTTCCTGGGCCAGCAGGGGGGACACCTGCTGCCGCGTGCGCTCAGCCCTCTTGAGAAAGTTCCTTCGATTCAAACAATTCGCCGATAAGGCTACCCAGATGGGACCAATGAGTGCTGGACAGTGCTGCGGCACCCGCGGAATCCCCTTCCTCGAACTTTTGAATGAGCGCTTCGTGATGCTCGATAGTCTCTGCGCCTCCGAAGAGACTGCCGAATTTGCGGTAAAGAACCCGGTGCAGCTGTGGGTGGAGCTGTTCGATGATTCGGGCTATGACGGGGTTGCCTGCGGCGTCAATGATGATTTGGTGGAAGGCGTCGTCAGCGGCCAGTGCCTTGTCCACGTCATGCTTGTTGACGTGTGTCGCAAAGCTGCGGTTTGTCTGACGCAGAGACTTCATGTCTCGCTCGGTGAGTCGAGGAACTGCCGCTTCGACGGCAACGGCGTCGAGTGCCTTAAGCACTGCAAGATTGGCGGCAACGTCTCGCTGATTCAGCGGTGCGACCTTCGTGTAGACGCCGGGCTTCGCCTCCACGAGTCCGCTGTCGATCAGCCGCGCCATAGCTTCCCTCACCGGCGTGCGGCTTAGACCGAGCAATTCAGCTACGTCGCTGTCCTTCAGTTTTTCCCCCGGCGCCAGCTCTCCTCGAACGATGGCATCACGAAGGCGATAGTACGCAGCGTCACTCATCTTAGGGCGTTCGACGGCCTTCATGCTGTTTAGCGGCATATTGCATACTCTACCGAAGTCATCTGCGAAGTGAATACTTACGGCACGAGGACTACTCGGTCTCGCCGTTGTGCAATATATTGGATGCAAGCATATCGAATCCAAGGACTGTTGAACCATGAAGAAGCTCCTGGCCCAGCCGATGTTGAGCAAAGACGACGACCAAGCCGCTTTTCCGATGCGGCGCGCCGCCACCGTAGTTGGAATTCTTGGGGGGATGGGCCCAGTTGCCACTGCGGACTTCTACCTCAAGCTCATTGAGGCCACCCCTGCCAGGCAAGACCAGGAACATCTCCGAACGCTCATATGGTCTGATCCCACCATCCCTGACCGGACTCGCGCCCTCCTTGAGAACGGTGCAGACCCCACGCCGGCAATCATCGCCGGCGCACGGCTCCTCCAGAACGCCGGGGCTAGCCTGCTAGCCGTGCCGTGCAATACCGCCCACGCTTTCCTCGGGCCAGTCCATGCGGCAGTGAATATGCCAATCATCCACATGATTGAGGAGACGGCGAGGTATATCGGAGCAATACAGCCGCCGGTGGGTGCCGTCGGGCTCCTTGCCACCACTGGGACAGTCCAGGCTGGCCTCTATCAGGAATGGCTTGAGAAGCGCGGCATCACGGTCTTGACTCCTGTTGCGGATGACCAGGAAAGGTACGTGATGGCTTCCATTCGAGGGATCAAGTCCGGCGATACCAGCCCTTGCATCCGCGCCAACCTCAAAAATGCTGCAGCCAGACTGATCGCCTCCGGCGCTCAACGTGTCATTGCAGGTTGCACCGAAATCCCCATCGGATTAGACGAGGCAGACGTGTCGGTGCCTCTCGTCGATCCAGCCCGGGTCCTTCCCGCCTCCGTTGTTCGGCACAGCCTCACCGTAGCAGGAGCCGCAGTCGTCCTCCGTGAGGAATAGCCGACGATGTCCGAATTCATCTGTACCCCACATCAGTCGAACGTCTACGGTCAGTTCGTCACCAGACCCTCTAGGGCAGGCAGCGCCTTCTCGGCTAGGAGGGACGACATCTCCAGGCTGGAGGGAATGCCATGTTTGGGGGGCGTGGAAAACTCCTAGTGGGAGATCCCGCGTCGGCCGCCATGAGGTTGACTTCGCCGGGCCGGATGATTGCCTCGTGGCCGGCCCCGGTATGGGGATGGAGTGCGACGCGCATGCCTCCGTGTTCGGGACCCGGGTCCGGTTCGTAGTGGTCCAGGAAAACACCATGCTCCGATCAGGCTGCGCTGTTTCTGGGGAATTGTCCGGCGCAGGGCATGGCGCGCGGACCGCCCAGCGGAACGTCACGCGGTGGCAGCCGTTCAACGGGGCGAGTTCGGCCGCCCTCAACACAAATGATCTCTTCGGGGACTCTCTCGAGGTTACTCATGGACCGGGCCGTCGTCTTGGGTTGAGGAGATCTGATGCAGGTGCCGGCGCAGGCTGGAGGCGACCCCGTGGGCGGCTTTGAGTTCCTCGGGCGTCAGTGCCTCCACGAAGAGTCGGTGGACAAGGCGGAGGTGTGATGTTGATGAGCTGCGGAATGTCCTGGCTCCCTCATCGGTTAGCTCTACCTCTGCCCCTCGGCTGTCATTGCCTGACCGCTGCCGACGGATGAGCGCGCGGGTTTCCATGCGGCCGAGGTGGTGCGAGAGGCGGCTGCGTTCCCAGCCGATTTTCTCTGCGAGCACCGAGGACCGCAACCGGTGTTCGTCAGCCTCGCTCAGAGCCAGGAGTACGGCATAGTCGCCGGGTGACACGCCGGACGTTGTCTGCAGCCCGGAGGCCAAAGCCTGCCGTATGGCCTCAGCCGTCTCAACGTACTCGCGCCACGCCGCCAGTTCGGCCGGATTGGGGCTCCGTCTGGCGCCCTTCCTGCTTTGATTCATCAACCCATGCCCCTTCGCTTGACATGTCAACCATACGACGGGATGATTGACGCGTCAATTAGATGATTGACATGTCAATCAGAAGGAGCGCTGTCATGAGCGAAGTGATCTTCGGACTGGACACCTTCGGTGACGTCCCCACGGACGACGCCGGTGCGCCTGTCAGCCACGCCCGTGCCATCCGGCAAGTGGTGGATGAGGCGGTGATGGCCGACCAGCTGGGCGTCGATGTCTTCACCGTGGGCGAGCACCACCGTCCGGAGTACTCGGTGTCCGCCCCCGAGACTGTGCTGGCGGGTATGGCCACCCGCACGTCCCGCATCCGCCTGGGATCGGGGGTGACGGTACTCAGTTCGGACGACCCTGTGCGGGTGTTCCAGCGGTTCGCGACAGTGGATGCTCTCTCGAACGGTCGTGCCGAGGTCATCCTCGGCCGAGGATCGTTCACGGAGTCGTTCCCGCTCTTTGGTTATGATCTCAGTGACTACGACGTGCTCTTCGAGGAGAAGATCGAGCTCTTCGCCCAACTCCTCCAGGAAAGGCCCGTAACGTGGAGCGGCACCGTCCGCGCCCCCCTCGTCGATGCCGACGTATACCCTAAGACCGAGGGCGGCCTGAAGACGTGGGTGGGCGTGGGGGGATCGCCCCAGTCCGTGGTCCGCACCGCGAAATACGGTTTCCCCCTCATGCTCGCCATCATCGGCGGCCAGCCCGAGCGGTTCATCCCCTATATCGACCTCTACAAGCGGGCCGCCGCGCAATTTGACACGACGGCGTGGCCTGTTGGCATGCACTCTCCTGGGTTCCTTGCCGATACCGATGACGAAGCCAAGGAGATCTTCTGGCCCCACTACAAAGTGGTGCGGGACCGGATCGGCGCCCTCCGCGGCTGGCCGCCCATCCGCCGGGAGGAATTCGAGTCCGAGATCCACCACGGCTCGATGTACATCGGCTCGCCGGAGACCGTGGCGAAGAAGATCGCACGAGCAGTGTCCTCGCTCTCTGTCGGCCGCTTCGACCTCATCTTCAGCTCCGGAGCCCAGCCGATCAGTGCGCGCCTAAAGGCCGTCGAACTCTACGGCAGCAAGGTCGTGCCGATGGTGCGCGAGCTACTCGCCGACCACGACCGTCAAGGGTCGGCAGTCGCATGACAGGAACCATCAGCATCCTGGGAGCCGGCAAGTTGGGCACCGTCCTGGCGCGCCTCGCCGTTGCCGCCGGCCACCGGGTTCTTATCGCCGGCTCCGGGGACCCGGAACGAATCAGGCTGATCATGGAAGTGATTGCCCCCGGGACCGAGCCGGTGACCACGGAGCAGGCGGCCCAAGACGGTGACCTCGTCGTCCTGGCCTTACCTTTGGGCAAGCTTGGCACCGTGTCACGGGAAGCGGTGGCCGGCAAGCCCGTGATCGACGCCATGAACTACTGGTGGGAAGTCGACGGCCATCGGCCGGATTTCGAGGACCCAGGCAACGCCACGAGCCAACTGGTGCAGGAACACCTCGCCCAGTCCGTCGTCGTCAAAGCCTTTAACCACATGGGCTACCACGATCTCGACGAGGGTCCCCGGAGCCCCGGCGCCCCTGACCGCAGGGGTATTGCGGTCGCCGGGGATGACCTCGCCGCCGTTGCACGCGTTATGGCCCTGGTGGATGACCTCGGGTTCGACCCGGTCTACGCCGGAACGCTCCAGAACAGCATCCGCCTCGAGCCACATGCCGAAGCCTTTGGGGCAAACGTCGCTGCCACCGAGCTCCAAGCCATGCTCGACCGGTTCGACTCAACCCCAGGGGCAGGGAGGTCGCCGCGGCACGAAACCGGACAGCCAACCTCCAGGCAGCGCCCTGAACAATCACTTTTCAGTCACTACCAGCGAAACCACTCGACCAACTCAGTGACAAATCAGCATGAAAGAAGATCATCATGAACATCATCCTGTGGATCATCACCGCCCTGCTTACGCTTCTCTTCCTTGCCGCGGGAACAATAAAGATCGCCCAGCCCAAAGCGAAGCTTGCCGCTTCCGGCCAGGGATGGGCTGAAGACTTCCCGGAGCGTGCCGTCAAAGGCATCGGCACAGCAGAAATCCTGGGCGCACTGGGCCTGATCCTGCCGGCGGTGCTGAATATAGCCACGGTACTTGTGCCGACGGCCGCGACCGGGCTCTTTCTGCTGATGATCGGGGCGGCCATCACGCACGCCCGGCGCGGGGAGATTCCAAACGTCATCATCAACATCGTCCTTGGCATCCTCGCCGCCGGTGTCGCCCTAGCCCGGTTTGGCCCCTACAGCTTCTGAGCCCAAAGTATCCAGGGAGGTTCTAGCGTCCGAATGCAGTCATCGCCACAAGGCGCCCTGACTTGCGGAAATGCCGACTTCCTCATGGAACGGGAGTTCTCGCAGCTACTTCTACTCCCGTGCTTTACCCGGTCCATCACTTGGTATCCTGGCCGGCCCGCCGCCCGCCGAAGGATCCTATGTAAGCTGTATTCTGCGTATCTCATCAGGTGAACCAATTCGCCCCGATCCTTACCGCGACGAACCCGAACACCTCGAACCCAAGAAAGCCCCGGCAGGCTGGTTCCCAAACGTGCGCAAGCCGCCTGTTTAAAGAGAACAGCGCGGGCTTGGAGAAATGGCGAGGCGCATTGGCACACCAAAAGAGGTGACTTTGAGCAGTCCACGGCTGGGGTCAATGCGGGTTATCCACGGCCGGAATTGGAAGCCGCGAGGGTAGCTCCCTAGCAGCGGTAGCGGTGGATAACCTATGAGAATTGTCCCCCGGTGTGGGCGGCGGCAGCGCTGCTGGTTCTACACCGCCCGGGACTGTTTCTCGTATTACGCAGGCATTCTCCCTTCCGCAAGACTTTGCCACTAGGGCTCGTGTTTGGGCCTTTGACAGGTATGAATGTCGCCGCCGTGGAGCATGGCAGCCGTGGTGCTCGCCGGAAACGACATTTGCATGACGAGCAGCCAGCGCACTTTTAACCAGGCCAGGGATGGACAAGCTGACGGTGCTAGCCGCTAAGCAAGAGGTAGCGCAGGGCAACTAGCCTGGGGTTTCGCGTAATCGGTGCCCACTCAAAGCAGGAGCAGCAATATACTTTCTCGTTTGCTTCATCGGTTGGCTTGCAAACGCTCCACAGAACAGGCGCAGAACACGGAACTGCCGCGCCCCCAAAAAAGGGAGCGCGGCGGTCGCTATGTGTGCGTCGAAATCTCTCAGAAAGGAGGTGTGGACAATGTCCACACTTTTGGCCTCGGACTGAGTGGAACTGGTGCCGGACTGGGCCGGATTGCCCATGTTTTCGGGACTTCCCAGTGTTTTCAAGGGCGGGAATGCGGTTCGAGTCCCACCTCGGGCACAGTGTTTTCCCTGTTCAGAGGCGATTTTGCTTTGACGTGTGTACAAAGCTTGTGGTGGCGTCCCTCTGACGCTAGGTGTGCGGGCTGTGGCCTGGCCGCCGCGTGGCTTATTCAGGTGTATGGGTGGCGGACTCAGTGCCTTGGCTGGTGGGCCCTCCGCCTGCTCTGTTCTGGGGTTATGTGGTTCCTCCTCCCGCTTTTTGTGGGTTTGTCTGGGGTGGCCAACATCTGTTCATGGCTTTCGGGTGCGGGAACGACATGACGGAACCTCTGTGAGGCGGAACGGTCTTCGAAAGCCGCTTTTGTTTCGCTAGGGAGTCGAGGGGACAAATTTGTACCGCCAAAGGAGGTGTGGACAGTGTCCACACCTACGTCAGCTTTATTGGAGTGGCCGTAGGGGCCGTGTCCACGGTTAGGTGTGAGTACATGAGTCCTGGCGCCGGTGTTAGAGCACGGTGAAGCCGGGCCCGCCGAACACCCTTCACACCTCGGTCTGACGTCAGGTTGGGGTGTGGCCTACCCGTACTATCCCCGCAGTGCACCACATACTCGGAACCTGATGAGTCTGGTTACAAAAGAGACTTGTTCGCCAGAACTTTGGCCAGGCTCCGCCCTACACGGTTGTTCAAAAGGGGATGAGTTCAAAATCGACCAGGACGGGCCTGTTCCTGCGCCGGTGAGTCCTTTTATCTACGCTTAAGCTGCCCACGTCGATTTTCCGGCACTGCCGTAGTCTCGTTCAGAGAATTCGAGTCGGCTAGGTGAGGTATTGGAATGCACTCCACGACGCTCGCTTCAGCACGCAATTCGCTGTGTGACGGGCTGCGAAGGTGGCTCGTCGTTTCACTGAGCCGGGGTTGAACCTAACACGTGCTTCGCAGGAGATGCACGAAAGGTACTTGCTGTGAGTACCTTGTGTATGTTTGTTCTGTTTGCCGAATTCAACCGCATCCCATTCGCGTTGGTCCAGCAGGCTTATAGCCTTCTTCATCTCTTAGTTCCAACTTCTGTATATTGGGGTCGCCTCGACAGTCTCGGTCCTGATCAGGACAGATGGGAAGAGTCCCTATCAAGTGCCGGCGGAGGTGTATGCCGTGGATCCCTTCTCTGCCGAAGCCTTACAGTTCATCGTCAGTCCTCACTTCGTAGCCATTGGACGGGAAGATCATGCACCGGTGGTTGTGTTCCCTTTCATGCCGAGTCAGATCCTGCAGGTGCGGCATCAGTGGGTTGTCGGGGCCACCGCAGTTTCTGATATGTCCGTTGCCGCTTGACGTACGGCGGTGAGGCTCTGGGATATGACCGTCACCTTTTGGTCCACGCTGGCGTTGGGGGGTGCTGCGACCTTGATGGCTCGGAAGCCTGTCTCCGGTAGTGGGCCGGCGGCTTGGAGGCAGGATTTGATGTGGCCAGCGGTCAGGAGTGAGGCGGGCTCCAAGAGAGTCTGGTCCGTGTTGGTGCCCTGTGGGACCCAGGTATCAGTGGCCGTAACGGGGGCTGGGGGGACATGGACATCGCCCCAGGCTTTGCCGAATTTGGTGTCCACATCGGCGCATCCGGAGAAGACAACGCCGCCCAGGAGGTCACAACTGCGAAGGAAGGCGATTTGCTCCTGTGCTGCTTCTGGTCGCCGCTGTTCGATGACGGACCTGCCCCAGTTGATGACCATACCCATCGGGTTGCCTGTGGCGTCATTAGCCTTTTTGACTGCCTGCGCTTCGAGTTCCAGGGCAAGGAACCCTTTGGCCGGGGCCTGGTCCGGCATGAGTGCGTCGCAATGCTCCAGGACGAGGCGGGCGCCGTGTGTGTCCCAGGAGGAGATTTCTATTAGAGAGGCTTCCAGGGCAGCAGCGGTAGCGGCGCTTCCAAAAGCCACGGGGGCGGCGTGTAGTTCCAGTGCAACAACCGAGGATTTCCCCATCTGGTGGTTCAGCCGCTTGACTGCTTCCAGTGCTTCCTTGACAAAATCAAGGGCTGCCCTTCGCCCGGATTCGGAAGTGGAGGCTAGACCAAAACCCTTGTCGGCCTCCAGCCGCGACATTGTCCCGGGTATAGTTGTCACTACAAATTGGGCGTGCTCGGGGAGCTGCCGCAGGAACCATGCCTCGTCGTACTTATGCAGTTTGTCGGTGATCGGCACTTCCAACCCGCCAACGCCATCTAAGGCAAAGACAGAAGCCAGGAACTTCTCTTCGTCGTTGGGATTCCATCCGGAAAGACTTGGCGCAGCAGCATAGGCGCCAACAAACAGGTGATCTTGGTTCGCGCTTGTCGGGGTCATCGTGTTCTCCATGGTTCGGGGTACAGCGCCTTGGTTGTCATTTTCTGTTCTCGGGACGACACCCGGGGAGCGCCGGCGTTGCCGTTAACGGCTTACGGGCTCGCGGGTTTGGAGCATCTGGAGTTCGTGGCGGCGGGGGAAGCCTTCCCAGTCGCCTGGGACGAGGCATGCGAACGCTCCTGTTGCTGCGGCCGTCTTGAGCCTTTCTTCCGGTCCGCTGCCCATGATGAGTTCGGCGAGGTAGCCGGCGACGAAGGCGTCTCCGGCGCCTACGGTGTCTACTGCGTCTACGGTGACCGCTTCCTGCCGGAATGTTGTTCCGTCGACCAGGGCCAGGGCGCCGTCCGCGCCGAGTTTGATGACAGCCTGGCTTGGCCCGAGCACAGCTATTCGCCGGGCCAGCTCTTCGGGTTCACCTGGGCCTACTGCTATTGCGGCTTCGTCATCGCCGGCAAAGACAATGTCTGCAAACGGAATGATGTCGTGGTACAGGCTGCCCGCTTTCTCTGGTGGCCAAAGATTTCCGCGGAAGTTTAGGTCGAAGGAAACCATTACGTTGTGGGTTTTTGCTGTTTCCACCGCGTATTTAAGGGTCGCCTCCGCTTGAGGGGAGAGTGCCGGGGTGATGCCGCTGACGTGCAGCAGGGCGGCGTTTGTGATGAGTTGTTCGTTGATGTCTTCGGGTTTGATGCCGGATCCGGCGCTGCCTGCCCGGTAATAGTTGACTCGTTGGGTGGACGGAGTCCTGCGTTCTTTGATCATGAGCCCCGTGGGGGCGGCAGGGTCGACGGCGATGCGGACATCGACGCCTTCAGCGCGGATCTCGCGTTCGACCAGATTCCCCAGTGAGTCCGAGCCGACACGTCCGCACCAGACGGCCTGCACGCCGAGCCGCTGAAGGCCAATGGCGACATTGGATTCCGAGCCCCCGATGCCAAGGCTGAGGGTGGAGGCATGGGCGAGGGGACCGACTTGGTCAGCGCGCATCAGCGCCATGGTTTCACCGAAGGTAAGGACATACTGCGCTGCGTTCACTGGCTGGCACCAAGTTCTTCTGCGGTTTTGTCCACCAGATCGCGGACGAGCCGGGACCTGGAGGTGAGTTCGTGCAGGTCTCCGCCTTTGAAGGCGTCCCCCAGTAAGGGCCCGCCCAGGCTCACTGCAAGGGCTCCTGCCCTGATCCAGCCCGGAACGTCTTCAATGTTCACTCCACCGGACGGGATGACCTGGATGTCAGGGAACGGGCCGCGCAGCTGGGAAACATAGCCGGGGCCAACGGTGGAGGCCGGGAAGACCTTGACGGCGGTGGCGCCAAGTTTCCATCCGGTATGGAGTTCGGTGGGCGTCAGGCCGCCGGGGTAGACGGGGACACCGCGGCGGACACAGGCCGTGATGACGTCTGGGTCGGTCACAGGGGTAACGAGATAGGCTGCGCCAAGGTCAAGGGCAATTTCCGCTTCAGCTGCTGCGGTGACGGTCCCGACGCCGATTTCGAGTGCGTCCCCGAACCTTTCCTGGAGGAGGGGCAGTTCATCCCAGACTCCTGGCGTGCTGAGGGTCAGTTCGATGCTCAGCACGCCGCCGCGCTGCAGCGCCTCAATGACGGGAGCATAGTTGGAGGCATGAGCGGCGCGGAGGACGGCCACGACCCGGGTGGTGTCGAGGATGGCGGAAGGGGCCGGGCGGAAGAAGGTGCCTTGGTCATCGAGGCGCTGCATGGAGGTTCCTTTAGTGGTCAGGCGGGGAAAAACGGTGCCCGACGGCGGCGGATGCCGCCGTCGGGTTGTGGGAACGATTTACTTGGCGTGCTGCGCGGCCGTCACTTCTGACGTGGCTGCGTTCTCTGCGGTGATCTTGTTGTTCCACTGGGCATCCTCGGGGTCCGTGAGATCGCGGTTGAGGGTTTCCGGTGTCATCCTCGTTGCGATGAAGCTGACGAGCATGACCAGGGACATGTAGATGGCAACAGGGATCCAGGAGTTGCTGAAGAGTGCCAGGAGTCCGGCGCAGATCATCGGGGCAACGCCACCGCCGATGATTGAGGCGAATTCGCGGCCGAGGGTGACGCCGGCGTAGCGGTAGCGGCTGCCGAAGATTTCCGGGAAGTAGCTCATGTGTACGCCCACGACGCCCTGGCAGGCCAGCATGAAGCCGACTACCATCACCAGGATGATGGCCACGGGCGACCCGGTGGTGAGAAGCATGAAGGCCGGTGCGGGGAAGAGCACTAGCGCTCCGGTGATGATCGAGACGACGCGCCGGCGGCCGATCTTGTCTGACAGCATTCCGAAAGCAACTGCTGCCACGCCGCCGCAAAGTGCACCGATCAGGAGTACCTGAGGGATGAATTTGGGGTCTGTTCCGACTACTGAGATCAGGTAGGTCGCCATGAATACCTGGATGGTGTAGGACTGTGCGCTGACGCCGAACGTCATCATCGTGACGCGAAGGACGTTGGCCTTGCCGAACTTCGCAACCTCCCTGAGTGGAGCGGGGGGTTCTTCACGGGTCCGCTTAATTTCTTCGAAGACCGGGGACTCGTCAAGCTTGCGCCGAATGATCATTGCCGCGATGGTGACGAAGATGCTGGAGAGGAAGACGAGCCTCCAGCCCCAGTTCATCATGTCGTCCGGCGCCAGTGCCTGGGCAGCCATCCACACCAGTGCGCCGAGAGCGGTGCCTGCTGCGGCACCGACCATGATCAGCGATGCCATCTTGCCCCGGGTCCCGAGACGGGCGGATTCAGTCAGCAAGGTGGCGCCACCTGATTGCTCGGCGCCGGCACCGAAGCCCTGGCCTGCACGGCAGAGGACAAGGAGGATCGGAGCCCAAACACCGATCTGTTCGTACGTGGGCAACAGGCCGATGAGCAGTGTCGCGCCGCCCATGATCAGCAGGGTGGTCACCAGGACCCACTTGCGGCCGAGGCGGTCCCCGTAATGTGAGAAGAAAATGCCGCCGAGGGGACGGGCCAGGAAGCCCACGGCAAACGTGCTGAAGCTGGCGATCATGGCGACGGCCGGGGATTCGTTGGGGAAGAACAGCTGGCCGAACACAAGGGCAGCCGCTGTCCCGTAGATAACGAAGTCATATAGTTCCAGCGTGGTGCCGATGAGGCCGGCAAGGGCTGCTTTGCGGACCTTGCTTTGGTCAGGTTCCTGATGGGGAACGTGTGCTGCTGTGGTCATTTCCATACTCCTTTGAATGGATGCTTCTGTATGTAGGGTCCGCGCACGCCTTCAGCGCGGGGACCCTATGGGAAGTCAGTAGGTGATGAGGACTTTCAGGTTGGTGGGGTCGGTTACAGGGGCCGTGAGCGCGGTCGCGGCCTCTTCGAGCGGGTAAGTGCTGGTGACGACGGCTGCCAGGTCTACTGCTCCTGATGCAGCGAGTCTGATCGCGGTGGGAAAGGCATGGGCGTAGCGGAAGGCGGTGACGAGGTCGATTTCGTAGCGCTGGAGGAATCCGAGCGGGATCCCGTCCACGGTTGGCCTGGCCTGGCCCACCACCGTGGCGCGGGCGGCCGGCGCCAGGGTGCAGATGCCGCTGGCCAAGGCGAGCGTGTTGCCGGAGCACTCGATCAGGCGGTCCATGTTTTCCAGGTCCAGGGGAGCCGTGGCGGTGTTGATGGTGCGGGTTGCCCCGAACGTGCCGGCGACGGCGAGCCGGTCATCGTTCACGTCAGTCACCACGATCTCCGCTGCCCCCTTGGCGGCTGCCACCTGGGACACCAGCAGACCGATAGGACCGGCGCCGGTGATGAGCACCCGGTGTCCGGGCTGGACCTGGGCCCGTTCGACAGCCCAGACAGCAACTGCGAGCGGTTCGATGGCTGCTCCGATTTCGGCCGGGACCGCGTCGGGCAACACATGGAGGGCAGCTTCGGGGACCACGACGTGGCGGGCGAAGAGCCCATCTGTTGGGGGTGAGCCGAAGCAGGTACCCGACGGGCAGAGGTTGAACCGGCCCGAGAGACAGGTGGGGCAGTCATGGCAGGGGAGCGCCGGTTCGATAACGACGGTGGTACCCGTGGCCAGGCTGGCCTGCGGCCCCGCGGCAATGATGACTCCCGCGCCTTCATGTCCCAGCACGGTGGGTTGGGTCAGGATGTTGGTTCCGTTACGGCCGTCCGCGTAGTAGTGCATGTCGGAACCGCAGATGCCGCCGGAGCGCATCTCCACCAGAACATCCCTGGGGCCAAGCGGCGGCAGGGGTTTGTTTTCGATCCGGATGTCCAGGGCTGCATGGAGGACGGCTGCGTCGGTGGTCGTGGGGAGTTCAGTCTGGGCTTCAGGGGCAAGGATTTGGCTGGTCATGGTGTGCTCCGGGTGGCTGCGTAAGGGTGTGCGGGCGTGCCGGCATCTGCGATCGCGGCGATGGGTCCATGGGCGTGGAGGGTGTCGATGAGTTCGCCCGTGCGCTTGATGAAGCCGGCCTGGCCCGCCAGTTCCTCACCGAGGAGGTGATGTTCGGCGAGAACCCGTTCGGCCAGGTCCTGGCCGGAATGGGACTGGGCCGCCAGTGTGGAGAGCAGCGCGCGGGCCGGGTCTTCCATGGCAGCGGCCTGCGGCCCGGGGTCGAATCCGCTCAGCGGTGCGATGCAGGTCAGGTAGGCCGCTGTGGTCAGTGCCAGCAGGTGCGGCATGTGCCCTGTTTCGAGCATCTGCAGCGCCGGAAGCGGGATGCGCTGTCGGAGTTTTACCGATCCGTCGGAGCCGACCTGGCTGGTCCGGTGACCCAGTGCGGTGTTCCGCCAGCGGGAAAAGAGCTGTTCTTCGTAGGCGTCAACGTCCACGCCGGCCGGTACCGAGACGCTGGGAAGGTATTCGTTCCTCAGCACCGAGCGGGCAGCCAGTTCGATGTGGGTGTGGGCGACGGAATCGGGAATGGTGACAGCACCGGAGAGGGCTCCGAGGTATGCGATCAGGGAATGCGTGCCGTTGAGCAGCCGGACTTTGAGCTGTTCGTACCCGGCGACGTCACTGGAGAACACGGCGCCGCCGGCTTCCCAGGCAGGTCGTCCGGCAATGAAGTTGTCTTCAACGATCCACATCGTGAAGGGCTCGGCCGGGACCGGGATGCTGTCCGTGTACCCGGTCTGGGCTGCGACGAGGTTGCGGTAGTGCTCTGTTGTTGCCGGCACGATACGGTCCACCATGGAGGACGGAAAACTGGTGCAGGTGTCAATGAAGGCCAGTGTTTCGGTGCCCTCCGCGGGGGAGAGCTGTGAGGCAAACTCCCTGATCAGGCGCTCGGTGTGGTGGCCGTTATCGGCAAGGTTGTCGCAGCTGAGGATTGTCACCGGTTGTGCATGGGTCCTGGCCCTGTGCTGCAGGCCACGGACGATTTGTCCGATGGGCGTCCGGGGAGTAGCTGCGTTTTCGAGGTCGTGGCGGATGGCCGGGTCCTGCAGGTTCAAGGAGCCCGTGGCCGGGGTGTAGTGGTAGCCGTTTTCGGTGACCGTCAGGGAGACGATGCGCGTCGCGGCGTCGCCGATGACCTGAAGCACACGGTTCGGATTGTTCGCTGCCGTGAACGCGTCGGTGTGGACCCGCGGGACCGAGAACCTTGAACCTTCCGGCGAAATCTCTACCACTGTGTAGAGCATGTCCTGGGCGTGCATGGCGTCCGGGACCGCGGATGAGCGGTTCGAAACACCGATGATGCCCCAGTCTCCGCCGGCGGCGGTGACGGCGGCGTCGGTGTAAACGGCCTGGTGGGCGCGGTGGAAGTTGCCCAGTCCGAGGTGGACGATGCCGGGGGCCGGGGCGGCTGGCCGTCGTAGGATTCCCGGGAGGGCGGCCGAGAGCTGCGGGATGCTGGAGGGGTTCATGTTTTTACCAGTCCTTCATGGAGCCGTCGAGCTCACGGGCGATGGGCAGGTACGCCTGTTTGTAGGGGAACCGGGCTGCTGCGGCTTCATCCACCTGGACTCCGAGGCCGGGTTCTTCTCCGGGGTGGAGGTAGCCGTCCTCGAAGCGGAAACTGGACTGGAAGACTTCGGACACCACCGGGTCGTAGCCCATGTACTCCTGGATGGCGAAGTTGGTGGTCGCCAGCCCGAGGTGGAGGGATGCGGAGAGATTGATCGGGGAGACGTCCGAGGGACCGTGCGGGGCGCCCTTGATCTGGTAGACCTCAGCCAGCGCCAGGATCTTGCGGACGTGGGAGATGCCCCCGGCATGGACGACGGCTGTACGGATGAAATCGATGAGCCGTTCGGTGATGAGCAGTTCACAGTCCCAGATGGTGTTGAAGACTTCGCCGATGGCCAGGGGGATGGTGGTCTGCTGGCGCAGGGTGCGCAGCAGCCGCTGGTTTTCAGACGGCGTAACGTCTTCAAGCCAGAACAGGTCGACGTCTTCCAAGGACCTGGCGAGGCGGGCCGCTTCGGTGGGGTTGAGCCGGTGGTGGACGTCGTGGAGCAGCTTCAGTTCCGGGCCCACGTGCTCACGCACGGCAGCGAGAACCTTGGGTGCATGGCGCAGGTAGGCCGAGGTGTCCCAGTCTTCTTCAACTGGTCCGGCCCCGCGGCCGGCCGGTTCATAGCTCGCGGCGCCTTTGGTGACACCGTAAACCTTGTCCAGACCGGGGACACCGGACTGGGCCCGGACGGCACGGAAGCCCTGTTCGCGGCGCTGGTCCACGGAGTCCAGCAGCTGCGGGATGTCCCAGCCTGTGGCGTGGGTGTAGGTGAGGATCTTCTCGCGGGCCGCGCCGCCCAGGAGCTGGTAGACCGGCACGTCCAGGGCTTTGCCCTTGATATCCCACAGGGCGAGGTCAATGGCGCCTATCGCGGCCATGGTCACCGGCCCGCGACGCCAGTACGCGCCGCGGTAAAAGTAGTTCCAGGTGTCCTCGATCCGGTCCGCGTCCCGTCCGAGCAGGGCAGGGGCGAGGTGGTCGCGGAGATAGCTGGCGACGGAGAGTTCGCGGCCGTTAAGGGTCGCGTCTCCCCAGCCGACGATGCCGTCGTCGGTGGTGATTTTCAGGGTGACGAAATTACGGCTTGGGCTGGTGACAAGGACGTCGACGTCGACGATTTTCCGGCTCATCGGGAGATCACCACGTTCTTCAGGGCTTCGTTCCTGGACAGCCGGGTGATGTTCTCGGCGATTTCGAGGGCACGGCCGCGGAAGGTTTCGGCGGTGACGCCGGAGGAGTGCGGGGTCATGATGATGTTGTCGAGCCGGTCGAATGGCAGGGCGGATGGCACGCTCCGCCCGTCGGTACCGGGGTACTGGTACCAGACGTCGATCGCTGCCCCCGATATCCTGCGGTCCTTCAGGGCTTCGTAGAGCGCGGCTTCGTCAACGACAGGGCCGCGGGCCACATTGACGACCTGGCCCTTCGGGCCGAGGCTGTTCAGCTCCTCGGCGCCCACCAGCGCTGTTGTTTCGGCGGTGAGTGGGATGCTGACGAGGAGAATGTCGGATTCACTGAGCGCTTCGTTAAGGCGGACGGTGGTCCCGGCCCAGCGCAGACCGTTTTCCTTTGGGTCAACGCTGCCGCTGCGGGTGATGGCGATGCCTTCAGCCCCGAAGGCCTGGAGCAGTTTCCAAGCCGCGCTGCCGATATGGCCAAAGCCAAGGAACGTGACAACGGCTCCGCGGAGTGTTTCCGGCTGGGGGATGTCCTGTGAATACACGGAGGAGGCCCACACGCCGCTGCGAAGGGCCGCGTCCTGGCCAAGCAGGTTCCGGCGGAGTGCGACCAAAGCGGCGGCGATGTACTCGGCGATGGAGCCTTCATGGTGGAAGGTGTTGGCGCACACCGCGCCCGCTGGCAGGGCGTCGGCTTCGATGCCGTCGTAGCCTGCCCCGGCGACATGCACCAGGCGCACGTTAGGCGCTTGTGCACCCATCGCCTCGGTGAACTTGGGTCCCACGTAGACGTCGGCGTCTTTAAGATCGGTCAGGACCGAGTGTTCGTTCCAGCTGTCGTGCCAAGACGTGAGGGCACCGGCCGGGAGCGCCGCCTCCAGGGTCGCCCTTTGGGGCATCAGGTTGGGGTCTGCGATAACGATTCTCATGGTTACTTTCCTTGGAGGGCGTGGTCTGCGTTGCGTGCGGCGAAGGTGGAGCCGCGGACGATGAGTTGTGAGCTGAGGTGGACGGCCTCGGTAGTGGAGGGCTTTCCAGCGATTTGTTCGAGGAGGAGTTCGAGTGCGAGGGAACCGCTCCGGCCAATCGGAACGCGCACGGACGTCAGGCCCGGTTCCGCGGCTGCTGCGATGTCGAGGTCATCGATGCCCACGACACTGATGTCTTCGGGGCAGTGGTATCCGAGGGTCCGGGCCCCGGCGAGCATGCCGATCGCCACCAGGTCGTTGTAGGCGATCACTGCGGAGGCGCCGCTGGCGACGACCGACGCTGCAGCGGCAAGGCCGCCGTCGACCGTGGCATTCTGGTTACCAACGGTCACCAGCTCGATTCCCCAGTCGCCGCAGAAACGGCTGATCGCTGTAAGGCGCTGCCCATTCGCCCAGGACGAGACCGGACCGGGAATGTAGGCGAGTTTGCGGTGGCCGAGTGCATGAAGGTGTTCCACGGCCTGCCGGAGGCCTTCGCCGGCTTCCATCAGCACACGGGCCGCGTGGTCTGCCTCACCGTTGATCACCACAAGGGGTGTGTTGCCGGCGAGCTGCTGAATCTGGTCCGAAGGCAGGCGGGGCGAGCAGAGGATGATGCCGTCGACGCCTGTCGTGAACGACTCGAGATGGTCCCGTTCCCGCGTGGATGATTCAGAAGTGTCTGCCAGCACCATCCTGTGCCGTCCGTGCCATGCCTGGTCCTGAATGGACTTAATCAGTACCGCGAAGACGGCGTTGGAGATGTCAGGAACAACGACGCCGAAGGTCCGGCTCCCGGAGAGACCAGGCACGTCGTAGCCAAGCTGCACGGCAGCGTCAACCACTTTTTGACGCGTTTCGGCGGCTAGCCGGCCCGGATCGCTGAACGCCCTCGACGCCGTCGCCAGCGATACACCCGCGAGCTTTGCGACGTCCGTAAGTTTGGCCGGCATTGGTCCTCCAGTTGCTTCGTTGAAACCCTTCGTCACCAGTATGGAAACTGTTGTACAAGATTGTCAAGGATTTTCCATGATGCGCGTCACAATATTGTGCAAAGGGTCAACGTCGCTCTCTCTGACACGGGCAGTAAGAAGGAACGGCGCCGCCTGCCGGCCCTGCTCACGGCGGCACGTTCATTCCCTCGCGGTGAGAGCAATAAGCGGACCGAGCCGGGCAAGGGGTGCGCCAAGATCTTGACGCCGCGATTCTGAGGCTCAGCGCTGATGTAACTACCCCGCTACGCTGAATCTGGAGCTATCAGGCAGTCAGGGTCAGCCCCCAGGATGGTTGAAGGTAACTGGTTCAGAATGATCTATTCTTCCGTTGCTTAACAGGTGAAAACCCACCGAAAAATGACCTGGGCAGCCCTGTTCCGAGCACTCCCCCGGCAATTTTCGGCTCGCCGATAACCGGCCTTCCGTTAAGCTGGCGCGGCTCCAAACGCGGCATTACGCCTGCGTCAGTAGGGGAGGGATTCACGTCAGCTTGGCCTGACGGAGGTACTGGTACACCGTTTAACTGCTGATGCCGTATTCGCTGGCGAGGACAGGATTTGGGAGTTCCACTGGCTGCCCGCTGCACCAGCTCGGTCACCCGTTCGGGCGTGATACTTCCCAGCAATGGACCACAGCACAACCACGAAGAGTTCCGGACAGATAATTCTGGCCGGAACTCTTCGTTATTCATCTTCGTCGTCGCGGTCGGAATTTTCTCAGAGACTGTTCAGATACTTAGCTGCGCCGCGTAGCGGTCCGGGCGGGCAGCCGGCGGCGAACCCGCATCATGCCGTAGAGCGCCAGCAAGATGGCGAGCAGGCCGAGTGCCCAGCCGAGGGCGGGCTGGGCGGTCAGCTCCATCCAGACGGTGACCACCAGCACGACGGTCCAGAAGCCCAGGAATCCGATGATGATGTCGAAATCTTCCCCGGAGCGGGCCCGTCTGTGTTCGCTGCGGACCCGTCCGTGGTTCTGCTCCCCACCCACAGCCGAACCTGTCACTTGACGGCGCCGGCGGTGAGGCCGGCGACGATCTTGCGCTGGAACACGAGCACCAGGATCACCAGCGGAATGGTGACGATGGTGCCGGCTGCCATGATCGCCGTGTAGGGGATCTGCTGGGGCTGGGCCCCGGCAAAGTTCGCGATGGCCACGGTCACCGGCTGGGTGGCATCGCTGGAGAGCTGGCTGGCGATCAGGAACTCGTTCCAGGACGAGATGAACGCCAGGATGGCCGTGGTGAAGATGGCCGGAGCCGCCAGCGGCATGATGACCTTCCGGAAGGCCTGCCCCTGCGTGCAGCCGTCAACACGTGCCGACTCCTCGAGCTCCCACGGCATTTCGCGGAAGAAGGACGTCATCGTGTACACAGTCAGCGGCAACACGAACGAGATGTTCGGAATGATCAGCGCCTGGTAGGTGCCCATCCAGCCAATGTTGGTGAACAGCTGGAACAGCGGCGTGATCAGTGCGACGCCGGGGAACATGGAGGCGCCCAGGATAAAGCCCAGGACCAGGAACTTGAACCGGAAGTTCAGCCGGGCCAGGGCGTAGGCGGCGAAAACACCGATCAGCAGCGAGATGGCGGTAACCACCACGCCGATGAAGATGCTGTTCAGCAGCGCCTGGCCAAACCTGTTGCCGAAGGACGTGTCGAACGCCGTAACGAAGTTATCCAGCGTGACATGCGTGGGGAAGAAGGACGTGTCGTAGGTGAAGCCGACCTCCCGGAAGGCCACGACGACCATCCAGTACGCCGGTGCCAGGCACCAGACCAGGATCACTGCCGCACTGATGTACGTGCGGCCCTGCGCCCACTTCTCCTTGTTCTGAGAGGCGCGGCGGCCTCTGTCCTGCTCTGCCCGGAGGGCTGTCCCGGTGCTCATTTCTTCCCCTTACCGGTGGCGCCGCTTTGCTCCACAACGTTCGCCCCAAGGAAGCGGACAAAGATGAAAGCGACCAAAAAGATGATGATGAAGGTAATGGTGGACAACGCCGCCGCCGAGTTAAACCCTTGCCTGATCTGGTTGATGACAAGGATGGACAGCGTGGTGGTGTTGTTCGCACCGCCCGTGAGGATGTACGGAAGGTCGAACATGCGCAGTGCATCCAGCGTGCGGAAGAGGATTGCCACCATCAGCGCCGGCTTTACCAGCGGCAGGGTGATCATGCTGAACCGCTGCCAGGCGGTGGCTCCGTCCACTTTCGCTGCCTCATAGACTTCGGCCGGGATCATCTGCAGGCCTGCCAGGATCAGCAGCGCCATGAACGGAGTGGTCTTCCAGGTGTCCGCGATGATGACTGCCCATCTGGCCGGCCACTCGCTTCCGGTCCACAGGATGGAGGTGTTGAACAGTTTGTTGGCGATGCCCTGGAAGTCGAAAATGAACAGCCACAGCTGTGCCGTCACTGCGGTGGGGATGGCCCACGGGACGAGCACGGCGGCGCGGACGAGACTGCGGCCCTTGAAGGAGCGGGCCATGATCATGGCCATCCAAAAGCCAAGGATGGTCTCCAGGGTCACCGTGATGATGGTGAAGATGAAGGTGGTGCCGGTAGCGGACCAGAACTGGGCTCCCAAGGTTCCGGGAGGGCACGCAACGGTCCCGCCGCCGGCGGTGGCACACTGCTGCGCGATCCAGTTCACGTAGTTCTGGATGCCCGCAGGGCCACCGGCCGTGAAAAGCCCGGTGGCGGGGTCGAGCCCGGCGTCCTTCTGGAAGGACATCACGATGGCGCTGATGATCGGGTAAACGATCACCACGGCAAGCGCGATGATGGTCGGGGCCAGCAGCCAGGTGGCCCATTTGCCCTGGCTGAGGATCTTGTTGTCCTCACCCACGCCTACTTCGGTTGCCATGGCTGGACTACGATCCTGCACCGGCGGCTTCGATGGACGCCTGCATGTCAGACAGTGCCTGCTCCACCGGCTTGTCGCCCTTCAGCGCTGCGTAGGAATTCTCCTGGATGGCCTGCGTGACGGCCGGGTAGAACGGCGTGACAGGGCGCGGCACGGCGTTCTCGATGGAAGTCTTCAGGACCGGCAGGTACGGAAGCTTCTTCACGAGCGCGGCGTCGTCATACAGGCTGCTCAGCACCGGTGCGAGGGACCCCTGGGTGGCGTAGAACCGCTGGGTCTCCTCCGAAGTCATGAACTTCAGGAAATCCAGCGCGGTGGCCTTGTTCTCGGAGTAGACGCTGACGCCGAGGTTGTGTCCGCCCAGGGAGGATGCGCCGGGGCCGTCCTTACCGGGCAGTGCCGTCATGCCCAGGACGTTCTTGACCTTCGAGGACGCTTCAGTGGTGGCCAGGTTGTAGACGTACGGCCAATTGCGGTGGAACAGGAGGTTCCCTGACTGGAACGCCCGGCGGCTTTCCTCTTCCTGGTACGTGATGGCTTCCTTCGGGATGTTGCCGTTCTGGAATGCCTCCACGAGGTTTCCAAGGCCTTCCTTGGCCTCGGGGGTGTTCAGGCTCGGCTTGCCGTCCTTGTCCAGCACGGAGCCACCGGCCGAGTTGATGGCCTCCGAGGCGTTAACCGTCAGACCCTCATACTGCTTGAACTGGCCCGAGAAGCAGCCGATCTTGTTCTCATTGGCGATGGAGCACATCTGCATCATCTCGTCCCAGGTCTTGGGCGGGGTGGGAACGAGGTCCTTGCGGTAGTACAGGATGCCGCCATCGGAATGCTGCGGTGCGGTGTACAGGGTGTCGTTGTAGGAGGCCCCTGCAACGGTGGAGGGCAGGGTTCCGGCGGTGTCGATCGCCATCTTGTCCTTCAGCGGCTGCAGCCAGCCCTTGGCCGCAAACTCCGCGGTCCAGACCAGGTCGACTGACATCACGTCGTAGTCAGCGTCCTTGGCCTGGAAGTGCTGCACCAGATCATCGTGCTGCTGGTCAGCCTGGTCGGTCTGCTCCTTCAACGTGACCTTCTCGTCCGGGTGCGCGGCGTTCCACTTTTCGATCAGCGGACGGACCACGCCGGTGTTGTCCTTGCCCTGCACATACGTGATGGGACCACGGCCGTCCAGGTTGCTTGCGGCATCCCCACCACCGGCGGTGGTTCCGCTGCTCGTGTTTCCACCGCAGGCAGATAGCGCCAGCGCGCCTGCCATCATCAGTGCCGCCGTGGCGGTCATCTTAACTTTCATGACTACTCCTTTGTAAGTGAACCCGTGCCGGGACTCGGGTCGGTTGGTGGTGGGGATCAGATGATCCAGGCGGTGGTGTCGGCCGGAAGCTTTCCATCCGTCAGCGGACTGCTGCTGATAACGACGGTGCCGGCCGGCAGGTCGACGGGCTCAGTGCCGAAGTTGGTCACCGACTGCCATCCGTTGGGCCGGATGAAGTGCAGCACCGAATCATCAGTGTGGTTGAGCCATTTGAGTTGTTCTTCGGTCTGAAGGCTGCGGCGCAGCCGCAGTGCCTCACGGTAGAGCTCGAGGGTAGAGCCAGGGGTGCCGTCCTGCGCCTCGACGGCGTACCTGCTGAACCACTCCGGCTGCGGCAGGTGTGCTGCGGCATCACTGAATCCGAACGCGAGGCCTTCTGTGGTCCAGGGAAGCGGGACGCGGCAGCCGTCGCGGCCGATGTCAACGCCCGGATTGCGGAAGAACGAGGGGTCTTGGCGGTCGGAAGCCGGGATGTCCCCGACTTCCTGCAGCCCGAGCTCTTCACCCTGGTAGAGGTAGGCGGAGCCGGGCAGGGCGAACATCAGCAAGGATGCGGCGCGGGCACGACGCAGACCGACTTCGACGTCGACAGCAGACGGGGAACCACCATCCAGCAGCCACTCCTGGCCGTGGCGTCCGCCGTCAGAGGGGAGGCCGTAGCGGGTGGCGTGCCGGATGACGTCGTGGTTGGAGAAGACCCATGTTGAGGGGGCTCCGGTCGCTGCGGCCTCGGCCAGGTTTTTAGTGATGATGCTGTGGAACTGTCCTGCGTCAAAGTCGGCCTGCAGCAGGTCGAAGTTGAAGGCCTGACCGAGTCCTTCTGGGCTGGCGTAGCGGCCGCGCCGGACTGCATGGACCCACGCTTCGGCGACCGCTGTCCGGGGAGGGGCGTATTCGTTGAAGACCTTTCGCCACTCGGCGTAGATTTCGTGCACGTCGTCGCGGTCCCAGAACGGGTGCGAGCCGTCGACCAAGCCATCAATTCCGGTGCCTTCAACGGGCAGCTCGGCCTTGGAGGGCATGGGCTCAGAGAGGTCTTTGATCAGGGCGTGTGCGACGTCGATGCGGAAGCCGTCCACTCCGCGGTCTGACCAGAAGCGCAATGTCTTCAGGAAGTCCTCACGGACTTCGGGGTTGCCCCAGTTAAAGTCGGGCTGTTCCTTGGCGAACAGGTGCAGGTACCACTGCCCGGGAGTGCCGTCCGGCTCGGTGATACGCTCCCAGGCCGGACCGCCAAATTTGGAATCCCAGTCCGACGGCGGGAGCTCGCCGTTCTCCCCCAGCCCGTCACGGAAGATGTAGCGGTCCCGGGCAGCCGAGCCCTTCGGTGAGGCCAGGGCCTCCTTGAACCACTCGTGCCGGTCAGAGGAGTGATTGGGCACGATGTCCACGATCAGCTTGATGCCCGCCGCGCGCAGCGCGGCGGTCATCTTATCGAAGTCCGCCAGGCTGCCCAGCCTGGGGTCCACGTCGCGGTAGTCGTCCACGTCGTAGCCGCCGTCGGCCAGAGCAGACGGGTAGAACGGGCTCAGCCACACTGCATCAATCCCGAGTGACTTCAGATACGGGACCTTGGCCGTGATGCCCGCGATGTCGCCCAGGCCATCCCCGTTCGAGTCGGAGAAGCTGCGCGGGTAAATCTGGTACACGGCGGCCTGACGCCACCAGTTTGCCCCCGACAACACTTCATTGATGTCGTTATGGGTGGTTGAGGTTTTAGTGCTCAAGAGTTGCTTCCTGTCTGCTTTCCGGAAACCGGGGCATATGGTCGACTTACGCTTGCGCGAACCGGCCGACGCAGTCGTCGACGCGCTTCGTCGACGCGCGTCAATAACCGAGAATAGAAGATGCAGGGCAGGAGTGTCAACAGTCACACTGAGGACGGTGGGTGTGTAGGCCTTTTAGGAAGGGGCGACGGCCGTGCTGCCGCGTTCGATCAGTTCGGGAATGACGAGGGTATGAAAGGCCGAATAGTCTTCGCCGCGGAGGCGCCTGACGAGGTACTTCACTGCCAGACGGGCCAGATCGCTGTGGCTCGGGGACACACTCGTGAGTGCGGGCCTGGTCATCTGCGCGGCTCCCTCGCTGGCGTTCACCGCAACAATGGAAAGGTCCCGCGGGATTTTTATTCCCCGTTCCGCGGCGGCTGCCATGAGGCCAAGGGTCGCCGGTTCGTTGAGTTCAAGGAGCGCCGTCAGGCCGGGGGCGGTGGCCATGATGTTGTCAAAGGCGTCCCAGCCGGCCGGAAAAGTTGGCGATGCCGTGAAGACGTGCGCCCGGATGCCCAGTTTCTTTGCTGCGGCGAGGACCGCGTCCCGCGTTCTCACAACAGGCCCGTGGCCCGCGTCCAGGTCAGTCTGGTTCCGGGCGAGGAAACCAATTTCCGTATGTCCCAGGCGGGCGACGTGCTCCACCGCCATGGAGCCGCTTGCCTCAAAATCGGTGTCGACATAAGCCAGCTCATGCGGATCTGCAGTCCGGCCGATCGTGGTAAAAGGAATATCAGCTTCGAGCAGGAAATTCACACGCTCGTCGCTCGTCAGGACTTCCATCAGTACCACGCCCTCGACGAGGCCTTGATTGACGACCTTGCGCACCTCGTCGATTTCGCCGGCGCCGAAGGGCCAGAGGAGAAGGTGGTAGCCGTCTTCGCGGGCCTGCTCAGAAGCCCCCCTGATGTACTCGAATTCAGTGAGATTGAAGCCGATCTCGCTGAGCGGAAAGATCAATGCGATGATTCCTGTTCGTCTCCCGGCGAGTCCCTGAGCCAGAGCGTTCGGGGTGTAGTCCAGATCTTTCATCGCCGCGAGAATCCTCTCGCGCGTCTCGCCGGAAATCGGCCGGGTCCCGCTGAGCACATACGAGACTGTGCTTCGGGAGACGCCCGCGAGACGTGCAACATCCGCCATCGTCGCCACTTTCAAATTCCCCTCTTCGACCAAGCTCGCCCAACGGACCTTCACAAATGTGCCGGGGTTAGCCGCGCATCGACGCGCTTCGTCAATCATAGAGCGCCCACACGGATGCGGATTAAGGCTTTGCGCGGACTCTCCCTCCGCCTGCCGGCGCGACCGACGCGCGCGGACTCCTGCTTACGGGGCAGCTGTCCGGCTGGCACTCTCCAAGACCGCGCTGCAGGAACCTGACCGGGGCAATACTGATCTGATTGGCATCCGCCCAGGTTCACTTTGCGGTGAAGTCCGACGCCGGGTCGTACGCCTGCTGCGTGTGCTCGGTGGGCAGGGGTAACCCAGGAGTAGGCTTTGAGAAGCCCCTCTTTGGAGCATCCGACGGGCTATCTCGCCGACTGCAGCTTGCGAGACCGGGTGCATGCTATGAGGTTGCCTGAAGAGCATCTGTGCCCTACTGCGCCGAGGGGGCTGCGGAATGGATTAGGAGCAGCTACCCATCTGCTCCTTCCGGCCGCCCCTGTCGCAGCCTCGCGCCGCAACTACTTTGAGGCCCCCGCGGTGGCACTCGTGGTCCCGTCGGCGTGAGGTTCCGCGTTTCGGTCCTCCGCTGCGGTCACCCGCTCGCCGTCCACCAGGTGGCGGTCGTTCTTCTCCGCGTCGCCGCGGGTCTTGAGCACGCTCGCGATGGTGGCGACGGCGATGGTGACTCCGATGAACAGCAGCGAGAACCAGATGGGGATCTCGGGCACCCAGAGGAGCGGCTCGCCGCCGTTGATGAAGGACAGCTCGTTGACGTGCAGGGCGTGGAAGACGAGTTTCACGCCGATGAACGCGAGGATGACGGCGAGTCCCTGCGCGAGGTAGATCAGGCGTTCGAGCAGTCCGCCGATTAGGAAGAACAGCTGGCGCAGGCCCATCAGCGCGAAGGCGTTGGCCGTGAAGACGATGTACGCCTCGTTGGTCAGGCCGTAGATCGCGGGGATGGAATCGACTGCGAAGATGAGGTCCACGAAACCGATCGCGATGATGGTCAGCAGCATCGGTGTGACGAACCGCGTGCCGCCCTTCTTCACGGTGAGCTTGTCCTGGTGGTACTCGTCGGTCACGGGCAGAACCTGGCGCACGAGCCGCATGAACCTGCCGTCGGCTGGGTTGGAGTCATCGCTGCCAAACGCCTGCTTGTAGGCCAGGACGAGCAGCAGGGCGCCGAATATGTAGAAGATCCACGAGAAGTTCTCGATCAGTCCCGCGCCGATGGCGATGAACCCGCCGCGAAGGATCAGGGCGATGCTGATGCCGATCATCAGCACCTTCTGCTGGTACATCTTCGGTACCGCGAAGCTGACCATCACGATGAGGAAGACGAAGAGGTTGTCGATCGACAAGGCCTTCTCGGTGAGGTAGCCCGCGAAATACTCGCCGCCGAACGTCCAGCCCGAGACCACGCCGATGCCGACACCGAATAGCAGCGCGAGGCCGATGTAGAAGGCGGACCAGCGTGCCGATTCGGCAGTGGTCGGTTCGTGGGGCTTGCGCACGTGCGCGAAGAACTCGTAGACGAAGAAGAGGATCGTCACGGCAATGGTGATCAACCAGATCAGGGGTGTGACCTGCATGAGGGATGCTCCAAAGGGTAGGCGTCGGACATAGGCGCCAAGGTCTCCTCCGCCCGGACATAACCGGAACCGACGACCCGGGATGCACTGCTGCATCCGTAGTGACGGGTCAGTCGCAGACGGGAGTACTCCCCTTGATTCGAGAATCCTAACGCACCGCACCCACGCTATCCACCACCCGCCCGCCACTGTCTCGCCCACTTCAACGATCCCTCGGGCGCCATCCCTTAGAACACCGATAACGGACGTTTCGTCACAACGGGAAAGCCCCTCCTGACGCCCGCTTTTGGAGTTGGAATATGACAAAAGAAAGTGTGGGCATTGTCCACACTTCGGGCTTCGGACTGGGTTGTACTGGTGCAGGATTGACTCGGATTGCTTTGTTTTCGCAAGCTCCCAGGGTTTGCAAGGGCAGGAATGCAGTTCGAGTCCCACCTCGGGCACGTTTTCCCATGTCAGGGGCCCTTTTGGGCCTCTGACTGTGTACAAAACTCGTTTTATGTTGGCCCCACGGGCCATCTGTGGGTGACTGTTTCTGTGGCCTAATGCCTCTTTCCTTAAGCGGGCGATATTTTCTGGGTTGATACTCCTTCATGGCGGGGCCTGGTCGGAGCGACATGACATGGTTGGACTGGGGAGCGGTCTGCGCCGGCTTGTTCTCTGTTCCTTTTCTCATGACTGTTCAAGGTGCTGTCCCGGGCGCTACTGCATGACTACAGGGGCGACCTCCGCCCTTCTCGTCCTGGGTACGATGGGTAGGCGGCAGTTGGACCTAGGGATGAGCCGGTGTCCGGCGCGGTGTTCTGGTTTGGCCCTGATGCCCACATCGTTTGTTCAGTAGGCTGAGTATCATGACGGAAACGGACCGGCTCGAGCCCTTGCCCGACGACAACGTCCGGCGCGTTCTGTGCGTGGTCGCCCATCCTGACGATATGGAGTACGGTACGTCCGCTGCCGTGGCCCACTGGACGCGCAAGGGGGTCGAGGTCGCGTACTTGCTGCTGACCAGCGGCGAGGCCGGGATGCAGCGCCCGCCCTCCGAGGCAGGTCCGCTGCGGGCCGATGAGCAACGTGCCGCCTGCGAGGTTGTCGGCGTCCGGGACCTGACGATCCTCGATTATCCTGACGGTGTCCTGGAGCCGACGCTGGAGTTGCGCCGCGACATTGCACGCGTGATCCGCCGGTTCAAGCCAGACGCAGTCGTCACCGTGTCTTGGGACATCGAAGTTCCCTGGGGGCTCAACCAGGCCGATCACCGAGTGGCCGGACTGGCCACGGTCGACGCAGTGGCCGCCGCTGGCAACGCCTGGATCTTCCCGGAAGTGGCTGAGGACGAGGGGCTGCCGCCGTGGGGTGCCACTTGGCTGCTGGTCTCCGGAACAGCACAGCCGACCCACGCCGTCGAGGTCACCGACGAGGATGTCGCTGCTTCCGTTGCCTCGCTGGAGTCCCACCGGGCCTACCTCGCCGACCTACCCGACCATCCCGCACCCGCCGACTTCATCCCGGACATGTTGCACAGCGCTGGACCGAGACTCGGCGCCGCCGCCGCCGTTCCGTTGCGGGCCCACCGGCTTAGGAACTGAGGAGACAGACGGCCGTGCACAGGGGAGCGGGCTGCACCGGTTACTCCAACTGGTGGGCGGGTGTAGTTTCGTGTGACCTCGCTGCCCAAGAAGGCGCTGCCACCGACGTTAAACTCATGATAGGCAGCGCCTTCCTCTGTGACGGACGAGAGGTTCATCGAGACTCCTGCACACCGCGGCATCTCAGCAAGATCACCTAACGCCAGCTGCCAATGCAGCTGCTCTGATCACAACCGTCGCCGAAGAGCTAGGTGCCGAATCCCCAAAAGCGCTGATCCCGACACACACAGCGGGCAGGCTACCGAGAAGGAGCGAGTCCCACGTCAGGAGTGCTGCCTTTCCAAGGCTCTGGATTCTTTGAACAGGCGGGTGACCAGGAACGCTCCAGCCGCTTGTGCCGGGGCATGGGGCCGTTGCCGGAACAGGACACACATTGCCGTCCTGTTATCCGGCCGGGTTGTGGTGGAGCGGTTATTGCCTGGACGCTGGGCAGGGGCTACCTGCAGGGGCGTACCGGCGCCTTCTGCCTGCACCGCCCCTACAGCGCAGTAGCTGGGCGGTGCGTTCAGTTGCGGGGCGTCCAGGAAGCTCAGCACTGCCCGCATCGAGGACTGCATCACAGCCGTGCCGATATTTCCCGGCGAAGCTCCGATGATGCCGGTGGGCTTGCGTGCGAACGAATTAGTGCCCCAGGGCCGGGATTCCCAGTCGATGGCGTTCTTTAGGGCGCCGGGAATGGACCGGTTGTACTCGGGGGAGACAAACAGGATCCCTTCGGCGGCTGCGATCCCTTCCTGGAGGGCCTGGCCCTCGGGTGGGAAGTCGGCGTCGTAGTCCTGACTGTAAAGGGGAAGGTCCCCTATCGGAATCTCGGTGAACTCGAGTTTTTCAGGAGCGAGCCTGATCAGGGCATGGGAGAGGGTGCGGTTGATGGACGCCTTGGCGAGGCTGCCGACAAAGTACCCGATTTTGTACGTAGCCATAACAGTGTTCCTTCCCGATACGCAGCTGGCCGCCCCTGACTACTCCGGGGGCGGTGCACAGACGGTGGTCACCATCCGGGCCCAGTCCAGCACGGATCAGCCCAGGCACCAGAGCCCTAAAAAGGAAGCTGGAAATCCAGATGACGCTTCTGCCCGGATCCGCCAGGACTCTCACGCTGGCCACGCGTCAGTCGACGGACTTGGGTGGGTTGCGGGTCAAGTAGCCACAACAGGTTCCTTGGTTCCAATAGGCTCTCCGGATCAGGCCTCGGAGCCCTGCTAAGCGGCATACCTATTGAAGCGGAGCTCAGCGTTGCGGTGTTGGTGCGACTTTATAGGAGCTGCTGATGGCGATGCGGTTGAAGGTGTTGATGGACATTGCCACCCAGGTGATGGCTGACGTCTGGCCCGGGGTCAGGTGTTCTGCGGCGGCTTCGTACAGGTGCCGGTTGTCGTGGGAGTCCTGGATCAGGGTGAGGTATTCGGCCAGGGCCAGGGCGGAGCGTTCCTGCTCATCGAAGTACCGCGTCTCCCGCCAGGCTGGCAGGACGCTGAGCCGTTCCTGGCTTTCTCCTTTGGCGAGGGAGTCGGCGGTGTGGATGCGCAGGCAGTAGGCGCAGCCGTTGATTTGGGAGACCCGGATTTTGACCAGTTCGATCAGCAGCGGGGAGAGGCCCTCGGCCAGGGCGGCCTGGTCAGCCATGGCGGCCATGGTCGTGATGGTTCCGTACAGCTCGGGGTGCCTGCTGCCAACGTTGGTCCGTGGCGCCGTCGTGATGGTGGTCATGGCTTCATTCCTTCTCCTGGTTCCTCTGCGCTCGTTCCGGCGCTGGTTCAACTATCGAACCGCCGCCATGCCCGGGAGTAATGAATGGAACGAAGTGGCACCAAACGTTCCACCGGTGCCTGGGGTGGCGTCAGGAGGATTTCTGCGGTTCCAGATAGGAAGGAGTTGCGCAGCCCAGCATGACGCACCCGTTCAGGTGGCGCAGGAAGGGGGCGTCGATGGCTTCCCCAGTCGCGACGAGGCGGTGATAGATCGCCCCGTACATCGCGTCGACCACAACCTCCAGGTCCGCATCCTTGCGGATCTGCCCGCGGCGCTGCCCCTGCTGGAGAATGGCCAGGAAGCCCTGCCGGCGCTCCCGCAAAAGAGTGCGCCGGTACAGGCGGGAAAATTCCTCGTTGCGGATGGCTTCGGCCAGAAGGTTCGCGACGGTCGAGGCGGTTTCGCCGTCGTCGAGGCATCTTGTCAGCGCCACAAGATAGGAGTGCAAGTCACGCCGGACGTCCCCGGTATCCTCGACGTGCGTCAGCAGATTGGTTTTGTAGGTGAACGCCTGCAGTACCAGGATCTGCCGCGAGGGCCAGTGACGGTACAGGGTTGACTTGCTCACCCCCGATGCCCTTGCAATGGCATCAATGGTCACCTCGTCGTAGCTGAGGCGGTCGACCAGCCCGCTTGCGGCCTCCAATACTTGCAGGCGGACCTCGGATTCGCGGGAGGCCACCACGGGGTGAGCCGGATCAGCAGCCCTCCGATGCGCATGTGTGTGCTCCCTCCGCGCCGGTTGCGGATTTCCGGGGGAGTTGTCTGCAGCGCCCATAAAACTCCTTGAGACGTCTTTCATTCACTGCCTAAAACAATGAGTCCCCGTCCTGGAGCGTTGTCGACCGCCTTGGGCACCAAGTCAATTCCCGGACGCACTCCGTGTCACTGCTGCCGTCCAGCATGGACCTGAATGGCCGCCCGCACAAGCCTGGTTTTGCCCTGCGAGCAGGGGAGAAGCCCCTGCCGTACTTTCCATTCATTCCTTCGGCATGCCTTGACCATAACGGGCGCTGCGTGGAGTGTGCCCGGCTGACACGCAGGTCCGCGGCTCAGTGCCCCATGCGGCGTTTGCAGCCAGGACAGCAGACCGGGCGCCCCGAACCCGAGCCGCAGGCCGTAGTCGAATTCATCCAGAGGTTCGGCCAGGCGCAGCGTCGGCCTTGCAGAATGGACGTGCCCGAGCCCGAATCGCCACGGCTTCTAGATAGGCTGTCGGCAGCCGAACTCGCGCGGCTGAGGTAAGAGCCGGCTGATCCTGCCCGCACCGCACTCAATGCCTACTGCGTGGGGAAGACGAACTGCTCAAAATTCAGCCTGAAGGAGCCGACCGTGCCGCTCTTGCCCGTGGGAAACCTGGAGGCTAAATGAGGGCTTCAATCGGAACGGGGTGGGTCCGCTTGGTGCCGCGCTGCCTCGCGGCGGCGGTCGGCTTGCTGCACCAGTTCGATCATCCACGGTCGGTGTCCATGGTGGAAGGCAATGCCTTCGGGCAGTCCCTGGACGGACGGGATAGAATTGGCAATGTCGATGGTGATCCGGCCGCCGGCCAGGGGAGCGTTGGTGATGTGGAGGTCGCCGAAGGATTCTGGGAGCACGGGATCCATCCATAGGCCACCGCGGGAAACGTGCACGTCGTACCGCATCAGGCTGGTCACCAGCTGGATCGGGGTGGTCGCCGCCCACGCCTGCGGTGAGCAGGCCGTTGGATAGGGGACAGGTGTGGCGAGCTGGTCCCGGCTGAAGCCGCAGAACAGCTCCGGCAGGCGGCCGTCGGAGTACTCGGCCGCCTCCAGCAGGGCAGTGCAGATCCTCTGCGCCTCGGGCACAAAACCGTAGCGCAGCAGTCCCGCCGCGATGATCGCATTGTCGTGCGGCCAAACCGATCCGTTGTGGTAGCTCGCGGGGTTGTAGGCACCCATGTCGGTCGCCAGGGTCCGTACGCCCCAGCCGCTGAACATTTCCTGGGACATCAGCCGTTCGGCCACCTGCGGCACCTTATCCTCGTCCACGAGGCCGAGCAGCAGGCAGTGACCCATGTTGGAAGCGCACGCGTCGACCTGCCGCTTCCTGCCGTCCAGGGCGACGGCGTAATACCCGCGCTCGGGAATCCAGAACCGTTCGTTGAAGCGTTCCTTCAGTTGCGCTGCCCGATCAGCGAGCTCGTTCCCCAGGTTCTCGTCACCAGCGTCGTACGCCATCCACGCCCGCGCCAAGTACGCGGCGTACACGTAGGCCTGCACCTCGCACAGAGCGATCGGCGGCTCCGCCAAAGTCCCGTCGGCAAAATTGATCCCATCCCAAGAGTCCTTCCAGCCCTGATTAATCAGCCCCTGGTCGTTGAGGCGCTGATACTCGACGAACCCGTCGCCGTCCTTGTCCCCGTAATCACGGATCCACTCCAGCGCACGGTCCGCATGGGGCAGCAGCGCAGCGATGGTGTCCTTCGCGAAAGCCCAGCGGCTGACCGATCCGAGCACCAGCACGAACAGCGGGGTCGCGTCAACGCTGCCGTAGTAGGTGGACTTCCCGCCCAGGGACAGCCCGGTTGAGACATCGAGCCTGACCTCGTGCAGGATCTTGCCCGGTTCCTCCTCGCTCATCGGATCCACCACGGTTCCCTGGCGGTCCGCCAGCGTCTGCAGCGTGCCCAGAGCCAGCGAGGGATCCACGGGCAGCGCCATCACCGAAGCCCAGAGCGAGTCGCGGCCGAACAGGGTCATAAACCAGGGCGCGCCGGCGGCGACCACCACACGGTCCGGATGGTTTGGGTCCTCGATGCGGAGTGCGCCCAGATCGTCGTAGCTGCGCCGCAATGTCCGTTCGATCGACGGGTTGCCGATCTGCAGCACCGGGATCTTGGCCACCCACTGTTGCCGGCGCCGGTCCCGGGGCGATAATCCCTCCCCGTCAGGATGGACGAAGGGCGCCGCTGGGCTGGCTCCCTCGGTGCTGGGCACCACGGTCAGGGCCGTGTTCCAATGGCCGTGCGGCGGAACGGTGACCCGGTACGTGAGGGCCTCCGGCGTAATGTCTGCTCCGGGGGCCTGGATGGTGACACCCTTCCGGACATCCTGCCAGATGGCCCGGATGGTGAGCGCTTCGCCGTCGACCTGGTGGGTTTCGTCCCAGCGACGCTGGATCCGTGCCTCCTTCACCTCGAAGAGGTCCGCGAAGTCCGCCTCAACGCTCAGGGCTATCACGGATTCGGCGGGTTCCGGGGAGTAGTTGCGAACGGTGACCTGCTCCTGGATGCCGGCCCCCACTTCGCGCAGCCGCTCCACAATCAGCGCACTGTCCGCATACCCGTCAGAGCGGGAAACGCGTCCGACAAACAGCGCCCGGTACGGCTCCTTCGTCTCCGCCGCCAGCGGCTCCAGCGGCTGGCCGTCAACGGTGAGGGCCCAGCCGGACAGGATACGGGCGTCCTGGACAAAAAGACCATGTGGATGTTCGGCGTGCATGTCCCCGTTCTGCAATGAGATGCAAAAGGAGGATCCCTCCACCAGAGTGACAGCCCCGGCCCCGAGAGGTCCTGCCGCAGTATCAGCATTCCAACCAGCCATCCGGCCCCCTCAAGTACCTCACAACAGCGCGCCGTCGCCCTTGAAGTCATGCACCCGCCGCCAGCAGCACCCGTTGTCCCAATGACGCTACGCTTGCTGCCACTCAGATGCCAGAGCCCTGGAACGCGATGGCCAGCGTTAGCCGTGACAGTGATTATTCGACCTCGAACTATTGCGGCCTGTGAGCATTGGCCGGCGCCAAAAAAACTTCCCCCGGATGCCTCGGCCAGAGTAACTTACCAGGCGGCTTGAGCATGCAGCGCCCGCCCGGGCCCGCTGGAAGACTCCGGAGGATTTCCCGGCTACGAGGCAATGATGGACGCCTTGCCGACCCGTCGCATCCTGACCATGCTGAACACTCCGAATGGGTCGCCGAAATAACGGGATCTGATGGGCCTTTTGACCCTGCCTTCCTGGACATCCCCGCCGTGAACCGGGCGCTGGCTGACCAGTTCTGAGACCTGCAAGTTTCGGGAGAAATGCCGGAGCCGGCTGCCGGAAAGCAGCCCCTTCTAGGCCACTCCCCCGCCTGATTTAGAAGGCCGATAACGGACGTTTCGTCACAACGGGAAAGCCCCCTCCAGACGCCCCTTTGGAGCTGGAAAATGGCAAAAAGAAGGTGTGGACATTGTCCACACTTTGGGCTTCGGACTGGGTTGTACAGGTGCCGGATTGACTCGTCTTGCTTATGTTTTCGGGAGCTCCCAGGGTTTGCAAGGGCCAGAAGGCAGTTCGAGTCCCACCTCTGGCACGCAAACCTCCTCGTCAGAGGGGTTTTTGCTTTGTGGGCGTGTGTACAAAGCTTTGGCCCATTGACTCCGACGGTGGTTCGCGGCTGTGGCCGGCCGCCGCGGTGGCCGATTCAGGTGTGTGGGTGTCGGGTCAATTCCCTGGCTATTGGGCCTTCCGCCTGCTGTGGGTTGGGATCATGTGGTTCCTCGTTCCGGTACTGTCGGGTTGGTCTTCGGTGGGCCAACACCTGTTCATGGCTTTGGCTGCGGGGTACGACATGACGAAATTTCTGGCGCGCAACGGTCTGGAAGATCGTTTTTGGTTACGGGGGAGTCGTGGTGGTGATCTTGTCCGACGAGGAGGTGTGGACAGTGTCCACACCTCCTCGTCTCCTTATTGAGAGTGCCTAGGGGAGGTGTCCACTGCCAGGTTCGGGCACATGATCTCCTAGTGCCGGTGCCAGAGAATGGAGAGACCAGCCCAGCCGGACATCCTTTAAACCACGGCCTCGCGTCAGGGTGGGGCGTGCTGCAGTTTGACGTCTGGAAAGGAAAAGACCGTGCGAGATCAACACGTCATCGCGCACGGAACTAACGGCACCAGCAAGCACTAGCGGGCTCCGGCTTGTCGACCAACGCTGACGGGAGCGTTTGTTATGTGGCGTCCCTGTGAAGTTCCGGGAGTACAGCCACCGTCCAGCACCGCCAGTAGGCGCATTTGTGCGATACCGCATCAGGCCCTTCACCAGCGGGAGCCATTTACACAGCACAACTTCGGCCAATAATCGCCTACTCGAACCCGACCCGTTGGCGAACCTGTTGCGGGCAACTGTGGCGGATTATACCACTGCACGCCATCGGCGTTCCTGATCTAACACCTAACTGGCGTTAACCAGGGCGAGCACGCGGGCCGGGCTGCCGGTTCCACCCACAATCGGCAATGGGGCCACGATGAGCGCTGCGCCAACTGGCGGCAGCTGCGCCAAGTTCCTTAATGATGTGATGCCGTACTTATCATTTCCCAGCAGGAAGTGATGGGCCGGGAAAGGAGGCTGCTGCCCGCCGGCAGTACCGGCATCAATGCCCACCGTTTCCACGCCGACTCCGGACAACGGCGATTTTTCGCCGATCCACTGGGCGCATTCGACAGTAAATCCTGGGGAGTGCGGGTTGCCCTCTTCATCCTTGTTGAGGAAGCGGCGGCGGTCCTGGGAACGGTTCTCCCATCCCGTCCTCACCAGAAGCCAGCCGCCCTCCGGCAGGGCTCCATGCGCCGACTCCCAAGCGCGGATGTGGTGGACATCCACCAGGAAATCCGGGTCCGCCGCGGCTTCAGCGGTGACGTTCAGGACAACTGCCGGACCAAGCAGGCGGGCGGGATCGATCTGCGCCACGTCCTTGCCGTCCCGCCCGGTGGCCCAATGAATCGGAGCGTCCAGGTGGGTGCCGATGTGCTCACCCGTGTGGATGTTGTGGTGCTTCCAGTACGGCCCCGGCGCGTTGTACGCGGAGACTTCCTCGAGCGAGAAATCGATGAGGTTGGCAAACGGCTCCGGCAACTCCAGAGTGGGGGTGGCGGCGGACAGCGGAGTGGTGAGGTCCACCACTGCAGTCCGTCCGGTGGCAAGGTCAGCGAGCAGGCCAGCCGTGCCCGCCTGGCGTACGTCATTCACAGCGCTTAGTTCCATGAGAGCTCCTAAAGTCGTCACCCGCGGGAAGGCCACCGGGGATTGGATGACTGGCCGCGGCGATCGCCCCAGGGCCAATGGCTGCGACGTTAGCACCACGCTACCCGAGTCCGGAATACCTAAGGAGCCGCCTCCGGCCGGCATACCCGAACACGCATAGACCCTGGCGTTTTAGGCATTCGACGCTGACCTGCTCGGGAGAGAGACTGGGATCAATCGACGTAATCCACGTCACAGCAAACCCATTTCGGCACAAGGAGCAACGATGTCACACCCCCAGACCACCTTGCCGGGACAACGTCCCGGGGTCCGCAAGTACGTTGTTGCCTCGCTCGTGGGCAATGCTCTCGAGTGGTACGACTTCTTCCTGTACGCCACGGCATCGGCCATCGTGTTTGGCCGCTTGTTCTTCCCCGCCGACACAGACCCGCTCGTGGGAACCATGGCGGCTTTTGCCGGATTCGCTGTCGGGTTCGCCGCCCGCCCCTTGGGTGGAATAATCTTCGGTCACATCGGAGACAAGCTGGGGCGCAAGCAGTCGCTGGTCATGACACTGACAATCATGGGGATCAGCACAATGCTGATGGGCTTGCTGCCCACTTACGCCCAAGTTGGGGTGTGGGCGCCAGCGTTGCTCATCGTCCTTCGAATCCTTCAGGGCATCGCCGCCGGCGGCGAATGGGGGGGCGGCGTTCTGATTATCAGCGAAAACAGCGGCAACTCACGCCGGGGCATGCTCGCAGCCTTCAGCCAGGGCGGCATCTCGCTCGGCTTCGTGCTGTCTTCCCTGGCCTTCTTCCTGGTCCAGTTGATGCCCGAACCTGAGTTCCTTGCATGGGGCTGGCGTCTGCCGTTCCTCGTGAGCATAGTTCTGCTCGGTGTGGGCGCCTATATTCGCCTCAAGCTTCCCGAATCCAAAGAGTTCACGGAAGTCCGCGAGAGCCGTCCCGAGCACCGTGTCCCCGCGCTGGATGCGATAAGGGCCCATCCTCGCGAGATCCTCATTGCCATGGGCCTGCGCGTCGCTGAAAACGGCGGCTCGTACATCTTCCTCTCCTTCTCGATCGTTTACGGCGTCCACGTAGGGGTAGACAAGGGCCTTTTGCTCCTGGCAGTGGCTGTGTCGATGCTGGTCTCGTTCGGCGCTTATATTTTCTTCGGATACCTCTCTGACCGCATCGGCCGGCGCCCCGTGTACGCCTTTGGTGCGGTGGGCATGGGTGTGATGGCCTTCCCGTTCTTTGCAATGATCGATGCCAACACCCCTGCAGTGGTGATCCTTGCCTTCCTCATCGCCAACGGTGTTTGCCACGGTGCCATGATCGGAACCCAGCCGGCGTTCTTCCATGAACTGTTCTCCGCCGAAGTCCGGTACTCCGGCATGGCAATTGCCCACGAAATCGCCGCAGTATTCGCCGGCGGGGTAGCCCCCATGATCGCCACGGCCCTGCTGCTGAACTTCAACTCCTCCGCGCCGGTGTCGCTGTACCTCATTGGCATGGTGCTGGTGACCCTGATAGCAGTGGCTGCTGCGGGCGGCCGGAAAAAGCACGATGATCAGCGTCAGGAAACGGGCCAGCCGGCCGAGACTGTCTCCTAGACCTCCGGATCGTCCCGCTCTTTGCTTACAGCCACCCCAGAAAGGACCGAAGTGACGGTCTCCATCATCGGAACAGGGCAATCGCCTTACACCCGCCACCCCCAACCAGGGACGGAAACATCCCAGGTTATCGCCCGTGCCGTCCGCAACGCACTGCGGGAAGCAGGTCTCACCCCGGGTGACGTCGACGGGTTTGCGGTCTCCAGCTTCACGCTTAACCCCGACCATGGCATTGACCTGGCCTGGCGGATGGGCCTTCGCCTGACCTGGTTGATGCAGGATACGAACGGCGGGGCAAGTGCCGGCGGCATGCTCCAGCATGCAGTGCGGGCGATCCAAGCCGGTGATGCAAAAGTCATCGTTCTCGCTGCAGGGGACTTGATGGACGGGCCGGCATTCTCACAGCTGGTGGCCAGCTACAACCGCGCGACCCAGGACCACCTCGCGCCACTGCCGATGAAGGGACCGAACGCCCTGTTTGCGATGCTTACCACGCGGCAGATGGAGGCGCTCGGACTTAGCCGTGAAGATTACGGACACATCGCCATCGCCCAGCGTGAATGGGCCGCTGACAACCCCGGGGCTGTCTACCGGAAACCCCTCACCATGGACGAATACCTCAGCGCACCGGCCGTCGCCACGCCATTGGGCCGCTACGACTGCGTGCCTCCGGTAACCGGCGCTGACGCAGTTGTCCTCGTGGCTGACCCCGGCAACGGCACGCCCCGTGCACAGGTGCTCACAGTGCGGGCGTCCTACAACGCCGACCAACAGGCCGGTGACGGGCTGGAAACCGGGTTGCGGTCATGCGCCCAGGCAGGATGGGAGGAAGCCGGAATCGGCCCGGGGGACGTCGGCCTCGCTTGCGTCTACGACGATTACCCCTCCATGGTGGTGGCCCAACTGGCGGACCTCGGCATTCTGCCTGCAGACGATCACCCCGCGGATTTCATCAAGCGCCGCATCGCCACCCGCGAGCTGCCAGTGAACACCTCCGGGGGCCAGCTCTCAGCGGGACAGGCAGGAGCTGCTGGCGGCATGCACGGCCTCGTTGAGGCGGCCCGCCAGCTTATGGGCACTGCAGGGGAACGGCAAGTTTCAGCCCGCCATGCTGTGGTCAGCGGATACGGCATGGTCCTGTACCGCTACGGCGCCTGCGCCACCATGTCCGTGCTGGAGGCCGCACAATGAGCGCCGTGGTGCAGGAATGCCTAAGTTGCCGGAGCCTCCTCTTCCCGACCCGTCTGTTTTGCCCGGTCTGCGGCGAGGACAGTTTCTCAACGGTTGCAGCAGAACACGGAACTGTTGAGCAGACCACGAACCTTTCTAACGGCACCGTCCTGGCGACCCTGAGCCTCAACGGTGGACTCCGGCTCATCGCCCGCCTGACCGGTTCTGAAGCTAAACCTGGCCAGAGCGTCCCCCTTACCAATGACCCCAAAGCCGAGTCCGGCGTCAACGCGTACATACCTATCCACTCGAACCTGAATGAGGATCAGCCATGAATTCGACACTTGCCGAACGGCGGCAGCGTCCGCTGACCATCCCGGAGATGCTGCTTGAACGCGCCCGGAAATCTCCCTCAGCACCGCTGTTCCGCTGCGGTGAGGTCAGTCGCGACAGCCAAGCCATGGTGGAGGCCGCAGCTGGAGTGGGAGGCATGCTGCGCAGCGCCGGGATCGAGCGCGGACAGACGGTTGCTTTGATGTCCTCAAACCGGCCAGAGCTGCTCGACTTGATCCTTGGCTGCGCCTGGATTGGTGCCGTCGCTGTTCCTGTGAACACAGCCAGCCGGGGGGAACAGCTGCGGCACGTGCTGGAGAACTCCCAGGCCGCACTGGTGGTGGCAGAAGCCGAGCAGCTGCCGCATCTGGCTGCAGTGGCTCCGGACGTCCTTCACAAGGTCTGGGCCATCGATGGCCCCGCCCCGGATCTCCAGGCTTCTTTCGAGGTGCTCCCGATGCCGGAGCCTGGTAGTGGTGTGGAACCAGTGCATGCCGCTCCGGCCGAGACCGCCGCCATCCTGTACACATCAGGAACCACAGGCGTTTCTAAAGGTGTGCTGTGTCCCCAAGGCCAGTTTTACTGGTGGGCAGTGAACATGGCGGACCAGCTGGAGCTGCGGTCAGATGACGTCCTGTACACCTGCCTGCCGCTGTTCCACACGAACGCGCTCAACGCGTTCATGCAGGCGATCGAAAGCGGCGCCGAGTATGTTCTCGGCCCACGGTTTTCCGCATCGCGGTTCTGGGCTGACGCGTCCTCTGCAGGAGCCACCGTGACGTATCTTCTGGGCGCCATGGTCGGGATACTCGCCGGCAAGGATCCGGGGCCCGGTGATCGGGACCACCGGATCCGGCTGGCCCTCTCTCCGGCAACTCCCGCACGGCTGGTTGAACCTTTCCGGGACCGGTTTGGAGTGCTGCTGCTGGACGGCTACGGCTCCACGGAGACGAATTCCGTGATCGGATCAACTCCGGATCAGTGGCGCCCCGGCTACGTAGGCAAGGTGCGGCCCGGATTCTCCATCCGCGTGGTGGACTCCGACGGCGTGCCCGTTCCCGCCGGCGTGCCCGGGGAGCTGCTGATCCGCAGCGACCAGCCACACGCCATGGCCAGCGGCTACCACGCCATGGCCGACGCAACAACCAAAGCATGGCAGGACCTGTGGTTTCACAGCGGAGACAGGGTTGTTGTCGACGAGGACGGGTGGGTGCGCTTCGTTGACCGGATCAAGGATGTGATCCGCCGCCGCGGCGAGAACATCTCCTCGGTGGAAGTGGAGCAGGTGCTGCGGCAGCATCCGGCCATCGAAGACGCCGCGGTGTACGCCGTCGATTCAGAGTTGGGGGAGGATGAGGTCATGGCAGCACTCATCCTGAGGGAGCCGGTCGATTTTGCCGAGTTGTGCGAGTTCTGTGCTCCACGGCTGGCCTCGTTTGCCATCCCGCGCTTCCTGCGTGTGGTGGATCAACTGCCCCAGACCGAGAACGGCAAGGTACGCAAGCAGGTGCTCAAGGCGTCCGGCCGCGAGGCGGCCCAGTGGGACCGGGAACTTGCGATTCCACGTCACGCCGCTGCGGCCGCTGCCCGCTGATCGTCTGGAGGCCGAGCCCGTAGGATGAAGAGATGGACCTGCGGGCGCTGCTGACCACCCACCTGAAGCTGCGCCACCTTGTGATCGTGCTTGCCATTGCAGAACAAGGCAGCCTGGTGCGGGCGGCCGAAGAACTGTATCTCACGCAACCTGCACTGAGCCGGGCCTTACGGGAAGCCGAGCATGCCGTTGGAACGTCATTGTTCGAGCGGACCGGACGCCGCATGGTACCCACACCCGCAGGGCAGGTATGCCTTGAGCATGCAAAGGCCATTGTGGGTCACGTGGGTACCTTGCGCCGCCGGGTGGATGAGCTCACCGACCCGGAAGCAGGCGTGGTCCGGGTGGGTGCACACGTTACCGGCGCGAACCTGTTGATCCCGCGGGCCGTGGCCCGCTTCACGGCTGACAGGCCACGGGTGGAGGTCCTGCTCCGGGAGGCGCCCCCGGAAACCCTCATACAGGAACTGGGAAACGGCGACCTCGACCTGCTCGTAGGCCGGGTTACTGACCATCCCAGTACATCCCGGCTGCGGCTTGTCCCCTTATACCGGGAGGAGTTCCGTGTTGTTGCCGCACGCAGCCATCCCGTGCATGCCCTTGCGGAGGCCTCACTGAAGGACCTCGTCGGGTACCCTTGGGTGGTGCCGCTGGCGCATACACCGCTGCGTGACGAGCTCGAGGAGAACTTCCACAGTGCTGGCCTGGCCCCTCCCGTCCAGCGGGTGGAATCCGGAACCCCTGCCACCCTGCGCACGCTCGTGGCGGAGGCCGGATTCCTTGCCCTGATGCCGGAGTCCATGGCCGTGGCGGAACCGGGCCTGCAGATGCTTGAGCTGCACCTCGCCGGTCTCGCCCAGCAGGTTGGCATCCTGCTCCACTCGGACAGGCCACTGGCGCCCAACGCCGAACTGTTCGCCGGAAGACTCCGTGAGGTGGGCGAGGAGATCCGGCGCGAACTCCTCATGACCGTCCCCGCTGCAGTGTCGCACCACAATCCTGCCCCTGAGGGCACATCATCGGGATTCAGAGTTATTTCAGATGCTTGACGGTCGTAAATTATTGGCTATACCATCATCATGGAGCGGAACCTTGGCTGCGCCGTCGACGCCGCCGGCTGCCCTTCCGCGCACTGTCCCCAGAAGGAGAAGAGACAATGACTGTTATCACCAGCAGGTTGGGAGGCAGCGACGTGGCTACCCGGGACGATTCGGCTGCCCTTGTGGCCGCCGATGTCAGCGAACTCGTCGGATATACGCTCGCCCGGCTCGGCGTCGGCCACATCTTCGGCGTGGTAGGCAGCGGGAACTTTGTGGTGACAAATGCGCTGCGCAGGGCCGGAGTGCCCTACACCGCCGCCCGCCATGAAGGCGGTGCTGCCACCATGGCCGATGCCTACGGGCGAATGTCCGGAAAAGTAGGCGTCGTCTCCACCCACCAGGGCTGCGGGCTGACCAACGCGGTCACCGGAATCGGCGAAGCCGCCAAGAGCCGCACCCCCATGATCGTCGTCACTGCCGATACGGCCGCTTCCGCTGTAGGTTCCAACTTCAAAATCGACCAGGACGCACTGGCCCGCAGCGTTGGCGCCGTGGCCGAGCGGATCCACTCGCCGCAGACCGCAGTCGCTGACACGGTCCGGGCATACCGGACCGCAGTCAACGAGCGCCGGACGGTGGTGCTGTCCCTTCCCACGGACGTCCAGGCCGCCCCCGCGCCGGACGGCAGTTCCTTACCGGGACCACTTGCTCCGCCGCAGCGGTTCGCACCCTCGGACGCGGCCGTAGAAGAGCTGACAGAGCTCCTCCGGAGCGCCCGGCGACCGGTTTTTGTGGCCGGCCGCGGCGGCCGCACGGCAGGGCCCGAAATCGCTGCACTGGCGGAGGCGGCCGGGGCACTTGTGGCAACATCCGCCGTCGCGCACGGCCTGTTCCAGGGCGACCCGTTCAACCTGGGCATCTCCGGCGGCTTTTCTTCGCCCTTCACCGCCAAGACGATTTCCGAAGCGGACCTGATTGTGGGGTGGGGATGCGCCCTGAACATGTGGACCATGCGCCACGGTTCACTGATCGGTGCCACGGCCAAAGTAGTTCAGGTGGACGTTGAGGACCGCGCCCTTGGGGCCAACCGGTCCATTGACCTGGGGGTGCTGGGCGACAGTGCAGAAACAGCGGTGGCTGTGCTGGAAAGGCTGCGCTCACTCCAGCACAACGCGGTACACCTGCGGACGCCGGAAATGGCACGACAGATCGCCGAGCATGCCCGCTGGAATACGGAACTGACAGAAGACTTGTCCACCTCCGACGTCATTGACCCCCGCGTGCTAAGCCGCGAACTTGACCGCATCCTGCCCTCCGAGCGCATTGTGTCCATCGACTCCGGCAATTTCATGGGTTATCCCAGTGCATACCTGTCCGTTCCGGACGAATTCGGGTTCTGCTTTACCCAGGCATTCCAGTCAATCGGCCTCGGTTTGTACACCGCCATTGGTGCCGCCAAGGCACGGCCTGACCGGCTGCCCGTCCTGGGTGCGGGCGACGGAGGCTTCCTCATGGCCATCTCGGAACTGGAGACCCTGGTCCGCGAGAAGATCCCCTTGGTGGCCACTATCTACAACGATTCCGCGTACGGTGCCGAGGTTCATCACTTCGATGCCGACGACGACGACCTGGAGGTTGTGCGGTTCCCGCAGGTGGATATCGCCTCAATCGCCCGCGGATATGGCGCTGCCGCCCTCACTGTCCGCTCGGTGGGTGACCTTGACGGCGTCAACGAATGGCTGGCAGGGCCCCGCAGTGCGCCGCTGGTCATCGATGCCCGCATCGCTTCTGACAGCGGGGCATGGTGGCTGGCGGAAGCGTTCAAGGGTCACTGATTGGAGGGCCCGGTCTTTCAAATATGCTTGGAAGGATTGCGATCCCGACAGAATCGAAAGCCAATCTCATGATTGACATGCCTGCGCCTTCGCTGCCCCAGCAACAGCTCATCTTGACGATATACGGTCTCTACGGGCGCCGCGGGGGCGGGCAGCTTCCCATCTCCGTGCTGATCCAGATGCTTGGCGAACTGGGTCACGATGCGCCCGGCGTCCGCTCGGCCGTGTCCCGCCTGAAAGCCAAGGGAGTGCTGACGAGCGTCAAGAACGGCGGCGTAGCCAGATACGAGCTCTCCGAACGTTCACTGAAGCTCGTCAGTGAGGGCGACGAACGCATCTTCGCGCCCTACCGTGCAGCCACCGGAGCCCCGTGGGTCCTGGCCATCTTTTCCGTGCCGGAGTCGATGCGGGACCGCCGGCACCAGCTGCGCACCGAGCTGACCAGGCTGGGTTTTGGTTCCATGGGGGCGGGGGTCTGGATCGCTCCTTCCGGGGTGCGGGAGGGCGCAAGGAAGCGGCTCGAATCCCGGGGGCTGGACGAGTATGTGGAGTTTTTTACCGGCGACTACTCGTCGGATTCCGACATGCGGGCGAAGGTGGCCCAATGGTGGGACCTGGAGGCCCTCGAATCGCAGATCTCCGAGTTCATGGACACGTATGGCGGATCACTGGAGGACTGGACCGCCCTGGTAGGGGACGACCCGGAAAAGGCTTTGGCCGCTTCCTCGGAAGATCTTCGCCGGGACGCTTTCCGCTACTACATCCCAATGCTGACCCTGTGGCGGCGCTTGCCCTACCGTGACCCCGGGCTGCCCCTTGAGTACCTCCCCCCGGGCTGGCAGGGGCCCGAGGCGCGCCGGATTTTCTTCAGCGTGCACCGCCTGATCGCCCCGATGGCTGAAATGTATGCCATGTCCCTGGTGCGGGAAGCGGAAGCAGCCTAGAAGTTAAAGCCCAGAACCCAAGAGAGGATCCGGCTGGCCAAATGTGGCCGGCCGGGTCCTCTTTTACTTTTCCGGGTCAGCGATCGCTGATGACAGCGATTCCCTGGATTTCAATCATTGCTTCTTTCTGCCACAGGCGGGTGACGCCGATGCCTGCCATCGCCGGGTACTGCGAACCCGCCATTTCACGCCAGATGCGTCCGATCTCGCGGCCGTTTGCCATGTAGTCCTCCACGTCGGTCAGGTAGATGGTCACGTTGACCAGGTCCTCCGGCTGGCCGCCCGCTTCGCGCAGGGTGGTGAGGACGTTCGAGAAGGCCTGCGTGAACTGTTCGATGATGCCGCCGGGGACGATGTTCATGTCCTTGTCCAGGGCTGTCTGGCCGCCCAGAAACACCGTGTTCCCGGCGAGCATCCCGTGCGCGAATCCGGACGGCTTGGGAAGCGACTCCGGGTTGATTGTCTTGTGGCCCATGCTGTTCCTCCTGGTGGGATGGCTTCTGGAAAAAGTTCAGGAAAGGCTCTGTGCAGATCCTTACCGCCATGCTACGTTGAGCATATGTGACGATCGTAAAAAAGTCGACACATCATTCATGAAGGGACAGAATCCAATGAAACTCGCCACCTTGCGCATGGCCGGACAGGGAACGACGGCGTCACTCGCCACGGGTGCCGGCGCACATGTTGCCCTCCCCGCCGCCGACGTCGGGGAACTGCTGGCCCGGCCGGACTGGCAGGACGTGGTCCGCGAGGCCGCTGCCACAGAGGAGCCGGTGGAGATTGAAGCCGGCGCCGTTGACTACGCGCCCCTTCTTCCCCGCGCAGGCAAGGTCATCTGCTGCGGCCTGAACTACGCGGACCACATCCAGGAGATGGGCAGGGAACTTCCCCGGTACCCCACGCTATTCGCCAAGTACGCGGACACCCTGGTGGGAGCGAATGACACCATCGAGATCCAGGGAAGCGACCGGGTTGACTGGGAAGCCGAACTGGCGGTCGTGGTCGGCGCTGAAATCTTCCGCGCGGACGAGGATCAGGCCGCAGCGGCAATAGCCGGCTACACCGTCGCCAATGACGTCTCCATGCGCGACTGGCAAAACCGGACACTGCAGTGGTTCCAAGGCAAGGCGTTTGACGCCACCACTCCGGTAGGTCCCGTCCTCGTCACACCCGACGAAGCCGGCGCAACATTCGACGTCGTTGGCTATGTCAACGGTGACGTCGTTCAAAAGGGCAACACCGGCACCCTGGTGTTCGGCCCCGCAAAACTGCTTTCCTACATCTCCCAGTTCACCACCCTGCGCCCAGGCGACCTTGTCCTGACGGGAACGCCCGGGGGAGTGGGCATGGGCATGACGCCGCCCCGTTTCCTGAATGACGGCGACGTTCTCGCCACCGAAATCACCGGGATCGGACGCCTTGAAAACGTCGTCCGCATCAGTCCAACATCAACCAAGGAGTGACCGCAATGAACCAGACAGCTACCGATTACCGCCTCAACGGCGACAACTCCATCTACGTCCAGGCCGACGGCAAGGTAGTGCCCGTGGTCACCCGGGCAGGGCATGAGGACACCAACACCGCCCAGTCCGGGGACTGCATCCGCGTCTCGGGCGTCAGCATCCAGCACACTCCGGCCACCAAGATCTGGTTCGGCCAGGTATCCAACACCCCCGGCTACCGCTCGCTGCCGCACCACCACGGCGAAGCCGAAACGGGCGGTTACGTGCTGCGCGGCCAGGGGCGCATCTACTTCGGGGAGAACTACCAGGAATTCCTCGACATGAAGGCCGGCGACTGGGTCTTCGTCCCGCCGTTCATGCCCCACGTGGAGGCAAACATGTCCGTCACCGAGGAGCTCGTCTGGCTGACCGCCCGCACCCCGGAGAACCTGGTGGTCAACCTCGACGACGTCGCCGACGCAACCCTCGCCGGCTACCGCAGGGCCTGACCGCATGATCACCGGAACCCTGACCTCGGAGACCTTCCTGCGGGCCGTGGAGCTCACGCCCACCCCGGCTCAGGTCTACGACGAGGCCTACGACGCCACAACCCAGTATGTGCCGTGGCCGAAGGCCTACGGCGGGGACATGGTGGCCCAGGCGGCAGCAGCAATGATGCGCTCAGTCGACGGAGACAGGGCACTGCACTCAATGCACAGCTACTTCATGCGGCCCGTCGACGTCGGGGCCACCATCCGCTACGAAGTGGAGCGGCTGCGTGACGGCCGCGGGTACTCCACCCGGACCGTCCGCGGGTTCCAGAACGGCAAGGCTGTCTACGCCGCAATGGGCTCATTCCAGGTTCCCGAGGACGGCCTGGACTTCCAGCCTAAGGCTCCCGCCGCCGTCGATCCTGACTCGCTGCGCAGCGCGGCCGAGGCGCTGGAAGAAGCCGGCGGCCCTGCCGCCGACTACTGGTCCACGGGCCGCAGCTTCGATATGCGGCATGTACCGGGACCCGTGTACATCGAACTGGAGGGCGGTCCCGTTCCCCAGCAGGTCATCTGGGTCAAGGCTTTCGATTCCCTGCCGGACGATGCCGATCTTCACCGGACAGCGCTGGCCTATGTATGCGACTACACCATCCTGGAACCGCTCTTGAGGGTCAGCAGCCTCCACTGGTCCAGCCCCGGACTCGCCACGGCCAGCCTGGACCACTCCATGTGGTTCCACCGCGACGGCCGCGCTGACGAATGGATCCTGTACGCCCAGGAAGCCGTGTCCGGCCAGAGCAACAGGGGCCTGGCCATGGGCCGCTTCTTCGACCGGCAGGGACGGCTCCTTGCCACCGTTGCCCAGGAGGGCATGATCCGCCCGGGCGCCTGATGTGCCACCCACACTCAACCACCTGCTTCACCGACGCACCACTGAAAGGAACGGCCATGAGCATGACGCCATCGGCCCACGTGGACACGTTCACCCGCGACCACCTGCCGCCCGCCGACACCTGGCCGGCGCTCGAATTCACCCTCCCCGAACTCCAGTATCCTGAACGGCTTAACGCCGCCGTTGCGCTCATCGACAGTGCCGTCGCCGAGCACGGCGCGGACAGGCCAGCGCTGCGGACCCCGGACGGTACCGTCTGGACCTACGGGGAACTTCAAAAGCGCGCCAACCAGGTAGCCCAGGTCCTCACTGAAGACCTCGGTGTGGTCCCCGGGAACCGCGTGTTGCTGCGCGGACCGAACAATCCGTGGATCGTCGCCGCCTGGCTGGGCGTGCTGAAGGCCGGGGCAGTAGTGGTGACCACCATGCCCATGCTGCGTTCCAGTGAGGTCGCCACGCTGATCCAGCTCACCAAGCCCGTGGTGGCCATCTCCGATCACCGCTTCGTGGAGGACCTCGAGCCTGCCGCCCGTAGGGTCGCGGTTGTGACCTATGGAGGGCCCGACGGCGGTGACCTCACCGCGCGTTGCGCCGCCAAGAGCGGGACGTTCTCAGCTGTGGACACCGCTGCTGACGACGTGGCACTCCTGGGTCCGACTTCCGGCACCACCGGCGTGCCGAAGGTGACCATGCACTTCCACCGGGACATCCTGGCCAACGCCGACACCTTCGCCCGGCACATCCTGCAGCCCACCGCCGACGACGTCTTTGCCGGGTCGCCGCCCCTGGCCTTCACCTTCGGACTGGGCGGACTGGTGGTCTTTCCCCTGCGGTTCGGGGCGTCCTCACTGCTCACGGAGAAGGCCGGCCCGGTGGAGCTGGCCGAACGCGCGGCAGGTGCGGGAGCGACTGTTTTCTTCACCGCTCCCACTGCCTACCGCGCCATTCTGAAGGAAGGACGGGGCGACCTCCTCCGGAACCTGAGGATCGCCGTCTCCGCTGGTGAGCACCTGTCCAAGGAGACGTGGGAAGCCGTTCACGAGGCCACCGGACTGCGGCTGGTCAACGGCATCGGCTCCACAGAGCTTCTTCACGTCTTCATTTCAGCGGCAGGGGATAACATCCGGCCGGGAACCACAGGCAAGGCAGTCCCGGGCTACCGGGCCACCATCCTTGACGATGACGGCAATGAACTCGGGCCCGGGCACAACGGGCGCCTGGCGGTCATCGGTCCCACCGGATGCCGCTACCTGGACGACCCGCGCCAGTCCAAATATGTTGTGGGGGGCTGGAACGTCACAGGCGACACCTTTTCCATGGATGGGGACGGCTACTTCACGTACCAGGCCCGGTCCGACGACATGATCGTCTCATCCGGCTACAACATCGGCGCCCCCGAGGTTGAAGCTGCGATAGACCAGCACCCGGATGTGGTGGAGAACGCCGTCATCGGCCGGTCCGATCCCGAGCGGGGAACTGTAGTCTACGCCTTCGTGGTGCTGCGCGACGGCGTCATCGGCGACGCTGCCAAGCGCAAGGAAATCCAGGACTTCGTGAAGGCGACCATCGCGCCCTACAAGTACCCGCGCGAACTCCACTTCGTCACCGAGCTGCCCCGCAACCCGAGCGGCAAGCTGCAGCACTTCAAGCTCCGCGACAGCATCGCGGGCGAAACCCAACTACTGACTGCTGCCGGCCAGTGCCAGGCATAAAAAGGAGTAAGACCATGAAAATCGCCATTGTTGGAGGCGGACCCGGCGGCCTGTACTTCGCAGCCCTGATGAAGCAGCTCGACCCGTCCCACGAGATCACCCTCTGGGAACGCAACGCAGCGAACGATACCTTCGGGTTCGGCGTCGTCTTTTCAGACGAAACGCTCGGCGGAATCGGTAACGCGGATCCGGTTGTGGCCGAATACATGAGCCGCCGCTTCGCCCGCTGGTCCGATATCGACGTCCACTTCGCCGGGCAGATGATCAGCGTGGGCGGCCAGGGATTCGCCGCGATGAGCCGCAAGGAACTCCTGGAACTGCTGCAGCGCCGCTGCGCTGAACTCGGCGTGGACCTGCGCTTCCAGACCATCGCCCCCGCCATCGAGGAACTCGAAGCGAACTATGACCTGGTGCTGGCGGCTGACGGCGTCAACTCGCAGATCCGGGCAAAGTACGCGGATGCCTTTGGCCCTGACCTGGATCCGCGGACGAACAAGTACATGTGGCTCGGTACGGACCAGGTATTCGAAGCCTTTAAGTTCATCGTGAAGGAAACCGAGTGGGGCGTCATGCAGATCCACGGTTACCCCTACTCTGATGAAGGCTCCACGTTCATCGTCGAGATGCATGAGAATGTGTGGCATGCCGCCGGCTTCGATGAAACCGCCAATGACGTCCTTCCCCCCGGAGTCTCGGATGAAAAGGCCATCGCCAAGGTGCGCTCCATTTTTGCTGAGGAACTGGACGGTTACGAAGTCCTTTCCAACAACTCGAAATGGCTGAACTTCAACACCGTGCGCAACCGCAGTTGGCGCAAGGACAACGTGGTGCTGCTCGGCGACGCAGCCCACACCGCGCACTTCTCCATCGGCTCCGGCACCAAACTGGCCATGGAAGACTCCCTCGCGCTGGCCGCCTGCCTACACGAACACCAGGACCTGGAGTCCGCCCTCTCCGCGTACGAGGCGGAGCGCCGCCCCGTGGTCGAATCCACCCAGCGGGCCGCCCAGGCATCCCTTGAATGGTTCGAACGGATCGGCCAGTACAAGGACCAGCACGCAACCCAGTTCGCGTTCAACCTGCTGACCCGCAGCCGCCGCATCACCCAGGAGAACCTGCGCCTGCGGGATCCGGAATTCGCTGCCGACGTGGAGCGGCATTTCGCACAGTCCCAGGGGCTTACCCAGATGGCACCGGCAATGTTCCAGCCCTTCCGCATTGGCGGACTGGAACTAAAGAACCGGGTTGTGGTGTCTCCCATGGACATGTACTCCGCCGTTGACGGTATCCCCGGTGACTTCCACAAGGTCCACCTCGGGTCAAAGGCCCTGGGCGGTGCGGGCCTGGTGATGACCGAAATGGTGTGTGTCTCCGAAGCAGGCCGCATCACGCCTGGCTGCACCGGGCTGTACACGGACGTCCAGCGGGACAGCTGGAAGGAAATCGTGGACTTTGTTCACAGCCAGTCCAGCGCCAAGATCGGCGCCCAGATCGGCCACTCAGGCCGCAAGGGTTCCACCAAGCTCATGTGGGAAGGCATCGACGAACCGCTGGACGCCGGCAACTGGCAGGCGGTTGGCCCATCTGCGGTCGCCTACGGCCCCCGGAACCAGGTTCCCCTGGAGCTGGACCGCGCCGGTTTGGACTCCATTAAAGAGGAGTTCGTCGCCGCCACGCTGCGGGCCGAGGAAGCAGGTTTCGACCTGCTTGAGGTGCACGCTGCCCACGGCTACCTGCTGTCCTCGTTCCTCTCGCCGGTGTCCAACCGACGGACCGACGAGTATGGCGGCAGCCTGGAGAACCGGCTGCGGTTCCCCCTGGAGGTGTTCGACGCCGTCCGGGCCGCCTGGCCTGCCGGCAAGCCGGTGACGGTGCGCATCTCCGCCACGGACTGGATCGACGGCGGCAACACCTCCGACGATTCTGTCGAGATCGCCCGGGCCTTCGTGGCACACGGTGCGGCCGGCCTGGACGTATCCACCGGCCAAGTGGCCAAGGAGGAAAAGCCTGCCTTCGGCCGCAGCTACCAGACGCCGTTTGCCGACCGCATCCGCCAGGAAGTGGCCGTCCCGGCAGGCGTGGCGGTCATCGCCGTCGGCGCCATCTCCACCTACGACGACGTCAACTCGATCCTCCTGGCCGGCCGCGCCGACCTCATTGCGTTGGGCCGCACCCACCTGTACGACCCCCAGTGGACCCTGCACGCTGCCGCGGAGCAGGAATACCAGGGCCCGGGTGCCGCCTGGATCCCGCAGTTCCGGGCCGGCCGCCGCAAGCCGCCGAGCTCCCGCACTGATGCCGTACGCCCCCGTCTTTCCCTCCTGAAGGAACCAGATGCTGAAACCACCAACCCACATCTTCGCTGGACCCCCGCGTCAGCCGCTGCATCGGTCCTGGTGAAGTAGCCATGGCCGCCGCACCCGCTACCAGCTGGAACGTCCCCAAGCGCAGCACCGGCATTGTCCTCTTCTGCTGCTGGCTTGCCATCCTGGCCGAGGGCTACGACGTCGGCGTGCTCGGCGCCGTCCTCCCCGCCCTTGCCGAGTACAAGGAATGGAACCTGAGTCCGCTTGCCTTGGGCGCCCTAGGCTCCTATGCATTGATTGGAATGCTGATCGGCGCACTGTTCATCGGCACGCTCAGCGACCTCGTGGGCCGCAAGAAGATGCTGCTGGCCTCGATGGCCATCTTCACCCTGACCCAGGCAGGTGCAGCATGGGCTCCCACCCCGGAACTGTTCGGCCTGTTCCGCCTCATCGGCGGCCTGGGCATGGGCGGTGTCATCCCCGTGGCAGCGGCGCTGACCATCGAATACTCGGCCCCGAACAAGCGCTCCTTCAACTACGGGCTCATGTACTCGGGCTACTCGCTGGGCATCGTGGCAGCCGCCCTGGCCGCTTTGTTCGTCCTTCCGCTCGGCGGCTGGCGTGCCGTGATTGCGATAGGCGCCGCACCGGTGGTCCTTCTGCCGGTGATCTGGAAGCTCCTCCCCGAATCGCTGGAATACCTCGAGTCCAAAGGCCGCAGGTCCGAAGCGAAGGCGCTGGCCGCGAGGCTCCGAATCACTGACTACGCACCGGTCGCTGCACCGGCACCGACGGCAGCGGGAGCAGTGGTAGAACCGTGGTGGAGAACCATCACCACCATGTTCTCCCGCAAGTACCTGCGGTCCACGGTCTTCTTCTGGATCTCCTTGTTCTGCGGACTGGTCCTTGTTTACGGCCTTAACACCTGGCTGCCGAGCATCATGAAGAAGGCCGGCTACGATCTCGGCTCATCCCTCACCTTCCTGCTGGTCTTCAGCCTTGCCTCCGCCATCGGCGGCCTCCTCCTCGGCCGCGCTGCGGACAAGTATGGCAAGAAGCTCATCCTGGTGGTGTTCTATATCCTTGGCGGCCTGGGCATCATGCTGCTGGTCTTCCCGAACACTATGGTGGTCAACCTGCTGTTCGTCGCGTTCGCAGGCGTTGGTTCGATCTCCACGTCCCTCGTTCTGACGGGCTACATCGCCGACTACTACCCGGCCAAGGTCCGTGGCACTGCCACTGGCTGGGCCCTGAGCTTCGCCAGGCTGGGCGCCATCTCCGGCCCCTTGATCGGCGGCTGGATCGCCGGCTCGAAGCTGCCGTTCGAGGCCAACTTCGCGATCTTCGCCGGAATCGCGGTGTTGGCAGCCGCGGCGGTGGCGATGATTCCCAAGCCGCAACCCGAACCGCTGATGTTCTCGGCAACTGCCTATGGCGATCCGGACGAAGAGGCCGCCGGGATCGGCGCACGCTAGGAGCATCATGAATCACGCTGGAATGCGGGGGAGTGCCCCTGCGGAGAGTGTCGGAAGCCCGGACGCCCAGTTTCCGGAGGCAAGCGTCGAGCGGACCGTGGAGTGGGTGGATACCGACGCGTCGGGCCACCAGCACAATTCCGCCGTTCTGCGGTGGGTGGAGGCGGCAGAGGCTGAGCTCTTCCGCAATCTGCAATTGCCGCGGTACTTTCCTAGCGCCCCCCGCGTCCAGCAGGTGGTCAACTACACGGCCAAGCTGTGGTTCGGACAGCGCGTAAGGGCGACAGTGAAGATCACCGCGCTTGGCCGGACCTCGCTGACCATGGGCTTTGAGGTCCGGTGCGAACCTTCCGGTGCCCGGGACGACGCAACGCCGAACGCCGGCACCGTGGCCGCGTTCGGCACAGTCACCACGGCACATGTCCCGCAGGGAGCTTGCACCGCACAGCCCTGGCCGGAGGACTTCGTCAGGGCTGTGCAGGGCACTGCTTAGCGAGCCCACTTCCGGGGTACCACCAACAATCTCAAAAGAGGATTTTGTCATGACCAGAATGTTGATCATTGGGCCGCCCGGCTCCGGCAAGGGAACCCAGGCAGAACGGATTTCCGGGCGACTTGGCGTCGTTGCCATCTCCACCGGTGACATCTTCCGTGCCAACATGAAGGGCAACAACCCTCTTGGCCGGGAAGCTAGAAAAGTATCTGGACGCCGGCGACTTCGTTCCGGACAACGTCACGAACAACATGGTTCGTGAGCGCCTCAACGAGTCCGACATGGACAGCGGTTTTGTGCTGGACGGCTATCCCCGGACTGTTTCATAGGTGGACTACCTGGAACGGATCCTGGCTGCAAAGGGCCAGAAGCTCGACGTAGTCCTGCAGCTGACTGCAGGCAACGACGAGCTTGTTGCGCGCATGCTTCGCCGGGCGAAGGAGTCGGAGCGTACTGACGACAATGAAGTCGTCATCCGCCACCGCCTGGACCTCTACCACGAGCAAACCGAAGCCGTTGTGGCACAGTACGCTCGGCGCGGCATTCTGACGAAGGTGCATGGCACCTGCAGCGTTGGCCAAGTCACGGAGCGCGCGCTCAACTCCTCAGACAGCGTAGTGGCAGCCTCTTAAGCCATCATCGCGTCGGCGATGCCCTACGGTCTAGTCAGGGGGAGCGCATCCCTCGATGTTGGCGTTGCGCAGGATTAAATGTCCAACCGTGCTGCTTGGGACAGTTTGTTGAAGTTGGACCAGTTCGGTGCGCGTCCGCATGAAGGGAGTGTGTGGACATTGTCCACACACTCCACGTTGGACCGGGCATTACAGCCTTCGGACTGCTTCGGATTCTGCATGTTCGCAGGTTCCCAGTGTTTGCAGGGGTCGGAATACGGTTAGAGTCCCACCTCGGGCACAGTGTTTTCCCAGGTCAGAGGTTTGTTTGGAGTTTGAGTGTTGACAAAACTTGACGCATGGGGAGTCCAAGGTGTAATGGCAGGACCCGTTGCGTGGGCTGGAAGGCCTTATCCGTGACCGGTGGCTCGTTTCGGTTTCCCAGTGGATCACGCAGCCCTTCTGCCCAATTACCGCCAGTACTTGAGCACGCATGTCATGCACGCGCCGTCCGACCAGCAGCGGCAACTTGCCCGTGGCAGCGGAGTCGGGGCCGTGAAGCGTCACGTTGGGGTTTAAGACCTGCTTCATTAATCGTCAGTAAAAGGGAACTGGTACCAATTCTGACGGCTCGGGACTCCTGCCTGACGTTATGCTGGGGTGTGCTTCAGCCTGACGGTTACTCACCTTCCAAGCTTTTTCAGGCCATTGTTGGTGATACGACCGCGCACCAAGGCCTGGAGGGGTTTCCGGGCCTTATTGGCCGAGACTTATTAGCTTCCATGGCAGACGGCTGGGTTGTCCGGCTGTGATGTCGAGTGAGGCCTCGGCTTGTTCTATGTCTTCCGGTGCGAGCAGGGTGCCTGTGGCGATGCGGGCGTTGTTTGATGCGATGACCCTGCCGTTGGGGCCCAGCAGGACGACGGCCGGTTCGCGTATTTGGAGCGCCCGGAGGAAGACTTTCTCGAGCTTCACCAGCGGAAGATCGCATCCCAAAACATGTGTCCCTTGTGCCGTGGGGGCAGGGACGCAGAGGGTGATGATGCTGACGTTGATGCCACCTAAGTCGACGTAGGGGCCTACAGCCACGGGCCGTCCGGTGGAGGAGGGGAGTTTGAACCATTCACGAGTGGTGTAATCGTAGTAGTTCAGCGAGTCGGGATTGAGGTCGTGGGTGACGAATTTTGGTTCGCCTTTAGGCTGCGCCCTCCACCATTCCAACCAGTGCGGTGCTTCAGGGAGGCTCCCCGGGGCGTAGGCAATCCCTGCGCCGATGATGAGGTCTGAGTGCAACTGGATGAAGCGGGACAGTTCCTGCTTGAGGAAGAGAAACTCTGCACGGCGGGGGATTCCGGGCGCGGCGTTGGCGGCCGCCGAGACGGTGTTGGCGATCTTTTCCAGGTCGGCGAAGACGCCGTTGATGCTGGTGGAAAGGGCCTCCGCGGTTCGCTGAAGGGTTTCCGTGAGGGATTCCAGGTCAGGCTCCTTCTTCGGGCTGCATCGTTAGTCTCAAGTGCTGTTCAATCAAGAATTCCATGTCGCTTCGGCTGTGCTGTTCAGCTGCGCGGGCGGCTGCATCGGCGTCCCGGTCCCTAATTGCCTGGACGATCGCCGTGTGCTGTTCCACCGCTGAGTTTTCGCCGTCGACGTGATCCGGGATGCCCCACCAAAGGGTCATCAGTTCAGCTTCGAGTTGAAGTGCGACCGAGGTCAGCCTGCTTGATTGCGCGCCAATGCTGATGGCCACATGAAATCGGCTGTCCACGCGGCGCCGCGCCTTTTCATCGACCGTGTCGCGGTGGCGTTTGGCCAGGTCTTCGAGATGTTCTACGTTTTGAGGATCGGCGCGGCTGGCGGCGAGCCGGGCAGACATGGAAGCTACGGCAGCCCTCAGGTCGCCAAGGTCCCTCAGCGCTTCTGTGCTTGTCTCCCTGAGCTTGTGCTGTAACTCCGTGTCGGTCAGTTCGATCTGGCGGCGGATGACGCTGCCCCCGCTGCGGCCGCGGCTGGTTTCGATCAGTCCTTTGGTCCGGAGGGCGGCCAGGGACTGGCGAAGGGTTATGGGGGAGATGCCAAGCTCCGAGGCGAGTGCAGACTCGGTCGGCAGCCTGTCGCCTTCGGTCAGGATGCCCATCAGGATCGCTGTCTCTATTTGATGGGAGACCTGGTCCGCGCGGCCCAGTCCTTCCGGCTCGCTTCCACGCAGTAGCAGCAGCAGGTCCAGGGCGCGCGTGGAGATTACGGCACTTTCCATTCCGGATCCTTCCTGTCGCTGGTCCAGCGGGCCTTGGCCGGCGCACTTTCCCTATTGCCTTGAATCTTTACACATTAGAAGCCGATCCGAAACCGCGGCTGGTCGTAAAACATATATCTCTAAACTATTGCTTCAATAGTAGATGTTGTGATCTACTTCATATGTCCCCAGAGGAGCCGGACGTGACCGACCCCGGTCGGCAGCTGATTTGGGACACCGTCCGTCCCAAACCCATGGGAGCCCGGCGGTCACCGTTCGGACTCAGCACTCAGCGGATTTGGCCGCGCAGGTCCCGATTCGCCCACCTCTATCGGTAAACATCAACGACAGTCATTTCAGGAGAGACATATGAACCTTCGTCCGTTCTCCCGCACGATGCGGAGCAGCCTCACGGCAACCATCCTCGTCACCGCCCTGGTTGGAGCGTCCGGATGCGGCTCTTCGTCGCAGGCCCAGTCCGGTGGAGGTACGGCCGGCTCGGCCACTCCCAGCGCGGATTCCACACTCACCCAGATGGTGCCAGCCTCGGTCCGCGACAAGGGCACCATTACGGTCGCCACAGCGGTTTACGCCCCCGCGGTCATGGAACCCGTCGGAGGCGGCGAGGTGACGGGCTGGGACATCGAGCTCACCCGCAAGGCGGCCGCTCTGCTCGGCCTGAAAGTCGACTTCAAGGTCGTTCCCTTCGACGGCATCATTCCGGGACTGCAGGCCGGCCGCTACGACGCCGCTACGGGCGAGATCAACGTGACCCCGGAGCGAACAAAGGTCGTCACCTTCGTTACTAACTACGCCTCGAAGGATGAGTTCGTCGTCAAGGCCGACTCGGCAAAGGAAGGTTTTGCTACGCCGGCTGACGTTTGCGGGTTGAAGATCGGTGCTTCTCTTGGGTCTTCCCAGGCGGCAACGGCACAGTCGATGGTGGATGCGTGCAAGGCATCAGGCGGAGCGCCGACCACGGTGGAGACCTTCCAGACTCAGGCGCAAGTGAACCTGGCGCTTAGTCAGAGCCGAATTGATGCCTCTCTGGCCAGCAGCAGCCAGGCAGCCTACACCGTTGATCAGACCAAGGGTCAGTTCAAGCTGGCAAGGCTCGGGTTTGGCCCCGAAATCCAGTCCGGCCTCGCCCTGGCCAACAACGCTGACACCCCCAAGCTCGCCAAAGCCTTCCAAGCCGCCACGGACAAACTCATCAAGGACGGCGACTTGGACAAGGTCCTCGGCGAGCTTAACGGTGGCCTGGGCGCAGTGGATAAGTCCGAGATCGTCCCGAATCCAGGCAGCTGATTCCGGATGAAGACGGACGGAACCGAAAGGTATTAGTGTCATGGAAAGCGCAAAAGTAACATCACGCTCCCATAAGATGCCGGCCGCTAGCGGTGGCGGGGCAACAGCAATGACGGTCGACCAGCAAACCTTAGCCAAGGAAACCGTCCCGTTGCGGCACCACGGCCGAAGGGTCGCCGCTGTCATCCTTCTACTGCTTGTGGCGAACCTGATCCACTCCATGGTGACCAACGAGAACTTCCAGTGGGTGACCGTGTGGCACTACCTGTTCCACCCGGAAATCATGGCCGGACTGGGGCGCACCCTGATCCTGACCATCGTCGGCATGACCTTCGCAATCCTGCTGGGAATCCTCCTGGCAGCCTGCCGGCTCTCAGAGAACAAGGTCCTTCAGTCCGTGGCGGGCGCCTACCTCTGGTTTTTCCGGGGAACACCACTGCTGATCCAACTCATCTTCCTGTACAACCTTTCCGCGCTTTACCCGCGGCTGGGCATTGGTGTTCCCTTCGGCGGACCGGAGCTGCTGGGAGGCCCCACCAACTCCGTGCTGTCGCTGTGGACCGTGGCCTTGGTGGGTCTGGCCTTGCACGAGTCTGCCTACATGGCCGAGATCGTGCGGGGAGGGTTGCTCTCGGTGCCCAAGCACCAGACCGAAGCGGCAGCGGCGCTGGGCATGAACAACCTGATGTCCTTCCGGCGCATCATCCTGCCCCAGGCGCTGCGGGTGATCGTGCCGCCAACAGGCAATCAGGTCATCGGCATGCTTAAGTACAGTTCCCTGGTCAGTGTCATCGCATTGCCTGATCTGCTCTACTCCGCCCAGATGATTTACACCCAGACCTTCGAGACCATCCCGCTTCTCATCGTCGTCTCGTTCTGGTACCTGCTGTGCACGAGCATCCTGACCATCTTCCAACAGCGCATCGAGCGCTACTACGGACGCGGCGTTGCAGGCCACCAGGCCATTGCTCAGCGGCGCGGCGGGTTCCTGGGCTTGGGGGCACCGCGCAAGCGCGTCCGGACGACGTTGTCATCGACCACCGTTGAGGAGGGCTAATCATGGCCACCACCCCCAGTACTGAACTGATCAGGGATCCGTCTGAACCCATCGTGAAGATCGTTGAACTGCGCAAGAGCTTCGGCGACCTGGAAGTGCTCAAGTCCGTCAACCTGGATGTCTATCCCGGTCAGGTCGTTGTCATCCTCGGCCGATCCGGCTCGGGCAAGTCCACGATGCTGCGATGCATCAACCACCTCGAAAAGCCTTCCAGCGGAGCCGTCATGGTCAACGGAGAGGTTGTCGGGTACAGGGTCAAGGGCGAGAAGCTGCACGAACTGCGACCGAACGAGATCGCACGCCAGCGGGCAGTTACAGGCATGGTCTTCCAATCCTTCAACCTGTTTCCGCACCTGACCGTCCTGGAGAACCTGATGGAGGCGCCGTGCCGCGTTCTGGGGCGATCCCCGAGCCAGGTTCGCGAAGAGGCCATGAGGCTGCTCGCCAGCGTCGGGCTGGCCGAGAAGGCCGATGCCTACCCCGGCACCCTGTCCGGCGGGCAACAGCAGCGGGTCGCCATCGCCCGGGCCCTGGTTATGAAGCCGTCGGTCATGCTGTTCGATGAACCCACGTCAGCGCTCGACCCTGAACTCGTCGGCGAGGTCCTTGAGGTGATGAAAGAGTTGGCGCGAAGCGGCATGACCATGATCGTAGTGACCCACGAGATCGGATTCGCCCGCGGAGTCGCGGACGAGGTGGTCTTCATGGCCGATGGGCGCGTTGCAGAGCAGGGCCCCCCGTCCCAAGTCATCGACAACCCTCAGACCGAGGCCACCAAAACCTTCCTGCGCAGCCTCAACGAACGCCGCGACACCCCTGTCCACTGATTACCGCGCCCGGGCAACACTGTTCCTGCAACCGCACGCCAGAGGTGCCGAGTCGCTTTGCCGGCCCAGCACGCAAAGCTATTGCATTAATCATACAATGATGTATCTTTAAGTTGTGACCAGGGGCACAGCGGCCTCTGAAGCCAACCCCGGACCTCGTGCACGCAGGCCGCGCGCTGTCAGTGAAGAGAGTGACGGTATCTGCGTCACCACACAGCTTCCCCCTCGGGTGCCTCCTGCTGAATGGCAGACAGAGCATCATTGCTCCCTCTAGAAGGAAAGTTCAAACACATGAAAGATGTAGTCATCGTCGGTGCAGGACTCGCCGGTCTTTCGGCCGGATGGCGCCTGCGCCACTGGGACACGCTCCTGCTGGAGTCGGGCCACCGTGCGGGCGGGCGAATTCGCTCAGAGCGCCGTGGTGCCTACTGGCTGAATTGGGGAGGGCACGTCTTCGCAGGGGCCGGATCGTCCACGGATGCCTTGCTCAATGAAGTCGGCGTAACCGCCGTTCAGATTCCGGGTTCCCTCCAGGCCCTGTCAATGAACGGCAAGTTCATCCGCAAGGGACACATCGCCACCTACCCGTTCCGCATACCGATGTCCCTCTCAGCCCGTATCGACACGCTGCGGGCCGGCATGAAGGTCGTCAGCGGCGTCGCCAAGTACACCGGCGTCGTGCGGAAACGCCCGGGGGAATCCGGTGCCATGCGCCAGCAGCGCATCTACGACTTCGAGAACGAGCGCTCGTTCCAGGACTTCATCGGAAACCTCTCCGAGGACGCCGCCGCCCTGTTCAAGACCACCGTCACACGCTCAGCCGGTGACATGAACGAGATCTCCGCCGGCGCCGGCATCGGGTACTTCAGCCTCGTCCTGGGCATCGGCCAAGGCCTGAGCCAAGGCATTGTCGGCGGTCCGTCCACCCTGACCGAATCAATCGCCGCGTCGCTGGGCGACCGCATCGAGCTCGGAGCCACCGTGCAGGAGGTCGTGCACCGGAAGAACTCCGTCCTCGTCCGGTACAGCCAGGGCGGCGTCGACCGTGAAGTGGAAGCCCGCGCCGTTGTCCTTGCCACCACCGCTGATGTCTCGCACAGGATCGGCGTGGACCTTCCGGAGGACCTGCGCGGTGCCCTTAGCCAGATCAAATACGGCCCGCACGTCAGCACTGCCTTCCTGACCAACGAGACCTCGGCAAGGCCGTGGGACGACATCTACGCCATCGCGGCGCCGAAGCGCTCGTTTGCGATCGCACTGAACCAGGCGAGCATCGTCCGCGGCACCGAATCCGTGCGGAAGCCCGGCGGCAGCTTCATGACCTTCTCACCCGCCAGCCTGGGGCGCGCGTTGCTGGACAAGAGCGATGAGGAAGTCATCCAGACCCACCTCGCCGACCTGGACCAGGTCCTCGGCCACGGCTTCGCCGACAGCGTCGTCGAAGCCGAGACGGACCGGTGGAAGGTTGCCTCGCCCTACTCCTTCCCCGGCCGGGCCAAGCTCCAGTCAACCCTCATGCGCGGGACGGACCGCGTGTTCCTTGCCGGTGACTTCCTCGGAACCCTCTACACCGAAAGCTCGATCACTACCGGGTTCTCGGCAGCCCAGGAAGCCGCCAGCCTGCTGGCCACCCACCGCCAGGCCCCGCCCCATTCCGGCATCTCAATCGTCGCCTGACCCAACATTCCCCACAACCGTACAGAAGAAGAGGAACCCTTCATGGCTAAAGAACTCAGCGGTGTCCTGACCGCACTGTCCACCCCGTTCAACCCGGACGAAACCATCGACGTCGCCACCCTGCGGCAGATTGTTGACCGCTCCATCGACGCCGGCGTCGACGGCGTCGTCGCCGCAGGATCCACCGGCGAAGTCGGCGCCCTGTCCTACGAGGAACGCCTGCTGCTCATCAACACCGTCATCGAACAGGCCAACGGGCGGGTCCCGGTCATCGCCAACACCGGGGCCACCTCGACAGCCGAGGCCATCCGTCTCTCGCAGGCGGTCGAGAAGGCCGGCGCGGACGTACTCATGCTGATCACGCCCTACTACGAGCCGCTCTCCCTGGAGGAGACAGTCACGTACATCAAGGACGTCGCCCGGTCCGTCACCATTCCGGTCATGCTCTACAACATCCCGGCCGTCACCGGGGTCAACCTGGACCCGGCAACAGCCCGCGCGCTGGCCGAAGACATAGACAACATCAAGTACATCAAGGACTCCAGCGCGAACTGGGAACAGGCGCTCCAGCTGATCCACCACCACGCGGATGTCATCGGCACCTTCATCGGGTGGGATGTCTACCTCTACAGCGCCCTTGCCGAGGGCGCGGCGGGTGTCATGGCCGGAACCGCCAACGTCGTGCCCAACGAAATCGTCGGTGTCAGCCGGCTGATCGCCGAAGGCGACTTCACCGGTGCCCGCGAGCTGTGGAACGCCGTATACCCGGTCATCGACGCGCTCCTGTCCGTGCCGTTCATCCCCGCCGTCAAGGCCGGCCTTGGCCTGCAGGGCCTTCCCGCCGGCTCCCCCCGCCGCCCCACGGCCGACCTCAACGCCGAAGACCTCGCACGGGTCCAGCACGCCCTCTCCGCCCTCAATGTGAAAGTGGGATAAGACCATGACCACGACTGACACAGCATCGTTTACCGTCCGCCGGGCCGAAGCCGCGCTCACGCCTTCCCTGCCTCCTTTCGGCCAGTTCATCGGTGGGGCGTTCGTCGCTTCGAGTTCGACTGCAACCGTCGATGTGGAGAATCCGGCCACCGAGGAAATCCTCATGCAGGTTCCCTCCGGTTCCGTTGAGGATGTTGACGCTGCCGTAGCGGCTGCCGTAGCGGCCAAGGCCGACTGGGCAGCGAGGACCCCCAAGGAGCGTTCCTCGGTCCTTCTCCGCATAGCAGACATCATCGAGGCCAACCGCGAACTGCTCGAAACCCTTGAAGCCGCCAACACCGGCAAACCGGCCGCCGTGGCTGAAGACGACATCTCCAGTGCGATTGACACCTTCAGGTTCTCAGCCGGCGCGACACGTGCCTTCACCACCCCCGGCGCGGACGACTATGCACAGAACCACACCTCGGTGATTCTCCGCGAGCCCGTGGGTGTGGTCGGCGTCATCACTCCCTGGAACTACCCGCTGCTGATGGCTGCCTGGAAGATCGCCCCGGTCCTGGGCGCCGGCAACACCCTTGTACTTAAACCGTCAGAGCAGACTCCGTTGACCACCCTCAAGCTGGCTGAGCTCATCGCCTCCGAGATTCCGGCAGGCGTCCTAAACATCGTTACCGGCCCCGGCCGGGTGGTGGGAAACCGTCTTTCGGAGCACCCGGATGTGGACCTGGTTGCGATCACCGGAAGCGTGGGCAGCGGCCAGAAGGTCGCCGCCAGCGCAGCCTCCACCGTCAAACGCGTGCACCTGGAACTCGGCGGCAAAGCGCCCGTCGTCGTCTTTGATGACGCCGATCTGGAGGCCGCCGCCAAGGGCGTCCGTGAGGCCGGGTTCTGGAACGGCGGACAGGAATGCGGCGCGGCGTGCCGCGTCCTGGTCCACGAATCGGTCGCAGAGAAGTTCACCGAACTCCTGGTGCGCGAAGTGAGTGACATTACCGTCGGCGCCCCCGGCGCCGGCGACGACGTCGAAATCGGTTCCATGATCTCCGGGGACCACTACAAGAGGGTGCTGGCCGCGCTTGACGACCTTCGCAAGGAAGGCCTGACGATCGCCGTCGGCGGCAACGCCCTGGAGGGACCGGGCTACTTCATCGAACCCACCGTGGTGACCGACGTGCCCGCCGGTGCAGCCATCGCCAGCACGGAGATCTTCGGCCCGGTCGTGTCGGTGGAAACCTTCAGCACCGAGGAAGAAGCCATTACACGAGCCAACGAAACTGTCTACGGACTGGCCGCCTCGGTATGGACCACCAACGCCGCCCGCTCCCTCTCCGTACCCCGCCGGCTTGACTTCGGCACGGTCTGGGTCAACTCACACCTCGTCATCGCCAACGAAATGCCCTGGGGCGGCTTCAAGGGCTCCGGCTACGGCCGGGACCTCTCCACCTACGCCCTGGAAGACTTCTCCCGTACCAAACACGTCATGTACAACTGCGGCTAAAGTCAGCCCACTTGTGGTGCCCGGCGACCGTGCACCCCGGATTCCGGGGTGCACGGTCATATCCACGGGAACCACCAGGAGAAGGCACACACGGACAACGAGAGGACGACCGGGCCATGGACCTCAGACGCATCACTGACTGGACTCTCCTCACCGGGGCGAGTGTTGAGATCCGGCAGCAGGGAGCACATGTCTGCAGCGGGTACGTCGATGCAATAAATGACGACGGTGACATCCTTTGGCTGCAGGCGCCTGGACAGAACCGCAGGCTCTTCGAGAAGGCTGAGTTCTTCGAGGCCTGGGCAGCGGAGGACCGCCCAGGCTTCCACTACGAAATCACGACGAGGTCAGTGGCTAAGTAACCGGCAACCAGCTACTCCATCAGCACATACACCGTGCGGGAGGCTGACCACTCCCCGGAAGTCAGTACGATCACGAAACCTAACCCCGGAAGGCCTGATGCAGACGACTCCTTAATCGGGAGTAAAGCTATTGCATTTATCATACAATGATGTATCTTTAGTGGTAGGCCACGTCTGAGCAGCGAGACAAGAAGGTGGCGGCAAGGAAGCGTGGAGCCGAGATCTCATGTGTACTCCGTCCCGATCAGGCCGCCCGTACTAAGCAGGAGAAGTTCATAGTCGCAGCGCGGTTATCACCGGCTGGGTACGTGATGGCCCCGGGGACTGTGGAACGGGCCACGCCGCTCATCAAGGCCCAGCACCCTCATTGACCGGGTGGTCAAGACAATACTCAAACGCCGAATTCCCAGTGCAGCGAACACGGCGGAATCCATCACATGCACGCCAACCGTCAGGAGTGAGAAGTGTCAACGATGAACAACAGAACTGCCAGCCAGGGGGGTGCCTCTGCGGCAAGCAAACGGCGCTTCCTCATCAGAATGGTCACCGTCCTGATCGGCGGCATGGTCCTGGACGGCTATGTCCTAGGCATCATCGGTCCGGTCTCCGGGAGGATGGCCGAGGACCTGCAGCTCAATGCATTTTGGCAGGGTCTGATCGCTGCGGCCGCTCTGGTCGGAATCCTGATCGGCTCACCACTGGGTGGCTGGGCCTCGGATAAGTGGGGCCGCAAGCCAATCTTCATGTTCGACATCGGCCTGTTTGCGATCGCGTCCGGCATGCAGTTCTTCGTTGACTCACCGATATGGCTCATTGTGGTGCGGCTGCTGATGGGCATCGCGATCGGCACCGAGTACGCAGTGGGCTGGCCGCTGATGGCTGAGTTCTCACCCACCCATCTGCGGGGGCGGCTCATGGCGGCAATGGGGATCGCCTGGTACGGCGGCTTCATGATCGCGTTCCTCGTCGGCCATCTACTCAATGAGTACACGGACCTGAGTTGGCACTTCATCCTGGGTACGAGCACTTTCCTCGCGGTGGCCCTGTTCCTCGCCCGGCTCGGCCTGCCGGAGTCACCGCGCTGGCTGTGGAGCGTGGGCCGCAAAGACGAGGCGCGCGCCCTGGCCTACAAGTACATGCCGGAAGACGCGCTCGACGACGTCCGGCACGAAGACGTTCGCAAGGGCAGCTTCGGGATGCTGTTCTCCAAGCAGTACTGGCGCTCCACGCTGTTCATCTCGGGGTTCTGGTTCTGCGCCGTGACACCGTACTTCGCGATCGCCACGTTCGCCGACAGCGTGTTGAATCAGTACGGCCTCGCCGGCGGTCTCGCCGGGGGAGTCGGGCTCTCCGCCGTCGCCCTGGCCGGCGTCGTCGTCACGTTCCTGCTGATCGACAAGGCCGGCCGCCGCCTGCTGACCGTCCCGACGCAGTGGCTGTGCGCCGCCGTCCTCGCGATCATCGGACTGTGGGTAGGCGCACCGGCGCTCGTCGTGCTCATCCTCTTCCTGGTCTTCTCATTCTTCAACGCAGGCTACAACACGTTGACGAACGTTTACCCGGGGGAGGTCCTCCCGACCGAGATCCGAGGGATCGGAACAGGTTTCGCGGCCGCTGTCAGCCGCGTCGGAGCAGGCATTGGCATCTTCCTCCTCCCGATGTCGATGGAAACCCTCGGGGCCGGGCCCACCATGCTGATCGCCGCCGGAGTCGCCCTCGTCGGCGCCGCCCTATCCCAGTGGCTCGCTCCGGAGACCAAGGGCAAGACCCTCACCGAGGCAGCAGCAGGATACTCCCACTAAGAACCGGCCCGACATCAGGCAAGATCCGGGCTCGTGGCCCTGCACGGACGAATATCTACATTCCCCTCGTCAACAGGGTCACGAGCTCTTGGCCGTCCATGATCCGCTCTTGGACTTCTGGACTGGCTTGCCGCATATCCGCTATCAGCGTTGGTGGCACAGCAAATACGGGGATGTGAGAAACGCTCTCACGTCAGGATGGGGTGTGATCCAACCTGCCATGTGCTGTCTCGTAAGCCGGGGGTTGCGTGACAGCTGCCGGGTTTGCTGGCGTTGGAGAACTTGGGAAGGGCGCCCTGCTGCGGGACAGTGCGCCCTTTGGTTGCGGCACGTTGAAGTGTCACGTGCCCGAATGTGTTCTTAGCTGGCGGCCTGGTTGAGGGCGTATTCGATGTCGACGTCGTCGTCCATGGGTTTGACGATTCGGCCTGTTTCGTGGACGTCCTTGGGTCCGGCGTGGCGCCGTGTTCGGGCGGATTCGGTGCCCGGTCGGGTACGTAGGAAGCGCGGGTAAAGCTAGTGAACGTCCCGGCATCGTAGATTTCCAGGAGTGTCTTCCGGCCGCCCGGGCATCCCATTACGGTGGGGTTTGTCCGCTCGATTTCCAGGAGGCTCTGAATGCGCAAAGTGACCGCAGGTCTGTTCCATTCCGTTGACGGCGTGGTGTCAGATCCGTACAAGTTCCAGTTCGACAGTTTCGACGACGAACTCGGCGAGGGGCTGACCAGGATGATGGAAACAGTGGATACCGTGGTGCTGGGGCGCGTGAGCTATCAGGAGTGGGCAGGCTATTGGCCCACCGCCTCCGTGGACGAGGACTTTGCCGCCTTTATTAACCCTATTGAGAAGTACGTGGCGTCGCGCACGCTCAGCGAACCTCTCGAATGGCAGAACTCGCAGTTGATGGATGCCCCGCTGGAGCAGTTCGTGGCCAAGTTGAAAGAGCGCGACGGCGGCGAGATCGCTGTATGCGGCAGCATCTCGGTTACGCGGCAGCTGCTGTTCGCCGGGCAGCTGGACACGCTAACGCTCATGACCCACCCGGTGGTGGCGGGAAGCGGCCGCCGCCTGTTCGAGGACGGCGACCCTTTGACCCGGCTGGTACTTCAGGACCAGTCCCGGACCAGCAAGGGCAACGTGATCAGCAGGTACGGGAGGCTTGAGGGCTAACCGTTGGGGCAGACCGGAGCTTCGCCAGTGGGCTGGTGGTCTGTCGGTGGGGATTCCAGGTCTGGCTGGATCCAGCTGGCGGTAGGCGGGGAGCCGGCGGAGGCAGCTTTTTCCAGCCTCTGTTCGAAAGCAAGCCGGACACGGGCAACACCCTCGTGCCAGCCGATCGAGCGGCATCCGATGCAATATTCACGAACCTCAACCCCCGCTTCCCGGAACTTCTGCAGCTGGGCCGGGTCGGCGCCGTCGTCCGTTACCAGTGTCCAAGGGAGCGCGAGCCGCGCCCACGCGTGGAACGGCCGGAGGCCGAGCTTTGAGGAGTCCGCGAGGACGTAGACGTTGTTGCCGCGCCGGGCCAGGAGTTCCTTGAGCCGGGTCTGGGCGTGGTCGGCCTCGTAGATGCCGTCCTCGGCGGTGACGGCGTCGGCGCCCAGGAACACTCGGTCGAAGCTCATCCTCTCCAAGGCTGCCTCGGCCAGCGGTCCCACGAAGCTTTGGCTCAGGCTCCGCAGCCCACCGCCCAGGCAGTCCACGTCGATGCCCTCGGAATCGGCCAGTTCCTGCATGGTGCTGATGCCCGGGGTGGTAACGGAGAGCAGAACTTTCCTGACGATGTGAGTCCGGCAAGTGAAATTTTAGTTGTCGGAGCGGCGGCGGACTGTTGTTCCCGTTGTACTCTTCTTGCAGTTCAGGGCCCTACAAGAGCTTCAGGGAGACGTGTTCCTGGCCAGCGCCGGGCTCAGCCGGGCAGCCCCCGAGGACGTGGCCGTCGCCCGGCATAAATCCGGGGGTTCAGTCCCCGTGCCGTCTCAGGTGCTGGTCCCCGGTTCCCTCCCGCGCTTCCGGCCTGCCCGCCAGCCCGGCAGGGCGGTGTCCAACATCGTGGCCTTTTCGGTGCTGAGTGTGCCGCGGCCGAGTTTGAACCTCTGCGACTGCAGCCACTCGCCCAACTCGCGCTCCGCGTCGGTCTCCGCCTTCTTCCGGCGTGGCCAGTCTAGCCCTGCTGCCCGGTATTCAATGAGAGCGCCCAGCCGGTCCTGCCAGAGGGCCTCCCGTTCTTGATGGCCGGGCCGGCCGCGCCAGTCCGGCAGCACCGCCAGGCCCTCACGAACCGCGGGGTCAAGGATTCCGGCCTTGGCGTCGCGACGCCGGCGCCGCAGCCACGCAGCCAGCTTCCGCTCCCACGCCTGATCTGCCGTGGATGACGGGTAGCGCCCCGTTGCCTGGACCATCGCAATCACCTGGTTCATGCGTTTCAAGCCTGGCCGTGCGGCCTGCGCGGTGGTTTTGCCGGCGGCGGCGTGGGCCGCTTTCAGTGCCGGGTCTGCCGCCTTTGCGGCGGCCAGGTGGTAGCTCACCGTCGATGGCGGGGCTCCCGTAAGTTCAGCGATCATCTTTCGGGACAGGCCCGCCCGGTACAAAAGAACCCAATCAGAACGGGGAGCCGCGTCGGACCGGCTCCTACTCACGGAGCCATCCTGCCCCGGGATCATTCCAGCATCCTCGATCCTGGCCCAAGCTTTTCTCAGGCTGATGACGGCTCCGGATCAGGCAGGTCACGGACAGCCGACACGGGGCAATGCAGCACATGCAGCATCTCCAAATCCAACAGCTGACGGGTTCCCGTTCTGGCATCAAGGATCCAGAAAAGCTCCAAGGCCGGAACGACGGCGAGGACCCGCCCGCGGTGCAGGACCCGCCCATCACGCCATGCCTCAATCTGGTCTCCGACCGCCAATTCTGAACACGCCCGGACTTGTGCTGCAGCCATGACGGGCTCCCTTCATGCCGCTACCTACAGAACCCAGTGTGAGCCCTCATGGTTGCGCAATCATTTCCATGACATGACTTCCTCGTGTCCAGACGACGGGTAACGACAGAGGTCAGAAGGTCTTCATACCCGCCCAAGCGCATGCGCCGTGCGGCTCCTGTCACTGTTGGGCCCGGGCCTGAACCAGGACGCCTTTGCCGTGGGCACCGGCAACAGCAAGCAGGCTCCTTCCGGCAGTTCTGACGGGCCGCCGTTCGGACGCCTAACATTCCCGCATGGACGCCAAACTCTACGCCTGCCTGAGTTACTGCCACGCCCGCTGCCCTGAGCTGACTCCGGGCAGCCGGGTTTGACGTCCCCCCGGGGACGGGTGCTGCATGCCGAGGTTCGCATGGGGGAGGCGGTGCTGAGGGTGGCCAGTAACGACGCCGACTACCAGCGGAGGCCCCAGAGTTGGGTCTGTGTGCTCCGGCCTGGGATTGGGGGAATGGAGCCAGCGAAACCGACAAGGCTGCCCATGTCTTCTGCGACCCAATGCCGCTCGGCATAAGGTCCCGCGAGTAGTTCTGACAACCTGGCGAGCCGATCATACGGTCTGCTTCTCGATGAATGACTCGGACAGGAGACTTGAGTAGGTCTCACGCCAGCACAGAAGCTGCAGGTTCGCAAGCTCGAAGGCGTCGCCTGGTAATGCCCGGCGCAGCTGAGGGTTTTCCTCCACCCGCCGATACTAGACCTCTTACACATGAAGCCATCGGCATCCCCTAACTTTGGCGTCCCAAGTCCTAGAAGTTTGTGACGAGGCACGAATAGGGCCACGCTGTCAGCAGCTGCGGCTAAGGGTCTTTACAGGGGGTTCGGGCGGGGAAGCCCTGATGCTCGCTCCTGAGGTCATCTGGTGTGCTGATCGCGATAGTACTTTCCGTGCCTAATGGCCTGTTCCACGAGGTCGGCTGCCCAAGGCCGCGTTCCATGGTGGAAGACCATGCCTTCGGGAAGTCCCTGGACGGAGGCGGTGGAACCGGAGATGTCGATGGTGATCCTGCCCTCGGCCATGGGGGCGTTGGTGATGTGCAGGTCACCGTAGGATTCCGGGAGTACGGGATCCATCCAGAGGCCGCCGAGTGCTACGTCGGCGTAGTAGCCCATCAGGCTTTTCACGAGCTGGATTGGGGTGGTTGCGGCCCAGGCCTGCGGTGAGCACGCTGTGGGGTAGGGAATGGGTTCGTCGAAGTGCTCGCGGCTGAAGCCGCAGAACAGTTCGGGCAACCGTCCCTCTGAATGCTCAGCGGCCTCAAACAGGGCGGTAGAGATCCGTTGTGCTTCGGCTGTGAAGCCGTAGCGCATCAGACCCGCCTGGATTATTGCATTGTCGTGGGGCCAGACTGACCCGTTGTGATAGCTCGCTGGATTGTAGGCTCCCATGTCGCTGGCCAGGGTCCGCACGCCCCAGCCGCTGAACATCTCCGGGGACATCAGCCGTTCGGCCACCAGCGGGGCTTTGTCCTTATCGACAATGCCGAACAACAGCCCGTGCCCCATGTTCGAAGCGCATGCATCAACCGGCCGTTTGTCGCGGTCCAGGGCGATCGCGTAATAGCCGCGATCAGGCAGCCAGAACTGCTCGTTGAATTGTTTCTTCAGCCGTGCAGCGCGTTCCTTGTACTTGACGGCCAAGTCCGTGTCACCGGCGTCGTAGGCCAGCCAGGACCGTCCAAGGTACGCGCTGTAGACGTAGGCCTGCACCTCGCACAGTGCGATCGGCGGCTCGGCCATCCTGCCGTCCGCGAAGTTGATCCCGTCCCAGGAGTCCTTCCAGCCCTGGTTAATCAGCCCCCGGTCATTGAGGCGTTCATACTCGACGAACCCGTCCCCGTCCTTGTCCCCGTAGTCCCGGATCCACTCCAGCGCCCGGTCAACATTTGGCATCAGGGCGTCTATGGTGTCTGTGGTGAATCCCCAGCGGCTGACTTCCGCGAACAGCGCCACGAACAGCGGCGTCGCGTCGACGCTGCCGTAGTAGGCGGATTTGCCGCCCAGCGCCAGTCCGCTGGAGACATCGAGGCGGACCTCGTGAAGGATCTTGCCGGGTTCCTCCTCGCTCATCGGGTCCACAAAGCTGCCTTGGCGGTCTGCCAGCGTCTGGATGGTGCCAAGGGCGAGGGACGGGTCTACCGGCAGCGCCATGAGGGACGCCCAGAGCGAGTCCCGGCCGAATAGCGCCATGAACCACGGCGCACCGGCAGCAACCACAATCCGGTTCGGGTGCTCAGGATCTTCTATCCGCAGTGCACCCAGATCGTCGTAGCTGCGTCGAAGTGTCCGTTCGATGGAGCGGTTGCCCATCTGCAGGACCGGAATCTTGGACACCCACTCCTGCCGGCGCAGGTCCCGCGGAGACATTTCACCCTCGTCCGGACGAACGAACGGCGCCACGGCGCCGGTTCCGTTGGCGGTAGGCGCCACACTCACGGTGGCACTCCATTGTCCGTGCGGCGGGACAACGGCCCGGAACGTCAGGGCCTCCGGCGCTGCCTCGGCGCCGGAGCCAGAAACAACGACGCCCTTCCGGACATCCTGCCAGGCTGCCCGGATGGTCAGCGATTCGCCATCCGCTTCACGGGACTCGTCCCACCGCCCCTGGATGCGTGCCTCCTTCACCTCAAAGAGGTCCGCGAAGTCCACCTCGACTGCAAGGGACACTATGCACTCGGCCGCGCCCGGTGAGTGGTTCCAGACGGTGATCTGCTCCAGGATTCCGGTACCTACCTCGCGGAGACGTTCAACGATCAGCGGGCTGTCGGCGTATCCGTCGGAACGTGGCACGCGGCTGACGAAGAGGGCACGGTACGGCTCCTTCGTCTTGGCGGCCAGCGGCTCTAACGGATCACCATTAACTGTCAGATTCCAACGGGAGAGGATCCGGGTGTCCTCGAAGAAAACTCCGTGCGGATATTCCGGATGGATATCGCCGTTCGCCGAGGAAATGCAAAAGGATGACCCCTCCACAAGAGTGACTGTTCCGGGGCCCAGCGGTCCGGCAGCAGTATCAGCATTCCATCCAGCCATCCCGGCTCCTTCAATGACTGACTTCAACGGCTTCAACTTTGGCGGTACCGCGCAGGCCACTATCGACGGTCGATCGCTGTCTTCATTTCTCCAACCGACGCTACGCCCGTGCAATGGGCGATGCCAGCCCCTGCGGGGACTGATGGAAGAGGTCCGCGGCCGGATACGTTGCCTTATCTGAAAGGTCCGGAAGGGGCGGGCGCGGACATTGGGGGGCGGGGTCGGGGGAGAGGCGGGTTTGCCTGCCGTACAGCAATCAGGAGAAATTAGTTAGTGCGGCGGTCAAGAGTTCTGCTGGCGAGCCGAGACGAAGGTGAAGGCCGGCTGCTGCCACTGGCTCGCCGTTGATTACTACCTCGTTGACGTCGGCTGCTGTTGCGGTCATGGGCAGCTGGCCGGGTGCTGATCCGGCAGTGCGGACCGAGGCGGAAGCAATGGCAACGATGTCGCAGACGGCGCCGACCTTAACGGACGCAGGTGCGATGGGTGTAGCCATTGAGGTAGCGGCTCCTTCGGTTGCTGCCAGGAGCATTTCACTTGGTGAGAACCGTCCTCGTTTTCCGGAGTGAAGCCGCTCACCGTATTCCAGCGCGCGCATTTCCAGCCATGGGTCTATGACTGCGTGCTGGTCCGTTCCAAGGGCGATGCAAGCACCGGCGTCGGCCAAGGCCCGGGCAGGACCGATGCCGTCTGCCAGGTCCGCTTCTGTGGTGGGGCACATAACTATCGTTGCGGCTGCGTTCCCCAGCGCCGAGATGTCCTCCTCTGTGAGATGAGTGCAATGAACTGCCGTGAGGCGGTGGGTGAGGAGTCCGTGTTGGGCCAGGAGCCCTGTTGGAGTCAAACCGTAAGCGTCAAGGCACGCGGTGTTCTCGGCGGGCTGTTCGCTCAAATGGATGTGCAGCGGTATTGCCGGCGGCAGTTTCTGGGCCACTACGGCGAGGTCTGCTTCAGGCACTCCGCGAACGGAGTGCAGTGCTGCGCCGACGTTGACCATTTCGCTGGAAAAGGTCTTGCTGATTTGTTGCCGAAGGGAGTCCAGTCTGTCGAGCCAGGTGTGGACGTCGGGGTCGCCAAAGCGGGCTTGTTCCGGCCCGAGAGGCAGGCCAATTCCTCCGGCGAGGTAGAGAGTGTCAAGGAGGGTTAGCCTGATCCCCGCAGCCTGGGCAGCCCGGGCCAGGGCGAGCTCCATGGCGTGCTGTTGCGGGTACGGGGCACCTCCGGGCTGGTGGTGCACGTAGTGAAACTCAGCCACGCTGCTGAACCCGGCAACCACCATCTCCGTGAAGACAGCTGTTGCGAGCTGCTCATACGCGTCGGGTGTCAGCTCGGAGGCGCTCCGGTACATGTGCTCCCGCCAGACCCAGAAGTCACCGCGGTCATGATGAGTGCGTCCGCGCAGGATTCGGTGGAACGCGTGGGAATGCGCATTTGCCGCCGCCGGAAAGACCACTCCCTGCAGCACATGAGCGCCGGGCGCGGCCTCCACGCCGACGCTGATCCCAACGATCCTGCCTTCCGTTGTTTGAATTTCCACGCCCTCGGCCACTATCGGGCTGTCTGTGCCCTCAACGAATGCGGCCTCACACCAATAAAGTTTCACAGCAGGCCCGCCAGAACGTCGGCGAGTGCAATGGCGCCCGCATCGGCATCCTGGTCCGTCACATGTTCCTCTGGAGAGTGGGAAATCCCGCTGGGATTGCGCACGAAAAGCATGGCAGAGGGCACCAACCCGGCCAGCACTCCGGCATCATGGCCGGCGCCTGTGGCCAGCATGGGAGCCTCCGGCAGCATCGCCCGGATTCGCCCGGTCAACGAGGCATCGAAGTGCACGGTGCTGCTGTACGATTCCTCGGTGAGTTTGACCGTGCAGCCTTCTTCGGCAGCTACTCTCTGCGCTCGGCCATGGATTTCTTCCACCAGGTGTGCGGTGACCGCGTCGTTGGGATGCCGGGCGTCCAGCCACATGTCCACGCGGGAGGCGATGACGTTTGTACCGCCGGGGACTGGAATGATGCGGCCAACGGTGGCACGCGCATCTGGTTGGCGCGCTGCAATCTGGCGGACGGCCATGATGATCTGCGCGGCTGCGACCATAGGGTCCGCTCTGTCGGCCATCAGTGTCGTGCCGGCGTGATTGCCCTGGCCGTGGATGCTCAGTTTCCAGCGGCCGTGCCCGAGGACCGAACTGCCAACCGCGACACCCGGGCCCTCGGACCCCAGCCCTATACCTTGTTCCACATGCAGTTCCACAAATTCGCCGATCCTTGCCAACGCATCCGGGTCGCGGCCGACATGACGGGGGTCAAGGCCGTTGGAGCGCGCTACGTCTGCGAACGTGTCCCCGTCACTGTCCCTCAGGCGAAGCGCCCTGTCCGCGTCGATGGCCCCAGTGAGGAGCCGCGACCCCAGGCAGGCTACGCCGAACCGCGACCCCTCCTCCTCGGGAAACACGGTGATCGCCAGCGACCGGGCGGGCTTGATGCCGCGTGCCTTGAGGAGATCAACGGCAGCCAGGGCGGAAGCCACCCCGAGCGGCCCGTCGTATGCCCCTCCTCCGGGCACGGAGTCCAGATGGCTGCCGGTCACGAGGGCTCCATCTTGCTGAGGCCCCCACCAGGCCCAGATAATGCCGTTGCGGTCTGTTTCAACATCCAGTCCCCGCCGCTGGGCCTGCTCCCTGAACCAGTTTCGCAGGTCAAGTTCGGCAGTTGAGTAGACCGGCCGCGTGTAGCCCCCACGGACGGGGTCCTGCCCCACGTCGGTGAGTGAGTGCAACATCTGACTGACAGTTTCCAAAAGGAACCTCCAAGGTGAAGAACCAGCACGATGTCCTGGCTTAGCGGATTGGGGCTGTTCCTTTTAGAGACAACCCAGGATTAAAGACAACCCCGGAAGAAAGCAACTGGCAGACAGCGGCGATAAGATCGCCGCAACCCTGTGGGGCTAATGCGATGCGCGCCTGCCGCCCGTCGCCCCGCCAAGATTATGGCTCTCCCCTCGCCGCATCGCGGCTGTGATTGCACAAACGGGTAGGACATTTGTTAGTCCGTTTCCGGTCCATTGCAGTAGGGGCAGTTTTCGGGACAACTAGATTGGTTTGCATCCGCGCCTGCAAGGACGCACAGGAAAACATGTGAAGGCAGCCTGCGGGTCGCCGACCGGGAATCAGCGCGGCCCGGATATCGCGCGGATCGAGTTTTCACTTTTGTCGGAGTTCCGGAGTGAACCGGTCCTCGATGTGGAGGCTGTGTGAGCTTTCGGTGCATATGTTTGTCCTCGGTTCGGTTGGAAGTGCGTTGGGGTGTTCTGCGACTTCAGGGTTGTCAGTGCGATGATCAGGCAGCGGGAGCCCGCCAGCTTGAGCCTGAGATTCTCGGGCTCGGCGGTGTTCCTTATTTCCAGGAGATGCCCTGGCGGAAGGTGGATCGGGGAAAAGCCGGTGGACATTACTGCGGTCTCGGACTCAGGGCTGTATATGAGGGTTGTATCAGCTGAGGTAGTGAAGTCGCGGGGGTGTCCTGGCTCCGTCCACTCCCATCGAGGTGAAACGTGAGCCGGTGAGTAGATGAGGTTTACGTCTTGGACGGGACCGTTTAGCAGCTCGCACTGAACGTCGGAGCTACCATCGAAGTTCAGGGTTTGGAATGGCGCAAGCACCTCGCTCGAGTGGCCGTCCACGTGCAGTCGCATACCCTTTCCATGGATCACTGTGATGAGCCGCTTCATGTCCGCGAACTTCGAGAATGGGCCGTCAGCCACGATGTCGGCCTTGGACAGACGCCAGGTGTACTTTTCTTTGGGGCCGCCGCGGAGTAGTTCTGTGGTCTGCCCGCCACCGTTTTTCCACGGCATCGGGGTGTAGTCCGTGGGTGCATAGCTGACTGTTTGGAACATGACTTGTCACTCCTGAATGTGGGTATGCCACAGGGAATTGCGCAGCTACCTCCTACGGCATCTCCCAGCAGGTCGCTGACTCAATTTTGTTTGGCTTCGTTCATGGGGATGCGGACGCCGCGTTCTTTGGCGACGTCGAGGGCGCGGTCGTAGCCGGCGTCGGCGTGGCGGATGACGCCCATGCCGGGGTCATTGGTGAGGAGCCGCTCAAGCTTTTCGGCTGCGAGGTCGGTTCCGTCGGCGACAGAGACCTGGCCGGCGTGGATGGAGCGGCCGATGCCGACTCCGCCGCCGTGGTGGATCGAGACCCAGGTGGCGCCGGAGGCGGTGTTCAGCAGGGCGTTAAGCAGGGGCCAGTCGGCGATGGCGTCAGAGCCGTCGGCCATGGCCTCGGTCTCGCGGTACGGGGAGGCGACGGAGCCGGAGTCGAGGTGGTCGCGGCCGATCACGATGGGCGCCTTGACCTTGCCTTCCTTCACGAGCTGGTTGAAGAGCAGCCCGGCTTTGGCCCGTTCGCCGTAGCCCAGCCAGCAGATGCGCGCCGGCAGCCCTTCGAACTCCACGCGCTCACCGGCGGCGTCGATCCAGCGGTGCAGGTGCTTGTTCTCCGGGAAGAGCTCCTTGATCGCGGCGTCGGTGACGGCGATGTCCTCGGGGTCTCCGGAGAGCGCGACCCAACGGAACGGTCCCAGGCCTTCGCAGAACAGGGGCCGGATGTAGGCGGGGACGAAGCCGGGGAATTCGAAGGCACGGGCGTAGCCGCCCTTCCGGGCTTCATCGCGGATGGAGTTGCCGTAGTCGAACACCTCGGCGCCGGCGTCCTGGAATTCGACCATGGCCTGGACGTGCCTGGCCATGGACGCCTGGGCCTTCTTGGTGAAGCCTTCCGGGTCAGCCTCGGCCTCGCGGTGCCATTCCGCCACAGAGATACCCTCCGGCAGGTAGGACAGGGGATCGTGGGCGGAGGTCTGATCCGTGACGATGTCAACGGTGAGTTCGCCGGCCCTGTGGCGGCGCAGGATCTCGGGGAAGACCTCGGCGGCGTTGCCGACATAACCGACGGACCAGCCGCGGCGCTCCTCCTTGGCCTTGAGCACTTTGGCGATGGCGGCGTCGAGGTCGGTTTCCACCTCGTCCAGGTAGCGCTTGCCGGCCCGGCGGCGCAGACGGGTCTCGTCGACGTCGACGATCAGGCAGGCGCCGTCATTGAGTGTGACGGCGAGCGGCTGGGCTCCGCCCATGCCGCCGCAGCCGCCGGTCAGGGTCAGCGTGCCGGCGAGGGTGCCGTTCTCGTCCCCGGTGAGCTTGCGGGCGATGGCGGCGAAGGTCTCGAACGTGCCCTGCAGGATGCCCTGGGTGCCGATGTAGATCCATGAGCCCGCGGTCATCTGCCCGTACATCATCAGGCCCTCGGCCTCGAGCCGGCGGAACTCGGGCCAGTTGGCCCAGTCGCCGACAAGGTTGGAGTTGGCCAGCAGCACGCGCGGCGCCCACTCATTGGTGCGGAACACACCAACAGGCTTGCCGGACTGGACCAGCAGGGTCTCATCCTTTTCCATCGTTTCCAGCGTGCGGGTGATGGCGTCGAACGCGGCCCAGCTTCTGACCGCCCGGCCGGTGCCGCCGTAAACCACCAGATCGTCCGGGCGTTCGGCCACCTCGGGGTCCAGGTTGTTCATGAGCATGCGCAGCGGGGCTTCCGTCTGCCAGGACTTGGCGGTGAGCTCGGTGCCGCGGGCTGCTTTGACCGGGCGGGCACCGGTAGTGAAATCGGCGGGTGCCATAAGGGACTCCTAGATGGGGGAGATGAAAAGGCGCTGGTGTTTACTTTGTTGCGGCGGCAGGACGGTGACCAGACTTGGCCAATTGAATCTGCTCGTAAACGTGGTGGCGCAGTTCAGTGAACCGCGGCAGAGACCGGGTGTTGAGCTGGTCGCGTTCCGCTGGAAGGTCGATGTGTAGGTCCTCCTGAATGACCGTGGGGGAGGACGAGAGGATGATGACCCGCTCGCCCAGGTACACGGATTCGTCGATGTCGTGGGTGACAAACAGGACTGTGACGCCCAGCTTCTTCCACACCGTGCGGATCAGGTCCTCCAAGTCAGCCCGAGTCTGAGCATCAACGGCGGCGAACGGCTCGTCCATCAGCAGGACTTCGGGCTGGTAGGCGACGGCGCGGGCGATGGCAACACGTTGCTGCATACCGCCTGAGAGTTGCCAGGGGTAGGACATCGGAACGTGGGACAGGCCCACCGCTTCGAGCGCCTCATCGACGAGCCTGTCGCGTTCAGCCTTCGGTACACGCTGGTTCTTCAGCGGCAGTTCGACGTTCTCGCGTACGCGCATCCAGGGGAAGAGTGAGCGGCCGTATTCCTGGAAGACCACCGCCATCTTCTTGGGCGGACCGGAAACCTCCACCCCGTCCAAAAGCACCTGGCCTTCCGTAGGCGCCATAAGCCCGGAAATGCACTTGAGGAGCGTAGTCTTGCCGGATCCGGACGGGCCCACCAGGCATGCGAGCTCGCCGGCGCGGAGGTCGAATGTCAGGTTCCGCACCGCTTCGATGGGTCCGCCGTCAGTTTGGTAGACCTTTTTCAGGCCGCGAACCGAGAGCATAGCCTGATGGTCCCGGTCGGCTCCGGACACACGGCCAGTGATGATGTTCTTGTCAGTGGTTTCAGACGGCATTTTCTACCTCTCGCAGGCCGTGGTACCAGCGCAGGATACGGCGCTCGGTGAATTGGAAAATGAAGGACAAGGCCACTCCCACCAGGCCCAGGATCACGATGCCGGACCACATCTCAGGGATGGCGAAGGATCGCTGGAACTGGACGATGGTGAAGCCCAGCCCGGAGGAGGAGGCGAACATTTCGGAGATAACCATCAAAATCAGTCCGATGGACAGGCACTGGCGCACTCCGGCCATGATTTGTGGGCTGGCGCTGGGCAGGACAAGGTGGCGAATACGGGCCGCTCCTGAAATGCCGTAGGTATGCGCGGAGTCCGACAGTACACCGTCGACGGCGCGCACGCCCTCGATGGTGTTCAGCAGCACCGGCCAAATGCAACCGGAGATGATGACTGCTACCTTCATGGAGTCAGTGATGCCCATGAGCAGCATGAGCACGGGGACAAGCACCGGCGGCGGGATGGCGCGAAAGAACTCAAGGACCGGCTCCGTCAAGTCCCGCAGCCATTTCACCGATCCGATAAGCAGGCCCGCCACAATTCCTATGATGATGGCGGCAGTGACGCCCATAATAAGCCGGCCCAGGCTGGGCAGCACATCGGAGAGGATGCGGTCACCGAACCACGTCTCAGCAAAGGTGCCGATTAAGGTGGCGGGTGTGGGGACGAAGAAGTTTTCGTCGCCGGCAGTGGCCGCCGCCCAGATAAGGACCAATATCGCGGGCAATCCCACGGCATAGGCGACTCCCTTTAGGATTTTCATATGATCACCTCTGCACGCACCGAGGAGTGCCAGGAAAGGGTCTTGCGCTCAATAGAGCGCATGACCAGATTTATCAGGATCCCGATCAGGCCGGTGGCCAATACCAGGGCGTACATGCCCGCAATGGCCCCACCGGATTGCGCCAGGGCAATTTCACGCCCCAGCCCCGGAGAGCCAATGACCAGCTCGGCGGTAATCGCCAGGATCAGCGCGACCGATGCGGCCAGGCGGACCCCGGTCATCAGGTAGGGGAGCGCCGTTGGGAATACCACGTAACGAATCCGTGCGAACTGGCCCAGCCCGTAGCTCTTGGCGGTGTTCATCGCCACGTTGTCCACGTCTGCCACTCCATACAGGACTTGAATAAAGACCTGCCAGAACGAGGCGTAGATGATGAGCATCAGGGACGACTCCATCTTGACTCCGAACAGCAGAACAGCCAGCGGGATCAGCGCCACAGAGGGAATGGGGCGCAGGAACTCGACGGTGGAGTTGGTGAACCTCCGCAGGAAGGATGAGGACCCTATGACGAAGCCCAGCAAGGTCGCGGCCAGGACTGCAGTCACCAAGCCGATAAGCCAGGCGAGCATTGTTTCAGCTACTGCAATCCAGAACGCGGTATAACTGAAGTCCGTGGCCAGAGCCAGCAGAACCTCCGAGGCCGGCGGCAGGAACCGGGCGTCAACGACTCCGACGTTTGGCACCAATTCCCAAATCAGGAGAAAGCCTGCGATTCCGGCGGCGCCCAGCAGTTGCTTGCTGGGCCGGGGGTGGGCCCTTTGCGGCATCTTTGCCCTACTGTTTATGTCCATTCTTCTTCCCGAGAGATCGCGTGCACGAGACTGACGTGCACGAAACTAATGTGCACTTGGGCGCCTATTTGGCGATCATCGCCTCGTAGTCCGGGTCCTTTTTCAGTACCTCGTACTCCTTGGCGGCGGTGCCCAGCTTCTTAAGGGCGTCCGTGTTGACGTCCTTGTTCCACTTGGACATCACCAGGGCCTCGGCGAGTTCAGGCGTGACCTTTGCGTAGTCCTGGATGATGGCGCGTACCTTGTCCTCATTCGCTGAGGCGAATTCGAACGACTTGTGCAAGGCCCTGCGGAAGCGCTCCACGAGTTCAGGATTCTTTTCCAGCGTCTGCTGGGACGTGAAGTAGAAGGCCGAATCGAAGTTCTCGGCCATGTCCGTCATGGGACTGGCCACGATTTTTCCACCGGCTTTGAGGATCTGCGTCCGGAAGGGCTCGGTTGTCCATGCAGCATCGACATCGCCCCGCTCGAGGGCGGCCGGCATATTCGGGTAGGGCATCTCCACGAATTTCACGCCCTGCGGATCACCGCCGGCCTTCTCAACGGAGTTTCGGATAGTGATGTCCGCAAAGTTGTTGAGAGCATTCACTGCCACTGTCTTACCGACCAGGTCGGCCGCGCTCTGGATGCCGCTGTCTGGCATTGCCGCCACCTCGGTTGTGTCGGCTCCCGGCTCGTTCGTAGAGGTGGAACCGTTCGATACCACCGTCACCGGTAACCCCTTGTCCCGAGCGATCAGCAGGGAAACAACGTTCGAGTACCCGAATTGGTACTCCCCGGTGGTAACTGCAGGCACGATAGCTGCCCCGCCCTGCGCCAGCTGGACGTCCAGCTCGATGCCCTCCTCCTGGAAGTAGCCCTCCTGCATGCCCAAGTAAACCGGGGCGACATCGGTGATCGGAATCAACCCCACACTCACCTTCTCCAAGTTGCCGCTTCCGCCTCCACCTTGGGTGGCTGCTGCCGTTCCGGGCGAGGACGGGCTGCCTGCGCCGCAGCCGGTAAGGGTAAGCATTCCGGCTAGGACTGCCGTGCCCGCTGCGACAACAGCGCGCCGGCTCGAAACGTGCGCGGGAAGGGATTTTGATGACATGTGGTTCTCCAGGATGTTCCGGTTCAAAGTTTCAAAGAGTAAAACGTAACTGCCGTCACATGAAAGTTACTCCGTGGCGCTGGGCAGCGTCAATGGTTTGGGGCACAATAATTGCCGTACAGTGAAATGGAAGTTTTACAGTTGTGAAAGCCAGCCCCTTCTGCCCTAGCGAGGAAGCATGACCGCCCGAACAACGCAGGACCCCACCACCCGTGCCGCAGACCGCACACTCGGGCTGCTGCGTGCCGTGTGCGAGAATGACGGCGTAAAGCTCGTTGACGCAGCCAAGGCAGTCGATTTGTCTGCAAGCACGGCGCTGCGTCTGCTTCGGACCCTTGAGGCCAACGGGTTTGCCACCCGGACGGAAGACGGACTCTACCGTCCAGGATTCAGGATGGTGCAACTCGGCGTGCAGGCCCTGAGTCACGAATCACTGGTGGCCACCAGCCGGGTCGCGCTCCAGTCCCTTGTTGAGCAGACCGGTGAGTCCGCCTACCTGAGCGTTCTGGTGGACAACACACATGGCTTATATCTGGCGATCGAGGAGGGTACGCACACCGTGCGCCACATCAACTGGGTTGGCCGGACATTTCCTCTCCAAGGAAGCGCTGCCGGTGCGGTTCTTCTTGGCCAGGTAGAGGCGGGAACCTATGCCGTTGTTGCCAACGGCGTCGAGGCGGATGTAACGGCTGTGGCGGCACCCGTCATAGTGGGCTCCAAGGTGGCCGCCGCCCTCAGTATCGTGGCCCCCAGCTACCGCACCACCTCCGATGCCGCTCAGCATTTGGGAACCTTGGTTGCACGGGAGGCGGAGAAACTCTTTGCCACTCCCGGTCTCGTTGCCGTGGCAGACGCTGCCCCAGGGCAAGCTTCATAGAAAACAGTCCGGACGCGAGTATGGAGGCTATCGGCTGCCGACTCTGCCGTGCGTATGCTGGCTTTGGGATGTTTCCACTCTTAGGAAGCCCGTCAGCATTAGCTGACAGGCTTCCTAAGTTTGTGAGTGGTCAAATGCTCGCCCTCTCCCGCAAGGTTCTGGGCCCACCTCTAATGAGGTCTTGTGGCGCGGCATTCAATTTCAACTGCAGGTCCAGTGGGGTCGGGAACCTGATGCTTCCGACTTGATTGAGGATGGCTGGCCGTTCATGGCCGGATGAGCGGTACCTGCCTAGTGAAGCGACGCTGAAGTTCCTCCTCTACCTTTTCCAAGCTGCGGCCTTTGGTTTCGGGAATTGATCGGATGTAGAAGATGAGTGTTCCGATATTGATCACGGCGAAGAGGAAGAATGTAGAGCCTTGGATCGAGTCGATAAGGATGGGGAAGACCAAGGACACGATCGTGTTGGCGATCCAGACGAAGGAGATCGCGAGTCCTGTAGCGAATCCACGGATCCTCAACGGGAAGATCTCGGCCAGCAGGAGCCAGAAGATCGGCCCGATGCAGGCCTGCATGAACAGGAGGAATAGCAACATGCCTGCCGGGACGAGGTAGGAGCGAAGTGAAGACTCCGGCAAAAGGAAGAAGATGCCGATGAGAGCCAGTGCCGCGGTCAGTCCGGCTTGGCCGGTAATGATGATTGGACGCCGGCCAATTCCACGATGCAGCAGATAAATGCCCAGCAGGGTTGCGAGCACGGACACTACGCCGTTGCAGATGGGTGCCACCAGGGACGCTTGCGTATCCAGCCCCGTTGAAATCAGGACCGAAGGCGCGAGCCACATGATGCTGTTGACGCCTGTTGTCTGTGAAAGGAATGCAATAGCAATCCCGAGGAAGACAAGTTTACGAATCCATGGTGTTTGAGGTCCCGGGTGCTGCCCGTTCTGCTCCCGGCGTCTTTTGCCGCCGATGCCTGCATCTCCTGAAGTTCCTCGTCGATAATGTCCGCCGGTCGCGTACGGAGCAGCGACTTTCGAGCTGTAAGCGATGAGCTGGCCGGTAACGATCATCAGTTCGTTCACCGTGACAATCTGCCCGCGTCGTGAGGCTGGGGCGAGCTCGGCGAGGAAGACCGGCTCAGTGGCCGAGGCTCCGCCCACGGCCAGACCGAGAATGAAGCGGGCAACTATGATTGTGGCGGTGTTCGGAGCGATGGCACACCCGATGGCACCAATGAAGAAGATCACCGCGAGCAACATGATGTTGCGTTTGCGGCCCTGTCAATCCGAGAGGCGTCCGCCAAACAGCGCCCCAAACGCCGCCCCGAAAACGAGGGAAGCGGTCACAACGCCTTCTTGGGCGGCGGTGAGCTCCAGCCCGCCTGCGCTTCCAGGCAGTGTCATGAATGGAAGGGCGCCGCTGATGACGCCGGTGTCATAGCCGAACAGCAAGCCGCCAAGGGTCGCGATCGCAGTGATCAATCCCAGCTTCGGGCCAGTGGATTCGGTAATGCGGGGTTTTCCGAGTACAGGAGACGTCTGCGTCTGCATATTGGTCCTTTGTGTGGGAGGGTCAGATGCGGGCGGGAGCCCAGTCCGGGGCATCACGGAGCAGCACGGAACTCAGGAGTTCGGCAGACTTGCGGACGCCTTCGCCGGAGTTCACAAGGACGTCCTCGTGCTCGATGTTAAGCGGGCCGTTGTAGCCGACTGACCGCAGGCTGTAAACGAAGTCTGCCCAGAATGCGGCACCGCCGGGATGGCCTAGACCAAGGGTCACGTAGTTCCAGGATCGGTCCGTGGCGCGGGCCGGGGGCAGCGTGTCGAGAATGCCGTTGACTGCAGTGTTGGGCGTCTCAATGCGGGCGTCTTTGGCATGTACGTGGAAAATTGAGGAGCCCAGCGCGCGTATGACCGCAAGAATGTCCGCGCCCATCCACATGAGATGGGACGGATCGAGGTTTGCACCAACGACGTCGTCACCGACAATGCCCTGCAGCCGCTTCATTGTGGCCACATTGAAGACGAGTTGCCGCCCGTGCATTTCAACCGCCAGGCGAACGTTATGGCTTCTTGCGAATTCAGCGAGCTGAAGCCAGTAGGGCTCTGCTACTTCTGACCATTGGTATTCCAGGATCTCAAGCGTCTCCGGCGGCCACGATGTAGTGATCCAGTTAGGCGCCTTCTCACCCCGCGCGCCGGGAAGCCCGGACATCAGAACAACCGTGGGCACGCCCATCTCGGAGGCCACCCTTATGGTGTCGCGCACGACCCTGTCGTGGGCAGGTCCGGTCACGGGATGGAGCTGATTTCCATTCGCGTTCAGTGCGCTCAGGGTGAGCCCGCGGGAGCTGATGGCTTCAACAAGGGCCTTGCATGCTGAGGTGCTGGAAACGAGCTGGTCGAGGTTTGCATGGGGGGAATCGGACCAGTTGCCGGTGGCGATCTCCACAGTGTCCATGCCAAGTTCGGCTGCAATATCGAGCACCTGCTCGAGCGGACGCGAACCCAGGGAGTCGGTAATTAGTCCGAGTTGCATGAGTGTTCCTTTCCTACGTCTTTGTGCGGAAATGAGGACGAGCAGGCTATCTAAAGCTTTAGATCCCGATGTTAGACATAATGTCCTTACATATCAAGAGTCTGGAGCGTGGTACTCAGAGCATGGGAGAGGGGCCCGGGCAGGACGATGTCCTGTTCGTCGCCCCTGAGATGTCGAGACGATGCCCTGTCACGGTGCTGCCGATGACGTCCGATTGCGGCTCAACGTGGGCAGTGAGGCCTTTCGGTCATCCGCGCCGATCCTGCTGAAACCGCAAGGGCCATGCCTTCGGGAACGCGGATACTGGCAGGCTGCAGTTCGAAAGCCACGCTCACGGCGTTGGACGTATCGGACCCGCGCGGGCTGATTGCCGCCAATGGCGGTGGGTTGCCTATGCGGGCGTTCATAGGACCAGGCGAGCCAAAGACCGGAGAACTTAGTTCCCATGTCCGCGCTGTCAGAAGCAGGAGGCGATAGGATCACTCCATAGTGCCTAGTCATCATAAGAACGCCAAGCGAGTCGGAATCATTGACGTCGCGCGCGAAGCAGGCGTGTCAACGGCAACAGTCAGCTTCGTTCTCGCAGGAAAGGCGCCGGTGGCGGACGCCACGCGTGAACGGGTCCTGGAAGTGGTTCGCCAACTGGGCTACCAGCGCAACCGGCACGCCCGCGCACTGCGCCGCGGCGCGCCGAAGTCGCTATCAGCCGTGGTGCCGGACGTCACCAACCCTTTCTATGCGGAGCTCATCGCCGCCATCGAGAATGCGGCGAGCGGCAGGGGTTTCATGCTCTCACTTATGAACTGCCAGCTGGATCGCGCCCGCGAGGTGTCTTATTTAGGCGCCGTATTCGACGAGGTGCCGGATGGGATCATCTATGTCCCCATGACAAGCGACGCTGTGCATGAAGTAGAGTCCCGCTTCAATTCCGGTCCGCCGATTGTAATCGTGGATGAGATAACGTCCCATGCGGGCGCCGGCGCGGTGTCCGTTGACAACGAAGCGGGAGCCCGCATGGTGGCACGCCATTTTCATTCACTCGGACGCCGGCGCGCGCTGGTAACCGGCCCGCCGCGGGGACTGCCGACGTCGGCAAGCCGAGCCGCAGGATTCATCGACGAAGCCGCGAAGGTAGGCCTTGAGGTAGGGCAGGCGGCGTTCGGTCAGGTCCGTACCTCCGACGCCGGTGCCGTCGCAGCCGACATACTTATCGGTGATCGAACCATCGACGCCTACTTTGCCGGCAATGACGTCCTCGCCATCCAGGTTCTCTTCGAGCTGCAGCGAGCCGGCATACGGGTGCCCGAGGATATCGCCATTTGCGGCTTCGACGGCATCGGCTGGGGGCAAATGATTACACCGCGGCTAACTACCGTGCGGCAACCGATCGAACAGATCGCCAATGCTGTCATGGATCTCATCTCAATACCCCAGGGCGAACACCAAGACATCGTCCTGCCCGTCGAGTTCATGCGTGGCCAGACAACGTAGCCTGGCGGTTCCGCTGTCGGCAGGATGACGATCGAACACCCACGTCAGAAATCAGCTCCCTCTTAAGCGAGTTCGCCGCAGCCCCGAGTCAACAAAACCGGGGGCAGTCCCAGGGCCTTCTGGTAGGACTCTGCCTGCTGACCAACCTGAACAAGGCTGCTGATGGATTGGCGAGGGCGATCGCAAGCGAAAAGCCCGCGGGAGTTGACTACTCAGCGTCTTTTATGGCCAAACCTGCCTTTGCCAGGCCGTTCGGCCTAATGTTCGTTTTGGTCGGGACTCTATTCATTTTCAGCATCTTCTCTGGTCCATGAACGCTTCCGTGGTTTGGAGGGCGGAGCTGTCTGATCCAGCTCTGCCTGGGAGTCGGAGCGAAGCGCGGATAAAGCCGGCTAGCCAGACAGAGGCCGCCCGGTAAAGGTTCGGCTAGGAACGCTCAACGTAGTCGGCAACGATGGTGAATTCATCCTGTTGCGCTTTGTGCCAAGCGAGTCTCACTTTCTCGCCTGGGACAAGTTCGAGAATCTCATTTTCTCTCTGGACGATGCACGAGAAGTGGGCGAAGCATTCTTCGACCACGCCCTCAATCTGGATGGATCCCCACCCTTCTTCGCGGTGCCAGCTCTTCACGGTTCCCTTGCTCAGAGGTTCATCCATGGCACCGATGATAGCCATCTCCTTTTCTTGGCCACTGAGGGTCGGTTGTGTGGACGGATAGTTTTTCCGCCCGGGTCAGGGTTCCTGATACGACGAGTCCAACTGCAGCTTGCCCACAATCGCTCAGTGGGCGCCATCGGAAGCTGATCTACTTACGCGCATCCAACCCAATAGCGTTTCCAACACTGAGGGCTAGAAAGACGATCCGGAAAACGACGTGTCAAGTCAGGGATGCGATGATCACCTGCGGAAAACTCATCCTCGCGCATGAAGTCATGCCTACTGACTGTTTGGGGTATCCGACGCTACCGTTCCGTTGCGCTAGTCTGGTGGGAGTCCGTGCAATGGGAAAAGTTGGAGACACTAATGCAGGTGTGCACGGGAATGTGCTCTCGCTGCGTCTAGACGCCTTCCGCCGGGGACTTCCACCTGGCCATTGACGTGAAGCGTGTGTGGCGAGCGGCCGAAACGCGTGTCTACTCGGCGTCCTGAGCGTCAAGGGCACCCGGTTGCCCCGCCGCGGCCAGCCACGTCGACGAGGGCACGGATGAGTTTGGGACCCAGCGCCAGTGCTGCATCGTTGTGGTTCGCCGCCGCTACCTCCACCTCGATGACATAGTTTCCGGCGTCGCGGGCCGCCTGAGCCACGTCCCGGCTCTGCTGTGCGGGCACGATGGTGTCCGCGCTTCCGTAAACCACGGCGGTCGGGATGTCCGCTCGCACTACGTTCTCGCGTACCGGGTAGTGATCGCGAAGCATCCAGCCCACCGGCACGCCATAGGCTGCCCGGCCGACGTCGGCGAGCGAGGTAAAAGGTGAGCGCAGCAGCATCGCGGCTGGAGGATGCTCGGTGGCGAGCTCCGTGACCACCCCGGCGCCGATGCTCTCCCCGAAATAGACGAGCGAGCCGGCCGGTACTCCTGCCGCACCTGTCAGGAACTCGCGAGCGGCACGGACATCGCGCGCGAGACCGTCCTCGGACGGGTACCCGGGATTCGCCGCGTAACCGCGATAGTCGAAGAGCAGCACGCCGAACCCGAGCTCACTGATCGCTCGTCCCAGCCCTGCCCGATAAGCCCGGTTGCCGCCGTTGCCCGGTGCGACGAGCACGGTCGCGCGGCAGCCGTCTGCGGCTGGCAAGTACCAGGCACCGAGCTCGAGGTCGTCACTCGTCATGAGCGTGACTTCCTGGGCTCCGGGCAACAGCTCGGCGGCAGGGCGTGGCCGGCCGCGGTCGGGAAAATAGATGAGCGAGCGTTGGAAGAACCACGCCATGCCAATCAGGAGCCCGACGACGACGAACACGGTCGCGAGCGGCATGATCCTTCGCACCGTCAACTTTTTCGCCACCGTCTTATGATCGCAGAGCGGTTCCCGCCGCACACGGCACGTGACCCACGACCTGATCACCGACCGCTGACGCACGCCGTCGAGCACGTGTTAGACGGAGAAGAAGAAATTCGACAGTCGTGGGCAGACGGCATTTCTGCCGTGACGCCGGCGACCCGGATGCCCAATCACTTGGCGAGAGTGACGACGTTTTGGCTTCGTTCAAGTCGGTGACCATCGGCGTCATTATCCACAGCTCGCCGGTGTGACGTCCTGCGCTACGACGAGTGCGGCCCTTTCTGTCGCCGCAGTCTTCGCAGCGTTCAATATTCAGCCGGAGAAGGCTGACCAGGACTGGAGGGCGTGGTCGAGGGACAGCAGTTCCGAGTGCAGCGTCGACGTCGACGCCGTCTCGTTCTGGGTGAGCATGGAGACTGCCTTCAGGCGGGAGAGGGTGCGCTGGGCCAGCTCGTCCTGCTCGACAGGCCAGGGCCGGGCATTTTCCAGTTCCATCACCGCGGCTGTGGACAGCCGCTTCAGCTTAAGCGTGACGGCCGTGCATTCCAGGCTGCCCGTGCGGTTCAGACACATGTTGTCATTCCACTCCTTGATCCCCTCCCAGAGCCTGTGCCGGTGCTCCTCCACAATGACTGCCGGCGGAAGGGCTTTGGGGGCGGGTACGGGGGCGACGGGCAAGGTGGTGGACAGCCGTGGTGGGACCGGTGCGGGCGTCATCGTCTGGAGTTCAAGGTACATGCTTGTCTGCGGTGCCGGTGCCTGAGGGGCCGGTGCGGACGTTTGAGGAGGGGCCGGCTGGGTGCAGCCGGAGAGGAGGAGGGCAAGTGTCACTGTGGCCAACGACTTTGTCGGGCTCATGGGTAGGATGGTACGCCTTTGGTGCGAGCTGTTAAACCCGTACACGTGAACCGGCGAAGTCGACGCCGTTCTGGGCGGAAGATGATCCTACTCACGAGGCCATGTTAGGCCGCAATGCGACTCCAGGGCCGAGGAGAGGTTCCGGGTTCCATAGACCTGGCTGGGCCCCACGATCGGGGAATTATCAAGTCGCCGGGATGCCGGCTCAACCGCTCCAAGGGGCCGAGACCCTAGCCCTTCCGAGCGAGCCCATCTGCCCACGCGCCGCCGAATATGTGAACCCATGGTCCACCGTCGTAGGCCCATTCCTCGAGGAGGATGCGGTTGAAACGCTCGACCTTGCCGTTGGTCTGGGGCCTATAGGGTCTGGTGCGTTTGTGGCTGATTCCG